>NZ_RAPV01000001.1:3641989-3945488 GCF_003610295.1 Paraburkholderia sp. BL23I1N1
ATTGCAAACTATGTCGAGGCGCTCACCAGGGCATCGCCGCCGCGAGTGGTTGCGCTTTCGTCGATGGGGGCGAACAGAACCAGCGGGCTGGGGATGATCACGGCGCTGTCGCTTCTGGAGCAAGGATTTCGCGACCTGACATTGCCGATCGCTTATGTGCGCGCCGGCGGATTTTTTGAAAACTTCCTCTACGGCTTGCATGTTGCCCAAGATGGCACGCTCCCCGTCTACTACAACCCGACCGATCGGAAATCGACCATGGTCGCGACCAACGACATCGGCGCCGAAGTCGCAGCGCTTCTGAACGGGCCGGCATGGTCGGGGCATCGCGCCATCGAGCTCGGTTCGATGGTCAGTGCGGATGAAGTAGCGACGCAATTGGGTGAAGTCCTGAAGGTCGACGTCAACGCTTTTGCTGTGCCGCGAGCCGCGTGGCCGGCAGCGTTCGAGCAGCTCGGCGTTCCGAAGGGCCAGACGGGACCGGCCGAAGCGATGTATGACGCCGTCAACTCGGGCTGGATGGACCTCGGCGTCGAGGGTACAGAGCACCTCCCGGGCGCGACGTCTGCCCGCGATGTCTTCGCGGCGGCCCTGAAATCCGCTGCAAAATAGGTCAGCGGATCAGCGATGGGATACGATTTTGTAAATTTACTCCGGGTATTCGTACTCCTACGTGATTATGGCGGAGCAACCCAAAGAGCCCATTTCCATATGAAATGCGGCGGTCATACCAACAACTATCGAGATCGACGATGAAGGTTCTTGTTTTGGGTGCAACGGGCGGAACCGGACGGCTGATCGTCCACGACGCCTTGGAGAAGGGTCATTCCGTAGTCGCGTTAGTTCGCTCGAAGGCGCGCGCGCCCGACTTCGCAGGCGCAGACCTCATTGAGGGGGATGCCCGCGACGAAGGCGCCCTGATGCGCGCCTTGGAAGGCTGCGATGCGGTCGTCAGCTCGCTGGGCACGGGCGTTAGCCCTTTCAGCGAAGTCAGCGTTCTGACCGAAGCGACACGCGCGTTGCTCCCGGCGATGAGTCGTAGCGGCGTCCGCCGTCTGGTCTGCATCTCCGCCCTGGGGGTAGGAGATAGCCGCGGCCACGGCGGCTTCGTGTTCGACCGGCTATTCCAGCCCTTGCTGCTTCGCCATGCCTACAAAGACAAGGGGCGCCAGGAAGCCGCGATTCGCAACAGCTCACTCGATTGGGTCTTAATCCGGCCCGCGATGCTCACCAACGACCCAGCTCGCGGAAGCGTCAGGGCCATCGTTGACCTCGCCGACGTCAACGGCGGCAAGGTCGCACGCGCGGATGTCGCTCAGTTCGTGGTGGAGCAACTGGCGAAGGATACGTGGTTGAAACAGACACCTGTACTCCTATGGTGAGGACGGGTCTCGTGGATCACGTTCTTCAACCACCTCGTAGTCAGGCATACAAGAGGTCACGAATGAACAGATTGGAAGGCAAGATTGCGCTCATCTCGGGAGGCACAACCGGGACGGGGGCGGTGATCGCGAAACGATTCCAGACAGAAGGGGCCACGGTGATCGCCACGGGCGCCAACCGGAAACACTGGAGAAGGCCAAGAAGGAACCATGGGCCTCGAAGTCCACCTCATTTTTTTATGTTTACCGAAATGAAAAAAAATATTCCATCCGCGCAATTCGGCGGCAAGATCCGCGCGCTGCGACAGCGACTAAAGCTCACTCTTGACTGTACGGCAAGGGCCGCAGGGATTTCGAAACCCTTCCTGTCACAGATAGAGCGCGGATTGGCCATGCCCTCGATTGCCTCGTTGAAAGGCATTGCCGACGCGCTTGGTGTTGCCGTGCAATACTTTGTTGACGCTCCAAACGAACAGAAATTTGTGTGTCGGGGTGAGGAAGTGAGTTTCTTCGAGTTCGCGGATACCGCAAACTCGTTCGCCAGACTTACGCATAAGTCTGGCGGCCGGCGGCTTGAGGCCGTCCTTGTGAGATTCCCGCCTTATCAGAGCGGACCTGCCGATATGCCAACCAGCGCGCAAGAAGAGTTTCTTTACGTCACTTCGGGTGAAATTTCGTTGACTCTTGAGGGCAAGACATTTGTGCTCAAAACAGGGGACAGTGCGCATTACCAATCGACGCTGCCCCAAGGATGGTTGAATAACCAATCCACTGAGGCGCTTGCGATCTGGGTCGGGACGCCGAACCTACTTTAAATGTTGAAACAGAGTAATCGCAAGCCACCAATTTAGTGCGATCACCTGGGAGCCAACGATTGCGTGACCTTGAATCGCAACGCTGCGCAACCCGATCGAAGAATAGTCACCGTTCGCTAGGCTGCACTCAGCGCTCATAATGACCAAGGTGCGTTCGCGGTCCGCGTCCAAATAGGCAACTTGCGTGTTTTCCAGCAAAGTTGCGCAGCGACGATCGTCGACAATCCAGGGGCCAGCGTTGAATGTCCGTAAGTGGCCGAGTGCGGTCTCATGCACCTGGCATGCGCGGCCCTGAACGTCGCAAGGCCGCCATCGGCAGCACGCGACCCCAAGCGGTCGGTGGAACACCCAAGAGGTGAATAGCTGCTTTCGATTGCGGATTCAACCGGTCGATGCAACACAATCTGAACCCGACACTTTAGACGAGCGCACGTGTCGTGAAGACTTACTATCTCCAGATCGGTGCGCAGCATTCTTCGATCTGAACCGATGGGCCAATATAGTATGCTCACCGAAAGTAAACGCCAAAAGGACGATGACGGTGGCTGCCCTAGACTTCACGGAAATTGCCTCCCCGACCACAGGGAAGGATCGAGATCAATTTGAGCTTTTTGCGCGCGAATTCCTCACGATGAAAGGGTTCGCCATCTTGACTGATCCCGACCGAGGACCCGATGCTGGACGGGATCTCGTTATCGAAGAAACGCGAACGGGTATTGCCGGGGAAACCAAAGTTAGATGGCTGGTGAGCTGCAAACATAACGCTAATTCTGGAGTATCGGTACTCCAGAGCGTGGAAAATGACATCCGAGACCGGATCGAAACGCATGACTGCGCCGGCTTTGTAGGTTTTTATTCAACCGTACCCAGTAGCGGCCTCGCCACGAAGTTACGCGCACTGGAAAAGACATATCCAACCATCGTCTTTGATCGAGAAAAGATCGAAGCAGCGTTGCTCGCATCCCGGGAAGGGCTTCTGCTCGCGCGCAGATTTATGCCTGTCTCGTCCTCGTTGTGGGAGAAGGACCATCCAAAGGCTGCGAAGATATTTTCAGACGAGCCCTCGCTGCAATGCAAGGCATGCGGCAAGGAGCTTCTCGGAGAACATCCAGCCGGTATCGTCGTAGGTTGGAGAACCTATTCCGAAAGCTATGATCCGTCATTCAAACCAAAGCACGAGTATGTCTACTGGTGCTGTAAGGGTCGTTGCGACGATCGGCTCGAAGCGCAATATCGAAAACCAGGGCTCATCGATGGATGGGAAGATATTCCCGATCTCGTAATCCCCATCGTATACATACGGTGGGTGATGTCTACGCTGAACGAGTTGCAAGGCAGTGAGCAATATTCTAAAGAAGCGTTTGAAGCGACAAAAGAGCTGCTTCTAAACCTATTCCCGATGGTTGCACGAGAACCGTCAGCCCAGAACCACGAGCGGATCCAAAGCCTGAGTGCAATTCCTTCATTCTTAGGTGGATGGGGATACGATGGCGGAAACTAATATGCGCTCTTGATCGCCTGAAATGTCGAAGCGTCGCAGAAAGTAGATGGCAATCGACCGCAAGGCAATGGGGTGCGTCTGCTTTGAGCGGCGAACTGACGATTGAGTGTCGCTCAACGGACAGCGTCAAACGTCCCTTCCTGGCCGGCTACTGCCTTATGCCAACCGCATGCGCACCTTGAACCTCGCAGGGCAGCGATTGACAGCACGCGACCCCCTGCAGCCGGTCGCGCGGTCGCGGGTTCAACGGCAGGTATCAGAGTGGTCCGGCCATTCAAGCCGGTTTCTCCGGGACAGCAATTCGGCCATTGCCGTCGTTCGCACATCCTGGCTTGCACGTCTGCTATGCGCTACTGACCGGACGCTTACAACCTAACGGCCGCCGACGTCCTGTCTAATCTCAGCGGATGCGTGCTCTCGACCCAATCTTGCTCAAAGGTCATGCCCCCATTCACGCTCGGACAGGGCTACCGACGAAAGAAATGAGTGTCTCGGTGGCCCATCTTCCGGGGGCACCACGACGGGAGGACCAATGCGATTTATTTCCCGGGCTCGATTGGATCAAGTCCCGTCTTTTCGAATACTGCCGACGCTGTCGGCGTTCTCAGGTAAGAAATGAGGGCTGCGGCGCCTTCGCGCTCCTGCGCGTTTGTTGATAAAGCGGCGGAAATGACGCTCACCTTCTGGACTTCTTGCGGGAGCGGCCCGACGTACTGGATCCCCTGAATGGCGCGAAGTTCACTGATCTGTTGCAATCCAAGTTCGGCGTCGCCGCGCTCAATGGCCGTTCCGACCAGTTCCTTGCCTTTAATCTGAACACTCCTGCCTTTCATTTGATCTGCGATGCCAAGCTTGGGGAACAACGTCTCAGTAATATAGGTGCCGCTAGCTCCTTCCGAGAAAGCTACTGATTTCGCTGCGAGCAGTGCACTACGTAGTGTTTCCACAGTACTGACATCTGGCGTCGGCATACCCACCTGGACCGCGACACCAATTCGGGACGCAACGAGATCTGTGCGAGTGTCCGGGAGAAACTTACCCTGTCTGATCTGTTCGTCTAGCGCAGGGCGGATCATGAAGCAGACGTCCATTGCTTCGCCATTCTTAATGCGTATGGGCAACGCGTCAGTGGACGTACCGTATGAAGGCCCCCACGATATGATGAGGTGATCCCCGGTCTGCCGTTCATACCCTGGTCCTAGCTCCCTAAACGCTGCTGAGAGCGCTCCAGTTGCCAGAACATGAACGTCAGCGGCTTGCACCGCATTTGACAATAGTGACGCGGTGCAGAGTGCAGCAGACGCGGTCGCGCGTCGGAGCTTTGCATTGATGGTGACCATCGGATAATCCTTTTTTAGTAAAGCTACGGTTCTTTTCACGTTAAGCACGGCAAACCTACTTTCTATGGCGAACCACACGAATCAACAACCGCAATCGAACGCTACCCCATCGAATCGATCGCTCGAACGCGGGCTCGAACTGCTGCGCGCGTTCGGCCCCGGTGCGACACTTCTCGGCAATGGAGAACTCGCGGAACGCACCGGCCTGCCGAAGGCAACGGTGAGCCGCCTTACGAGAACGCTCGTCGAGGCGGGTTATCTCGAGCACGATGCGGCTCGCAGGGCGTACAGACTGGGCCTACCCGTGCTCAGTCTGGCGCAGGCGTTGCGCAGCGGATCCACAGTACTGAATGCTGCAGGACCGCTAATCCGCGATACTGCCCAAGCAAAGCGCATCAATGTCGGAATTGCGGGCGCCGACCGGCAAGAGATGGTCTACCTCGAGTCCATTCGTTATAACCAGCGAGCCTCATTGCGTACGATCGTCTCGGGACAACGTGTGCCGATGGAACTGACTTCGCTCGGCCGGGCGTATCTCGCCACGCAGCCGGAGGCCGAATTTGCCCACCTGATGGGCGCGTTCAAGCGTCGCGGACGGAGCGGCTGGGAGCGTCTAGCGCGAGAAATCGCTGAGGCTGTGGATGATGTGCATCGAAACGGCTATTGCGTCGCAAGCTGGCAGCCTGAAGTAATTGCACTCGCGACTCCGCTCGCCATTCCCGGACACCGGTTGTTGATCCTCAACTTTAGCGTCCGCACGGCGGCGTCAAAAGACAGCGTTGTGAGCGAACTGGCACCGGCTCTGCTGCGTCTGCGCGACGAGATCAAAGCCGAATGCGTGCGCCTCGAAAATTGAGGCCCGCAAGCGGATCTTTCACTTCCGACGCTCGCCGATCGCGCGGGCCGGAATGCCGAGCACCACGGCAAGGCCGCCGAGAATCGAGACGACCGCAACCGCATAGAGACCCATCGCGCTGCTGCCGAAGTGCGTCGATGCGTAGCCGATCACCGATGGCGCCGAAATCCCACCAAGCTGGCCAATGCTGCTAATCAGGCCAATGCCGCTTGCTGCGACCGTGCTCGACAGATACGCGGGTGGCATCGTCCAGAACAGCGACAGCATGCCCAGATAACCGGCCGTCGCGACGCAAAGCAGTGCCACCAGGATGGCTGCGTGATTCGCCGCTGCCGGCAGAAGCACGACGCCCAGCGCGGCCATCAATGCGCTTACCATGAAGTGCCACCGCCTCTCCAGCATACGATCCGAGTTCCGGCCAAGCAGATACATCACAACTGCGCCGACCACATAAGGAATCGCAGAAAGAAGCCCAATGTGCCAGTAGTTCGACACGCCGCTTTTCTGGATCACGCTCGGAGCCCAGATATGCACGACGATGCTCGCCCACGGTACGCTGAAATATGCAAACGTCAGGAAATAAAACTTCGGCTCCTTCAATGCGACCCAGATCGAACCTTGAGCGCGTGCGGCCTTCGTTTGCGCGTCGCGGTTAAGCTCCTCCAGCAGGAGGGCCTTCTCGTTGTCCGTGAGCCATGTCGCCTGCTCCGGCCGGTCCGTCAGATAGACATAGGCAAAGACACCGGCGATGACTGACGGAAATCCTTCTAGAAGGAACAGCCATTGCCAGCCGTTATAGCCGAGTAAGCCCGACATGCTATTGAGTATCCATCCCGACACTGGCCCACTGATGATGCCGGATACGCAGATCGCCGTCATGAAGATTGACGTGACGCGTGCGCGGCGCGCGGCGGGAAACCAGTAGGTGAAGTAGAGAATCACGCCCGGGAAGAATCCTGCCTCCGCTGCGCCCAGCAACACGCGCGCGACGTAAAACTGCGTCGGCGTCTGCACGAACGCGGTGCCCGCCGAAACGATGCCCCATAGCGCCATGATTCGCATGAGCGTCTTTCTCACGCCGACTCGCGCAAGCCACAGGTTGCTCGGCACCTCGAAGAGCATGTAACCCACGTAGAAGAGTCCTACGCCCAGACCGAATGCGGCGTCGGAAAGACCAATGTCACGCGAGAACTGCAGGTGCGCGAAGCCGATATTGGCGCGATCCAGATAAGCGAAGACGTAGCAAACGAAGAGGAACGGCAGCAGCCGCCAGGTGACTTTCCGGTAGATGGCCTCTGTCTGCGGTTGCGCGACGGCGCTGACGTCGATTGGATTGGAACGGGCTGCGTGCATCATGTCTCCGGGCTTGTATTGGACCGCAGGATCGTCGTGGCAAGTGTCCTGCGTTGGAATTCATTATCGGCACCGAACGCTCGATGACAATCCACCAATTCCATCCAGTGGAATTTCTCAGGCCCTCAGATGAAACGCGCTCCGTTCCACAGAGTGGAATTAGCGGGCTGTCTTGGGTGACAGGTGGGGCTAAGCTGCATGTCAGTCGACTCCAATTCAACCATCGAGACACGCATGAGCACATCCACCATTCAAGTCACTATCGACTCGCAGGTCGCCATGATCGCGCTGAATCGTCCTGAAAAACGTAACGCCATCACCAACGAAATGCGCGCCGAACTGATCGAGGCACTGGACACCGTTTCGCGCGACCGGGGGGTGCGCGCCGTAGTGTTGACCGGCAACGGCAAGGGGTTCTGCGCTGGCGGCGACATCAGCGGTATGGCGCAGCGCATGGAAGCACCCGCCGGGGAGATTGCGTTCAATGGCTGGTCCCGCCAGCAACTCGTGCATCACACGGTCAATCTGCTCTACTCGATGCCCAAACCGACCATCGCTGCCGTCAACGGCGCAGCGGCGGGTCTCGGTGCCGATATGGCGCTCTCCTGCGACTTTATCCTCGCGTCACAGGAAGCGAGCTTCACGTGGAGCTACATCAAACGCGGGCTGATTCCGGACGGTGGCGGCATGTATTTTTTGCCGCGACGGGTCGGCCTCGCGCGGGCGAAGGAACTGATCTTCAGCGGGCGCAAGGTAGATGCAAAGGAAGCGCTGGAAATCGGCATCGCGGATCGCCTGAGCGATCCGGATTCGCTCATCGCCGACGCCCACGCCTGGGCCGCCGAATTGAGCCAGGGTTCGGCCACCGCGCTCGCGCTTGGCAAGAGCATCCTCAACCAGAGCTACGAACTGTCCGCGCATCAGGTGTTTTCACAAGGTAGCCAGGCACAGGCCGTCTGCTACACAAGCAGTGAACATCGCGACTCGGTGCTCGCATTCCTGAACAAAACCAAGTGAGCACGAAGGAGATCGACATGAATGCAATTTCAAAACTGATGCGCCCGGCGAGCGTCGCCGTAATCGGCGCATCGGCGGACACAGCCAAGACTTCAGGCCGACCGGTGGCTTACCTCAGGAAGCACGGCTTCGCCGGCGACATCTACCCTGTCAATCCACGTTACGACTCAATCAATGGCCTGCCCTGCTATCCCGATGTAGCGTCGTTGCCGCACGCACCGGATGTCGGCATCGTGCTGCTCGGCGCCGAGCGCGCCCACGTTGCAGTGCGGGATCTGGCGAGCCGCGGCACGAGCGCTGCAATCGTGCTGGCGAGCGGCTATGCAGAAACTGGCGAGGAAGGCGCGAAGCGGCAGGCGCAATTGATCGAGGCAGCAGGGTCCATGCGCCTGCTCGGCCCGAATACGATCGGGCTCGTCAACCTCACCGATCGCATCACGTTGTCGGCAAGCGGGGCGCTGGAGACCGACACTTTTACAGTCGGCGGGATCGGCGTGGTGTCACAAAGCGGGGGGATTCTTGGCTCACTGTTGTCGCGGGCGGCAGCAAGCGGTATTGGCCTGTCAAAGCTGGTGTCGACGAGCAATGAAGCAGATCTCGACATGGCGGACTTCGTCGATTATCTGGTTGACGATGGTTCGACTTCCGTCATCGCGCTCTACATGGAGGGGCTTCGTCATCCGGACCGGTTTCGCCGCGCCGCGCTAAGGGCGACCGCCGCGGGCAAGCCGGTCGTCGTGTTCAAGATCGGACGCTCGGAATCAGGCGCACGATCGGCGGTCTCGCATACGGGCGCGCTGGCCGGTTCGGACCGCATGTATGACGCGCTTTTCAGCCAGGTCGGCGTCATTCGCGCCCGGACGTTTTCCGATTTGCTCGACATCCCTCATGCGCTCGCGACGCGTCGCAAGCTCTCCGGGCGACGGGTGGCGATTCTGACCTCGACCGGCGGTGCCGGCACGCTCCTCACCGACAGCCTCGGCATGGCGAACTTTGAGACCCCGCCTCCCGATGAAGCGACTGCTGCAAAGCTGCGCGCGCTCCAGACCGGCGATCATGCGGTGCTCGACCGCAATCCGATCGACGTGACGCTCGCGGGTCTGCAGCCGGCTCTGCTGCGCGGTGCGATCGGCACGCTACTCGACAGTCCGGCTTACGACGCAGTCGTAGTTATCGTTGGATCGTCAGGCCTCGCGATGCCTGACCTGATGGCTAACGCGATCCGCGATTCGCTGCCCGGGAGTGACAAACCCGTGATGGCATTTGTGAGCCCTCACGCGCCGGAGATCACGCGGTTGCTTAACGAGCAGGCAGTGCCGGCGTTCCCATCGCCCGAAAGCGTGACTAGCGCACTTGCGGCGATGTGGCAGCACGGCGAGTACATGCAACGCGCCGTGAGTTTGGACAAACAACACTCCGAAGCAGACGTCAACGTGAGCGATCTACCCGCCGGATCACTAAACGAAGCGCAGGCGAAAGAGCTTTTTGCCCGCTTCGGTGTGACGGCGGTACGCGAGCGTGTCGTCACGAACGCGAATGAAGCCACGAGCGCCGCTCGCGAGCTGGGCGACAAAGTCGTGCTCAAACTGCTTTCGAACACGATCACCCACAAGAGCGATGTCGGTGGCGTCGCGGTTGGTGTCACAGCCGACAGCATCGGGGCGCGCCTGAACCGTATGCGGGACGACGTTGAAACCGCGACTGGCGTATCCGCGAATACGTTTCTCGTTCAGGAAATGGTGGCCGGTGGAACGGAACTGATTCTCGGCCTTCATCGAGACCCGTTAGGCATAGCATTGCTGCTCGGCATGGGCGGCGTCACAGCGGAACTGTTCAAGGACACGACAATGCGCCTGCTCTCCACCGAAGTGCCGCTGTCGCGCGCAGACGCGCTCGCGATGATCCACGAACTGAAAACGTGGCCCCTGCTAGACGGGTATCGTGGACGGCCGCGCGCTGATATTGATGCCCTCGTAAGCGCAATCGTCGCCTTTGCGCGAATGGCGGTGCAGCTTGGCGGGCGTATTGTCGAAGCAGAAATCAATCCGATCTTCGTGCTGCCTGCGGGCCAAGGCGTACGGGCGGCTGACGGCGTTGCTGTACTCGCATCGGAGGCTCACGACGAGTGACGATGCTCTGGTCACCCTCGACGAAACATTCCCGCTCGCCTATCGTGCGCGTACCGGAAGCGAGGTGGCAAATCCCGCCCACATCGACCTCCCGATTGCCGATCGAAGGGCCCGGCGAGCGAACCATTTGCTACGTTCATTTCGACGAAGTGTGGTTCGCTCGCATTTGAAAAGTAGGTGTGCGAGCCCACCGGTAACCAGGGAGTAAGAGCGTGAGAATGTGGCTAGGCAGAAACCTGGTCTCGGCAACAGTCTGCAAGATAGCAATTCAAGATTTGCCTCAGCGCCTGGTGGATCATCGTTGTATCCCTTTCGGATACAACAGGATCGTCCTATCAGCGAAGCGGTGGAACATACCAGAATCGTAGCCACTATCTGCGAATGGCGAAATCGCGCTTCAGGTGCGCATTGCCGACGGTGTCGACTGCAGTGACGTACTAAGAAACGGCAACCAACGGCTATGAAATGTTAGGGATCGACGAAGTCACGGATAGCGAAGGTTTCCCCGAGCGATGCGATGTCGCGGTAGTTGGCGGCGGCATTATTGGCGTGAGCACCGCGTATGAACTGGCACGACGCGGCGTCCGGGTGGCTCTGCTCGAAAAGGGCGCCATCGGCTGCGAGCAGTCGGGGCGCAATTGGGGCTGGGTACGTCAGCAGAACCGCGACCTCTATGAGCTGCCGCTCGCGATGCAAAGCCTCAAGCGCTGGAGCGAACTAAGCGAAGAACTGGGCGAGGACATAGGGTTTCGTAAGGCGGGCATACTGTACGGCACGGAGCATCAATCGGACATCGCGCAATGGGAATCGTGGCTTGCCCGCGCCCGGGAAGTCGGCTTTAACAGCGAGATCCTCAGTGCGCGCGAACTGGCAGCGCGCATTCCGTCCGGACGCGCGAAGTGGGCTGGAGGGCTGTGGTCTGGCACGGACGGCCGCGCCGAGCCGTCGAAAGCCGCGCCTGCGATTGCTCGCGGCGCGCAAGGTCTCGGCGCGATGGTGTATCAGAACTGCGCGGTACGAAGTCTCGACACGAGTGCTGGGCGTGTCTCAGGCATCTGGACGGAGCGCGGCCGGCTGGCAGCCGACACCGTCGTTCTCGCGGGAGGCGCCTGGAGCGCGTTGTTCTGCCAGCATCACGGCATCGATCTGCCCGCCATCAACGTGATGGGAACGGCGTTGCGAACCGCTGAGGCGCCGGGGGTCATCGAAGGCTGTTTCTCCGGGCCTAACTTCGCGCTGAGGAGACGGTTGGACGGCGGCTACACCATCGCTGTTCCCGGCTACGGACGCGTGGAACTCGCGCCGCAAAACCTGCGGCATTCGGTGAAGTTTCGCACCATGTTCCGCAGCAAGCTGAAGAAAAAACTGAAGATTCGCGTCGGCGCCAGCTTCTTCCACGGACCGGAGGCAAGCGCAACCTGGCGCGACGATGACGTCTCGCCGTTCGAAGAAACGCGGGTGCTGGATCCCCGGCCTGATACCGAATGGCTCGAACGTGCCCTACAAAACGTGGCCAGCGTGTTTCCCGAGCTGGCGGGCTTGCGGATCGCTCATGCATGGGCGGGCGCGATCGACACGACGCCGGACCTCGTTCCCGTCATCTCGGAGGTTAATGCGAAACCCGGTCTTGTGATCGCATCCGGCTTCAGCGGACATGGCTTTGGACTAGGGCCAGGTGCAGGCATGCTCGTGAGCCGCCTGGTAATGGACGAGGCGCCGCAGTTCGACATTGAACCCTACAGACTGGCCCGCTTTTCCGACGGAACGAAACTGAGCAGCCCCGAAATGATGTGAGTCGAGGCCGCGAGCGGCCTATCGCGGCAACCCACTTCGGGAGATTGAACCTCCAGTACGGTTCAGCTGTATTGATTAATGACAGTCGCAATGCTGAACGTGGCAGGAGATCTTGATTGACCTCGTATGACTGAGAAGGGTCGCAAGTACGCATTCGCTAGCGGGGAGGCCGGGCATTCGCGAATGCTGACCTTCGAATGTCAGGAAAACAACCCATAGCGACCTGACCGACGTCGATACTCGAATGACGGCTAAGGCCGAATTGCGCGCTTAGCTCGTCCGTCAGGTTCCGGAGTAATGCTGCCGTTCGAACGGCATGTTTCCCCGCTCGCTCAACGGCGGGTCGTGGCCGATGGCTGTCCGATGCGGTCGGCATACGCCGCCTGAAACTCGCGAGCCTGCGATCGGCGACACGCGACCCTTCTGAGACGCTCACAACCTTGCCTCCTGAACGGTAGCTTCCGGTTGTACAACGGACGTCGACTATCGTGGGTGGTTGCGCCCGATCAAGGCGGTCGGTCTTTCAATTTTCGATTTCCTGTCTGGCGAAAAGCGCACCAGTCTCACGAATTCCGTTTCGCCGCGAAAGAGAACTGTACCTGTCGGGTGCCACCAATAATGAAAAATACGTCGTTGAAGTTGCGGCGATTTTTTCAGCAAGAGTGGCGTCGAGCAACCAGCACGTGCCAAGGAAAATGAAATATCCGTCCCGCACTGCCGCAGTAAGTGAAAAAAACTGTTGCGTTCCCATCGGCGCGCTTGGAGTCGATTGACCACGTCGCCACTTTGTTCATCAGACGACGAAACGCCCGGATCCGCCGCACATGTCAGTTGTCGTGGTCATTTCTCAATTAATTTTTGTCCAATAACCCGTCAGACGCGTCGCGGCAGGAGCACCAAGTCGGCCGCTTCCTCGGCATCTTTGAGGAGCATCTTGCGCGGCACTCCTAGCTGCGCACGCATGGTTAGCCCACGCGCTAAATCCGTGACTTGGGTTGCGCGCGCGGCGACGGGAAAGTCAGATGGGATTTCTCCCGCGATGATAGCGTCCCGGAAACGACCTTCCACCAGCGCGGTGCCACCAGCGGCCGCGTTTTGCAGGAACTGCCGGACCTCAGGGTCGTCCACAAGCGGCGCGACGCAAATCAGAAGGCAGCCCCGGGCGGACCCTTTCTCGGTCGCACTTTCGACGGCGTACCTCAGAAAGCCCGTGATCGAGTCGCGAAGACTCAGTGGTGAGAGGAGTGCCTTCGCGGCTGATGCGCCTTTCCGTTCCGCGTACGCCTTAAGGACCCGCAAGAATATCGCCCGCTTGTCCCCAAAGACGGCATACAGGCTCGGCCGTCCCACACCCATCCCGGCGACGAGATCGTCAATCGTCACTCCGTCGTAGCCTTTCGACCAGAACACCTGAGTCGCCTTTTCCAGCGCCCCTGTCTCGTCGAAGCTGCGTGGTCGGCCCCTCGGCCTAGCAGCATTTTGAATCATTTGGTTCAAAACTCCTTGACACTCGTCATCGCATCAATATATAACTGAATAGTTCGAAATTAGCAAGTCGTCCGTGGCCTCACGACTCGACCTTCCCCCTTTCCCTTTACCACTGAGACGCCCATGGAACATTCGATCGTGCTCGTCACCGGTGCCACCTCCGGGCTCGGTTATGCGGCTGCCCGCACACTTGCCGGAGAGGGCTGGCGCGAGATCATCGTCACTGGCCGTAGCCTGGCTCGGGCCCAGGAAACGGCCGCTAGCCTCGCGGCGGAAACTAAAAGACAGGTCTTCACGCCGCTGGAGCTGGAGTTGGACACGCCGGCCAGCGTCCTGTCCGCGCTCGCCGAACTCGTCAAGCGAGGTCGGCCGATCGATTTCCTACTGCTCAATGCAGGGATGGTTCCTGGCAAGGCGCGCGTGATCACTGCGGAGGGCGTCGAGGCTTCTCAGGCCCCGCTCATCGGTCATCATCAATTGACGGTCGGGTTGCTCCGCGCCAACCTGCTGAGCCCCAACGCGCGGATTGTCATCACCAGCGCGGAGCCTGCCCGAGGGGGCGTACCCATGTTCAAGTACACCGACGTGGACGCACTCGCTGCCAAATACCACCAGGGCGACCTGACCGCTGCTATGGAAGCCCTGATTCGCAACGGGCCGAACGTGAAGTATGTGCCCAACAATGCGTATGCCGACGCGAAGCTCTTCGTCGCCTGGTGGGTCGCAGCGCTGGCGCGGCGGCTACCCTCTGGCATGGCCGTGTACGCTGTCTCGCCCGGTGCGGCGACTGCGACCAACGTTTCGCGACAAGCTAGGAGTCCGCGCGGCAGACAGAATTTGAGCCTCCGGAGTTGACGCCAGATCGGGCGGCGTCAACTGCGATTGCAGTTTTGCCCGCCAGTGCGCGCAAAAATGGTTTGCCCGGGGGCGAAATCAGGCAAACTTGCCCCCTTCCGGGCTTACGCAAGTTTCATTTTCGACATTCTGCGCAGGTTCAGCGCCACGCAGACGAGCTTCCACTCGGCCTGAGCCTTGGCCAGTCCGCGCATGCTGAATTGTCGAAATCCGAGAACGCTTTTTACCCAGGCATTCGGCGGTTCGGACAGCCATTTGCGCTTTCGATAGGCCGCCTGAGTTTGCGCAGAAGTAAACTTTTCTGCCATCGCGGCGCACAGCGGGCGCTTCAGGGCATCGACCCTCACATCTTTCTTGCCCTCGCGTCCGGGCGCCACAATCAGCTCGGCGGGATGCTCGCGCAATTGCTCGAACGTCGCTTCCGACCGGTAGCCCGCGTCGGCAAGGACTTGCCTGGGATTGGCGCCAGCGTCACGCAGCACGGCAGCAAGAACGCCTGGCAACTGGCCGCTGTCGGCGGCACTGTTACCCAGTTCGGCCGCGACGATGATGTGGGCCGTGTCGTCGACGGCAGCCTGGGCATTGTAGGAATAGTCGAAGCCGCCGCCGGCGTGCTTCATGATCCGGCTTTCCGGGTCAGTAAAATTCTCCTGGGCGTCGGGCTTGGGCTCGCCGAACCTGTACTTGAAGCGCGACTTCTTTTTCGGCTTGTCGCCGCCGTCCGGCGGCGTGTCGTCGTCGCTACGACCACGCGCGATATCGGCCTGGCGCTGGCGCTCTTCCAGACGCGCACGCGCAGCACGGATGACCGCAAGCCGGTCCTCGCGCCGCGTGATCTCGGCCGGAATATCGAGTTCAGGCTCGTTCTTCTCAGCGTCATCGGCCACTTTCGCTTTTGCCAGCAGCGCATCGATCTGTTCTTTCAGTTCAAGCTCGGCTTTCTTCATCCGGTCGTAGCTCATCGCCTTGTGGCGCGAGGCATTGGCCTTGATCTTCGTGCCGTCAACGGCAATCGTCCCGAGCCTGATCAGTCCGCACTCCCTGGCCAGTTTCACCACCTGCACAAACAGGTCCGACAGTTCTTTGAGGTGAAAGGCGCGGAAGTCGCACAGCGTCCGGTGCGCCGGATAGTTGCCCGCCGCCAGGACCCGGAACGCGACATCCTCATGCAGCTTCCTGGCCAGCTTGCGCGACGAGAACACGCCGGTCGCATAGCCGTACACGAGCACCTTCACCATCATCGCCGGATGAAAGGGCTGGTTGCGCTGACCACCGCCGGCATACCGCGCATGGAAAGCGGAGAGGTCGAGTGAGTCCACCGTGTCGCTGATGTAGTAGGCAAGGTGCCCTTCGGGCAGCCAGTCTTGCAGCGCGTGGGGCAGCAACATCTGCTGCTGCGGCTCGTAGGGGAGATAGCTTGTTGTCATCTGCTAACAACGTTTACCCTGCCCGACCGGATGACATCAGACTTCTGCCGCGCACGCTCCTAGCCTGGCCGTGAAGTATCTGTTTATCCCGATCGCGAACCTCATTCCCGGCATGAATCAGACGCCGGAGACGGCAGCGGGCCGGTATATCCAGGCCTCGAAGTTCGGAACCGAGATCTCAGGGCAATTCTTCGCCTCCGCTCAAGGGAAGTTCTCAGGCCCAATTGAGGCGCAGCTACACCCACACCTCCTCGATGGCGCTAATCAAGAAGCCGCGTGGCAGGCCGTCGTCAACGTCTCTGGCGTCAACTGGTCGTACGCGGAATCCTTACGCGCGGTGTCCTGAAGGCGCGCCGGTCGCGGCGAAATGGTCGCAGTTGCCAGAATCAGCGGGAGATTGCGTAGTTACATGATCGCCCACGGGCCATACGGTATTTTGAAATGAACAGTAGTGCAAAGTAGCGAAGTATCGGCAAAGTAACCCTAACCCTCTCAAGGAGAACACATATGAACCGGTACCAAGATAAAAAGGTGGTGATTATCGGCGGCACGAGTGGCATGGGGCTCGCGACAGCGAAGATGCTCCTCGACGGGGGCGCGCGCGTTCTGGTGACCGGCCGCTCGCAGGAGGGCTTGGAGTCGGCGCAGCAAGAGCTTGGGGACGGCGCGATCGTGGTTTCGAGCGACGCGCGGTCGCTAACCGACATCGACGCCCTCGCCGCTCAGGTGAAGACCGAGTTCGACACCATCGACCTGCTTTTCGTCAACGCCGGGTTCAGCATTCCAACGCCTCTCGGGAGCGTGACCGAAGCCATCTATGACGAGATGTTCAACCTGAACGCCAAGGGCCCCTTTTTCGCGGTCCAGAAGTTCGCGTCGCTGATCAATCGGGGAGGCTCCGTCGTCCTCACGACCTCCGTCGCCAACGTCAAGGGACTGCCGGGCCAAGCCACCTACGGAGCCGCCAAGGCTGCACTGCGATCACTCGCTCGGACGCTCGCCGTCGAGCTGCTTCCTCGCGAAATTCGCGTCAACGCGGTGACGCCCGGCCCCATCGACACGCCGATCCTCAACAAAGTGTTTCCCGATAAAGCCGTGGTCGCCCAGGTTAGGGAGAAGACGATCGGCATGACTCCGATGAAGCGCTTCGGCACGTCGGAGGAAATTGCGAAGGCGGTCCTCTACCTCGGGTTCGATGCGACCTTCACGACAGGCATGGAACTTCCAGTCGATGGCGGTTGGTCGCAACTCTGAAGACGTTACGCGGGTACGGCCCTGATCTTTTAGATCGCGCGCTCGGGCGATTCCCTGGTCCGAGCGGCAAGCGATGATCGAGCGAAGTGGGAAGCTGCCTGCGAAGCGGCAGTGCGAGCTATTTGGACTGAACCGGACCGGCGTGTACTACCAGCCGCGTCCGGTGTCGCGGCACATCCCTTACAGGAGAGAAAGATGTCATCAGAACCACAGAAAGCCGTTGCGGCACCGGTAACCCATCATAACCCTTCCTTTCTATGGGACATGTCTGCGGGAGGGTTCGCGCAGATCAGCGTGGCAGACCCCGGCCGCTTGGCATTCCTGTCAGGCCAGGTCGCAGGCGCCCCCGATGGGGAGCACATGCCGCCGGATCTCACCTCACAAGCATACATCGTCGCCGCTAACCTCAAGAAGGCGCTGACCGAATTGGGCGCCTCGGCAAACGACGTCGTGATGGTCCGGCTCTATGTTGTGAACGCGACGACCGGTCGCTTCCAACAGGCGCTCACGGCACTTCGGGACACGTTCAGCGGCGGCAAGCCGAGCATCACCACGATCGGCGTGCAGGCGCTGTATACGCCGGACTATCAACTTGAGGTCGAGATGGTCGTCCGAGTACCTTGAACTTCAGTTGCGCGAATCAACGTCATCGCCGTGAGTACAGTGCGCCCCGTCAAGCGCGGTCGGGCCATTCGGCTCAACGCTTGAAGGTCCGTTGGGGAGGGAGGAGCAGCCGTTCGAGTGTCCGCGCGCGTACGCCGGCCAGTGTCGGAAGTTGGCCGATCACTGCCCCATGCAATCGGATAGCCAAACAAAACAGGCTCCCGATCGCTCGAGAGCCTTCTGAATACTTGGTGGGACGTGAGTTACTTGCACTCGATCTCTACGGACTGAGGGTCCTGTCCATACTGGGCGAAAAAACCGGGCCGATTACCCCAAATGTCCGGCGGGAAAGACACTATTTCGCTTGCTGATGGATCCCTGTTACTTCTCAACTTTATTGGCCACCACGAAGCCGTGATTCGCAACTTTATTGCTCGATTCTCAACTTTATTGTCACGAACCAAATGCAGACTGCTAAGTGCTTGGTAACTTCCACCGTCACCGACTTCGCCAGATTCCACGTTTTGTCGACATGCGCCCCGACGCGCCTGCAGCGGCCGCAGGCTTTGTCTTGACGGTCCCCATCGCGTCTCTGACGCTATCCTCACGGCGGCTGCCTCCGGACGACCAAACGGGGCCGAACCGACGCATGAAGACTTTATTTCAAGAATGAAGACTTTAATTTGAGAATGAGAACTCTATTCAAAAACCACAAGATATCTGCTTACATCGCCTTCTTGAACGGCGCACCCGAATGCTCGCGCAATTCGTTGAACACGATCTTCGGCCACGCCTTCTGCGCGACTTCAATTTCAGACACGTGCGACGCCAGATACGTCGGTGCATCCGACGCATCGAGCGCGATCCGCGCCGCGTACGAATCGGTGAATCGACGCAATTCGGCGGCTTCGTCGCAGGTCACCCAACGCGACATCCGGTAACGAGCCGGCGCCATCCGCACGTCGACCTTGTATTCCGTCGACAAGCGGTGCGAAACCACTTCGAACTGCAGCTGGCCGACCGCGCCGAGAATCATCAAGCCGCCGACTTCCGGACGGAACACCTGAATCGCACCTTCCTCGCCGAGCTGCTTCAGCGCTTCGCCGAGTTGCTTCGCGCGCATCGGATCGACTACTTCGACGGTCTGGAAAATTTCCGGCGCAAAGAACGGCAGGCCAACGAACTGCAGCAGTTCGCCTTCGGTCAGCGTATCGCCGAGACTCAACGTGCCGTGATTCGGAATACCGATAATATCGCCCGGATACGCCTCGCTCACCGTCTCACGACGCTGCGACAGGAATGTCACCACGTTGTTCGCGCGGAACGTCTTGTTCGTGCGCGTCACCTTCACCGCCATGCCGCGTTCGAAATGCCCCGAGCACACGCGGATGAACGCCACGCGGTCGCGGTGCGCCAGATCCATGTTCGCCTGCACCTTGAACACGACACCCGTGAACTTCGGCTCGTCCGGCAGCACCGGACGCTGCACGGTCATACGCATCGACGGCGGCGGCGCCAGATCGACCAGCGCGTCGAGAATTTCCTTCACGCCGAAGTTGTTGATCGCCGAGCCGAACAGCACCGGCGATTGCTGACCCGCGAGGAACTGTTCGCGATCGAAATCGGGCGACGCGCCGGTGATCAGGTCAATTTCTTCCTTCGCCTTGACCCAGCTATGACCGAAGCGGCGTTCGCCTTCTTCGTCGCCGAGCGCTTGCAGCGTTTCGACTTCGCCGCCCGCCTTATCCTGCCCGGCGCGGAACAGGCGCACCTGGTCGCGCTGGATGTCGTAGACACCCTGAAATTCCTTACCCATGCCGATCGGCCACGTGAACGGCACGGCAGCAACGCCCAGGTGCTGTTCGATTTCGTCGAGCAGTTCGAGCGGCTCGCGCACTTCGCGGTCGAGCTTGTTGATGAAGGTGACGATCGGCGTCTTGCGGCTGCGGCAGACTTCGAGCAGCTTCAAAGTTTGCGCTTCGACACCGTTCGCGCCGTCGATCACCATCACTGCCGCGTCGACCGCGGTCAGCACGCGATACGTGTCTTCGGAGAAGTCTTCGTGGCCCGGCGTGTCGAGCAGGTTGATGACGGCGTCGCCGTACTCGAACTGCATGACCGAGCTGGCCACCGAAATGCCGCGCTGCTTTTCGATCTCCATCCAGTCGGACGTCGCGTAGCGATTGCTCTTGCGGCCCTTCACGGTACCGGCGATCTGGATCGCGCCCGAGAACAGCAGCAGCTTTTCAGTAAGCGTGGTCTTGCCCGCGTCCGGGTGGGAAATAACCGCGAACGTGCGGCGGCGTTTGAGTTCGGAGACTGACATCGGGTCTGGCGGTCACGGATAGGGGTTCGGGCGGTGTCCAGAAGCTTGTGGCTTCTGGTCTGCCACGTCAGGCGCGGCGGCGTCGAGCTGCGGGAGCTGGGTCGGAGACCCGCGTCACAAGGCAACTCGACCGCGTTGGAAACAGGTCACGAACGAGCGTTCGACAATGCGGGAATCGCCAGCGCAGAACAGCGCAAGGTGCGAATGATACACGTCATGGGCACGAGCGTATGGAAACGGGGTTTGGGGACCGATGCGGCGCCTTCGCGCAGGAGACTGCCGAGGTGCTTGCGGGAGGCGCGCTGGCGCCTCCCGCGCTCTACTGATATGACATCGTGAAGGTGGGAACGGCGTCCACGGTGCCCGGCCGGACCTGTGCGGGCGTCTGGATGTACCTCACCGAGAGCGGGATATTGATGGAACCGGTGCTCGCCACGCCCACTTGCCATTGGTTCGTATTCCCCGCCACCGATGAGTCCGGCCCGAAGCTAACGGGTATCCCTTTGTTTAACACCTGAAAGCCGAGGCCACTTGCAGTCGAATCCGATTTCAGAGAAAGCGTATTTGATGTGTTGGCAGGGTTAGCGTTATCGGTCAGGGTTATGTAAATCTGGCTACCGGGAACGGCACAATTGAGTCTGACAGAGAACGCTGTTTCAAGTGCAGTAGAACCAACACCAGTAAATGATCGAGTGCCACAGTGTGCAAATCGATCAGGGTCGACGGCGTTGTTACCGTGCACGCGGAAGAAACGACGGTCGACGCATCGTCAGGCACTGTAACGTTGAACAGGCTTTGGCCGCCAGTGCCTATATAAAGCATAGCCGCCACCCCACGGACGCCCCCCCAGATGTATTAATCGAGAGCTTGCCCGGTGTAATCGGACCCGTTTTGACCAGATCAAATTTGACGTACAACTGGCTGGTGAAGGTAGGCGCAGCATTTCCACCTGGAACATTCGCAGAGGCGAATTGCGAATCCATAGTAATTTGGCACCAAATCCGCCGCCGGACAAGGACGCCTTGTAGCCTATCCCTGCCACAGACGTCTGACCTGTGCGGTTGGGCGTGACCGCCCTCGCCCATGCCAGCTCCCAAGTGATAGTCCCGCTCCCGGTACAGGTCGCGTATTGGTAGCCAGCAGTCGCGCCCGGCACAGGAACTGTCGTGGAGTAAAGAACGCTCCCGACGGGTGCGTCTGGACTAGTATTGATTGTCGCTGGCAACGATACCGGCATGTTACCGAGGAACGTTGTTCGGGTGCACTCAGCATGCGCCTTCGGCGCCCGCAAGTAACAACACAAGACATGTAAACAGAAGTCGCAATGACCTTCTTCCTCGACGTGCCATCAAGAGATGCCGAGATAACTTGCTGACGATTCCAGATTCAGATTTCATGATTCTTCTTCCTTGCAAAGATCGGCATTCCAATGGCTCGGTATAACGAACCCGACGTTTAATTCGTGAGCACCGGCACACTCGATACCGAGCCATGTTCGGCAAGATTCGCTCGCTCATCGTCCACGCAATGAAGGGCAGCGGATCGCCGCCCTTTGCCGCGTTACTCATCTGACAGGGTGA
This sequence comes from Paraburkholderia sp. BL23I1N1, assembly GCF_003610295.1. NCBI lineage: Bacteria > Pseudomonadati > Pseudomonadota > Betaproteobacteria > Burkholderiales > Burkholderiaceae > Paraburkholderia > Paraburkholderia sp. BL23I1N1. Next base: position 3,663,710 of record NZ_RAPV01000001.1, read on the forward strand.
ACGTGGCGAGCGCCTTGACCGTTCCCGCAGAAACCGACCCGGTGCTGATATAGCGAGCAGTCAGCGGAACTTGCAGTTGACCATTAGGCGAATTACCGACCAGCCACTGATTGGTATTTCCCGGCGTCGCAGAATCCGCGCCGAACGAAACCGGACCCGAACCGTTAAGTACCTGAATGCCTACGCCGGTGGCCGGCTTCGGAGACGCAGGGCTGCATCGTCCGCCTCTTGCACGTGCGGCAAGAAGCGGACGCGTAAACGCTCGATGCGAGGGCTAAGAGTCCGCGCGGCAGACAGAATTTGAGCCTCCGGAGTTGACGCCAGATCGGGCGGCGTCAACTGCGATTGCAGTTTTGCCCGCCAGTGCGCGCAAAAATGGTTTGCCCGGGGGCGAAATCAGGCAAACTTGCCCCCTTCCGGGCTTACGCAAGTTTCATTTTCGACATTCTGCGCAGGTTCAGCGCCACGCAGACGAGCTTCCACTCGGCCTGAGCCTTGGCCAGTCCGCGCATGCTGAATTGTCGAAATCCGAGAACGCTTTTTACCCAGGCATTCGGCGGTTCGGACAGCCATTTGCGCTTTCGATAGGCCGCCTGAGTTTGCGCAGAAGTAAACTTTTCTGCCATCGCGGCGCACAGCGGGCGCTTCAGGGCATCGACCCTCACATCTTTCTTGCCCTCGCGTCCGGGCGCCACAATCAGCTCGGCGGGATGCTCGCGCAATTGCTCGAACGTCGCTTCCGACCGGTAGCCCGCGTCGGCAAGGACTTGCCTGGGATTGGCGCCAGCGTCACGCAGCACGGCAGCAAGAACGCCTGGCAACTGGCCGCTGTCGGCGGCACTGTTACCCAGTTCGGCCGCGACGATGATGTGGGCCGTGTCGTCGACGGCAGCCTGGGCATTGTAGGAATAGTCGAAGCCGCCGCCGGCGTGCTTCATGATCCGGCTTTCCGGGTCAGTAAAATTCTCCTGGGCGTCGGGCTTGGGCTCGCCGAACCTGTACTTGAAGCGCGACTTCTTTTTCGGCTTGTCGCCGCCGTCCGGCGGCGTGTCGTCGTCGCTACGACCACGCGCGATATCGGCCTGGCGCTGGCGCTCTTCCAGACGCGCACGCGCAGCACGGATGACCGCAAGCCGGTCCTCGCGCCGCGTGATCTCGGCCGGAATATCGAGTTCAGGCTCGTTCTTCTCAGCGTCATCGGCCACTTTCGCTTTTGCCAGCAGCGCATCGATCTGTTCTTTCAGTTCAAGCTCGGCTTTCTTCATCCGGTCGTAGCTCATCGCCTTGTGGCGCGAGGCATTGGCCTTGATCTTCGTGCCGTCAACGGCAATCGTCCCGAGCCTGATCAGTCCGCACTCCCTGGCCAGTTTCACCACCTGCACAAACAGGTCCGACAGTTCTTTGAGGTGAAAGGCGCGGAAGTCGCACAGCGTCCGGTGCGCCGGATAGTTGCCCGCCGCCAGGACCCGGAACGCGACATCCTCATGCAGCTTCCTGGCCAGCTTGCGCGACGAGAACACGCCGGTCGCATAGCCGTACACGAGCACCTTCACCATCATCGCCGGATGAAAGGGCTGGTTGCGCTGACCACCGCCGGCATACCGCGCATGGAAAGCGGAGAGGTCGAGTGAGTCCACCGTGTCGCTGATGTAGTAGGCAAGGTGCCCTTCGGGCAGCCAGTCTTGCAGCGCGTGGGGCAGCAACATCTGCTGCTGCGGCTCGTAGGGGAGATAGCTTGTTGTCATCTGCTAACAACGTTTACCCTGCCCGACCGGATGACATCAGACTTCTGCCGCGCACGCTCCTAGCGGCCGAGGCCGCCCATCATCATGTACTTCAGTTCGGTGTATTCATCGAGCCCGTACTTCGAGCCTTCGCGGCCGAGACCCGATTGTTTGACGCCGCCGAACGGTGCGACTTCGGTCGACACAATGCCCTCGTTGATGCCGACCATACCGCTCTCCAGCGCCTCGGCGACGCGCCATGCGCGGGCCAGGTCGCGCGTGTAGAAGTACGCGGAAAGGCCGAACGGCGTGTCGTTTGCCGCGGCAATGGCTTCCTCTTCGGACTTGAAGCGGAAACAGGCTGCCACCGGGCCGAAGGTTTCTTCCTCCGCGATCAACATCGACTTCGACGCATCGGCCAGCACAGTCGGCTCATAGAACGTGCCGCCGAGCGCGTGCGGCTTTCCGCCGGTCAATACCTTCGCGCCCTTTTGCAGCGCGTCGGCGACGTGCGTTTCCACCTTCTTCAGCGCTGCCTGGTTGATCAGCGGACCTTGCTCGACCTCGCCTTGCAGCGCATTACCGACACGCATTTTCCGGACGGCCTGTGTCAGTGCCTGCGTGAACGCATCGTAAATTCCGTCCTGCACGTAGAAACGGTTCACGCACACACAGGTCTGCCCGGTGTTGCGAAACTTCGAAGCCATTGCACCCTGCACGGCAGCGTCGATGTCCGCATCGTCGAACACGATGAACGGTGCATTGCCGCCGAGCTCCAGAGACAGCTTCTTCAGCGTATCCGCGGACTGCTTCGCGAGCAGCTTGCCGACGCGCGTCGAGCCGGTGAACGAGAGCTTGCGCACCACGTCCGATTCCGTCATCACGGCGCCGATCGCCACTGCGTCGCCGGAGACGATGTTGAACACGCCCGGTGGAATGCCGGCCTGTTCCGCCAGCACCGCCAATGCGAAGGCGGACAACGGCGTTTCTTCGGAGGGCTTGAGCACCATCGTGCAACCCGCTGCGAGCGCCGGACCGGCCTTGCGCGTGATCATGGCGAGCGGGAAGTTCCACGGCGTGATGGCCGCGACCACGCCGACCGGCTCGCGCGTCACGATGATCTTCGCGTTCGGATTGGGGCTCGGGATCACGTCGCCGTAGCTGCGCTTCGCTTCCTCGGCAAACCATTCGAAGAAGCTCGCCGCATAGCCCACTTCGCCGCGCGCTTCGGCAAGCGGCTTGCCTTGCTCGAGCGTCATCAGTTCAGCGAGCGCCTCGCGGTTCTCGAGCATCAATTCGCCCCAGCGTTTAACGCGCGCGCCGCGCTCCTTGGCGGTCAGCTTCCGCCACGCCGGATAAGCGCGTTCGGCCGCAGCAATGGCTTGCGTCGTTTCCGCCGAGCCGCCTTTCGCGACCTGAGCGATGACCTCTCCCGTCGCCGGGTTCAGAACAGGGTACGTGCTTGCGCTTCCAACCCATTCGCCGGCAATGTAGTGCCCTGTGCGAAGAAGTTCCTTCATGCTGCCTTCTCCATATTCCCGGCGAATACGCCTTGCGCAACTCGCGCTTCGCGGGCAATGCGCTTGCCTGCGGTGTAGTCGTTTATCAGATCGCACGGGGTGTAATTGCGTTCGAGTTCGAACAGTTCGTCGTCACTGAGCTTCGTGCCGAGCGAGGCGAGCGCGCTATCGAATTGCGCGGGCGTGTCCGCGCCAACCAGCATGCTGGCGACGCCGCCATGATTCAGCACCCATGCCTGCGCAATCTGCGCAGCCGACACGCCGCGCCGCGCCGCCACGCGCGCCACCGACGCGGCAATCTCGCGCGATGCCGTATCGCCGTACATTTGTGCCGTGAAGAAATCGGTCTGATTGCGCGTGGAGCTCGGATCGCAGGTCAGGAGACCGCGCGCCAGCGGACTGAACACCGACACGCCGACGCCCTGATCCTGGCAATACGGAATCATTTCGCGCTCTTCCTCGCGGTACGCGAGGTTCAATTGCAACTGCATGTTGATCGGCTTGTGCCAGCCGTTGCGTTCGCACACTTGCATGATCTTGGCGAACTGCCACGTGTACATTGTCGATACGCCGATGTAGCGCGCCTTGCCCGCGCGCACGATATCGTTCATAGCGCCCATGGTTTCTTCAACGGGCGTATTCACGTCGAAGAAATGCAGCATGTAGATATCGATGTAATCCATGCCGAGACGCGTAAGCGACGCGTCGATACCGTCCATGATGTGTTTGCGCGAATGGCCGCCGGCGTTCTGGTATGAACCCATGTCATAGCCGACCTTGGTCGTCACGACGATTTCCTCGCGGCGCGCAATGCGCTTCAAAATGCGGCCCACGACTTCTTCGCCCACGCCGGTCGAATAGAAATCCGCGAGGTCGATGAAATTGACGCCGGCTTCCAGCGCGTGGCGCACGATCGGCTCGCTCTGCGCTTCGTCGAAAATCCATGGCTTCCATTGCGGCGTGCCCATGTTCATCGTACCGAGGCACAGACGCGAAACCTTCAGGCCCGAGTGACCGAGGCGAACATAATCCATAGTGCTTGTCTCCTTCCTGATCGCATCCAGTTGCGCAAGCGGTCGCGCAGCACGCACGGCGCGCCAACTGCTGCGTTGCGCGTGATTAAGCGTGATTAAGTGTGGTTAACGTTGTTTGGGGGTGTAGAACGGATTCGATACGTCGCGCGCGGCCGCAAACACTTCATCGCGATGCGGAAGGCCCTTCATCGCCGCGAGGATCGCGTTCTTACACGCACGATAGTTGTTCTCGAAGACAGCGTCGAGATCGTCGGTAGCCGGATTGACCCAGTTCGCCGACACCACCACCCAATCGTTTTCGGCTTCGGGCGGCAGCGTGCCGTTCTCGAGCGACTCGGCCACGGCCTTGGCAATGCCGGCCTGCGACGCCCCCCACGTTGCGTTGCCGTGGAAGTCACTGCCAATCTGCGCCTTGTTCACGTACAGCGTCAACGGCTTGGTCGGGATGCCCGGCTTCGCGATCACGACGAACGGCGCGTGCCCCGCGGAAGGCGTTGCCAGGGCGGTGGCGAAGGCCTGGCCCGCAGGACCGTTGCGCGGGCCGACGAGCACGTTGATGTGCGCGAGGTTGACGCCGGGGCCTTCGAATCCTTCGCCGATAAAGAGTTGTTTGTCCGTCGATACGCTCATGGTCTTTCCGTCGGGGGTGGGTGAATGATCGATTGTGCTGTCCGGTCTTCGCGACCCTGTATCGATGAGTTTTGATCCGGGGTATGAGGCGAACTCATCTCCGGGTTTGCCCCGAGCGCTTTAGCTGGCGCTTGGGTGGCAATGAGGTGGCGCATCGGCTCCTGCACGCGGACGAGCGTAAAGGTGAGGGTTTTCGGGACTCATGATGGCGAACCTCGAATTGATATGAAAGGTGAACACACCAGCGGCCGCTCACGCACCAGCGGCGCGAAATCCGATACCAAAGCAAAGTCGACGGAACAGACAGCGTGAGAACCGAATGAAAACCTACGCGATGCTTCGCATAGCCTGGGAACGCCCGCCAGCAAAGGCTGGTGCGGGTTTCGAGGAAAGTCGTGCAGGCACGCAGCACAACTGGGGCATCGCACCGCACGGTGCGTCATCCGACAAAACCAGGCTCACCGAAACAATGAATCCTGACACGCGGCACGGCGCGAAACTCACGGCGCGCCTGGCAAGACCGCGCGAAAGGTGAGCGTTTTCGGGACCCTCTCAGCGGTGCGAGAAAAACCTGACGCAACTTCACTTCAGAACAATTCGGCGCGTAGCGAGCGCAAGCGCCATGGTCGAAACGAGAAACGACTTCAGACTTCAATCAGAAAGCGTTCGCGATTCTTGCCCGCGAGCCAGCCGGGCGAGCGGCCACGGCCGCTCCACGTCTCGCCGGTTTTCGGGTTGCGGTACTTGGCTACCGAAGCCGTTTTGCGTGCCGTCGCACGCTTGCTCGTGAAACCCAGCTCTTCGGCTGTCAGGTCGTATTCGGCGACCTTCTGCTTGATCTCGGCGATCGCCTGCGCGATTTCTTTTTCGCGCGCCACCGCGACTTCCTTGTGGAGCTTTTCGAGCTGGGCAGTCAATTGTTTGTACGAAGGCATGACGGGTACTCCGATCGATTTGACGAACTGTGGTGCGGACGCCCCGGAGGTAGTCCCTTTTGGGGACACTATCAGACGAATAATGCGCCGGAAAGGGCGGCCTGCGCAGGTGATTCGCACAGGATGGCTCGCGACTAACCGCCGTGGTCCATGCATTCAATCGTCAATTGCATCGTACACGCGGCGTTCGAAATCGACCGACATAGGGAAGGGTTCGACAGCACGCCGCTGAATCAGCATGAGACCGATCAGGTCTTCCACCGGATCGGCGAACCATGTCGTGCCATACGCACCCGGCCAGCCGAACGAACCTATCGAGCGATAGCCGAGCGGCAGCTGCTGCGCGGGATCGTCGACGACGGACAAACCGAGGCCAAAGCCCTGGCCCGCCCACATCACATGACCGAACGCCGGCACGCGGCGCTGGTCACGGGTCAGAAAATTCGAGCGCATCAAATCGACCGAGCGATGCGACAGCAACCGTATCGAACCGACGCGCCCACGCCCTAACAGCAGTTGTGCGAACTGCAGATAGTCCTGCGCCGTCGAGACAAGGCCGCCGCCACCGCTCTGGAAGCGGTCGGAATTCGCCCAGCGGCTCGCCGACGGATGGTCTTCGACCACACGCCGCCGCGTGCCCGGCTCAACGCCATACGCCGTCGCCAAACGCGTAAGCTGCGAGTCGGGCACCGAGAACGCCGTGTCGCGCATGCCGAGCGGCTCAAATATCCGTGTCCGGAAGAAGTCGCCGAGCCGCATGCCGCTGACGCGCTCGATCAGCACGCCCAGGACATCGGTCGCGATGCCGTAGTGCCAGCGCGAACCGGGCTGAAACATCAGCGGCAAGCTGGCGATCCGCTTCAACCACGCGTTGGCATCGCCACGCGCTTCGATTCCGTTGAAGGCGGCCGCGTAGGCCTCGGCCAACGGACCGGTGGCCGTAAAGTGATAGGCGTAGCCGGCGCGATGCGTCAGCAGATCGAGCACGGTCAGCGGCGTTCGGGCCGGGTCGGTTTCGTCGAGCGGGCCGCCGGGGTCGCGTAGCACGGAAGGCGACGCCAGCTCCGGCAGCCAGAGCGAGATCGGTGTGTCGAGCGCGAGCCGGTCCTCTTCGATAAGCATCAGGATCGCCGCACTCGTCACCGGCTTGGTCATCGAGGCGATACGAAACAGCGTGTCGCGCTCCATGGGCAGTTGGGCGGCCTCGTCGCACCAGCCGAGCGGTTCGAAATAGCCAATTTCACCGCGCCGCCAGATCAGCGAAACGACGCCCGGCACCTCGCCGCGCTCCACATAGCCTTGCATGGCGTTTGTGAGCGCCGTCAGCCGGGCGGCCGAAAGTCGTGCAGGTTGCATGCTCCTCCTGATCTATAGGCGTTACGTTCCCTAATTTTTGCAGAGAACGTTACCCGATCAGACGGTACACGTCACCCTTCACTCCGGCGGACGGTCATGCTTTTCGCCGCGCCTCCAATGCCGATAGGGCTGCGTCGAGCCGTTTGACGCGGCTCGCCTGGGCCGGCACCAGTGCCGCCCCGGACACCGAAGCGATGCGGTTGCGCCAATAGGACAGTGGGATACGGTCTTCAGCGGAAATATGCGAGATTACATGTTCAAGATGTACGATATCTTTTTCGAGTTGATGGTGATTCATTGCTTTCCCTGGAATTACTCATTGAGTTCGTATAAAAAGCATAAAACGTGCCGTAATTACACAATCCAGTCCACTCAAACGGAAAATCTTTCTTAAACCGTTAATCCAACCCGCCGCACCCCCGGCAAAATCTGCGTATATTTTTTTATCTTTGAGTCGGCCAGGTGACGATACTGCGAAGGATCTTCGCGTTCCGTTAGGTGCCGCACTGACCTGAATTAATGGAAAAACCGAAGTGTTTTGTTATCGGTGCAAACAGTGTGATTAATAGTCTCGAATCAGCTCAATAAAAATCCAATGCGCATCATAGCCGTTTCGACGATGTGCATTAGTGACAGATATTTATGACGGTCATATGCATTTTGCACGACATCAGTTTGTCGCATGACCGGGTTTGGGTCGCTCAAACAGAATCGGCGCTGAGCGGGAGATGCCCGCCGTCAAGCAGGGCGGCGGGATAAAGGAAGGAAATTTTCAATTCGATTACGCCAGCCATTGGCCGGCATAACGTCATTTCGCGCGGCAGGCGTATATCAGACTGAGCGTGCCGTTGTCGCTGGACTGGCGCACGACGTCGAAAGTGCCGCCGCAAGCCGCACTTGCCTGTTGCGAGCAGGAGTCGGAGCCTGCCGGACATTGAACCAGCGTAGTCGGGCGGCCGTCCGATAGAAACAGCGGCGCGCTACTGCTGCAACCGCTCAGCACGGCGGCTGCGGGAAGCGCCAGCGCGGCACAGGTAAGGCGCGCGAAAGAGAAGAGACTGCGTTTCATTTGAAACCCCGATCACATCTTGTTTTTCGATCACGCGATTGTGCCACGCGGCAATTGCACTGCGTCATTCGATCTCGCCGGACTTTGTCACACTTCGATGCCGTATGCCGCGATCTTTTTGTAGAGCGTCGCGCGGCCCATGCCAATCTGCACGGCCGTCTCGATCACGCGACCGCCGTTGGCCCGCAAGGCGTCGCAAAGGTAGCGCTTTTCAAACGCGGCCATGGCGTCGCTCCACGACATCGCCTCGGACGGCGCTGAGGCCGCTGAGGCCGCGCCTGAAGTGTGCGCTTGAGAAACGATGGAACCATGCGGACGATGCCCGCTATGCGCCGAACCAATGAACGGCGCCAGCGCACGCGCATCGATTCGCTCGCTGTCCGCGAGCATCACCGCCCGCTCCAGCGTGTTGCGCAGTTCGCGCACATTGCCGGGCCACGCATACGAACACAGCAGCCGCAACGCGTCGTCCTGCAATTCGAGGTGACTGGCGCCGCGCGCTTGCGTCGACAGGTCTTCGAGCATGGCGTAGGCCAGCGCTTCGATATCGGACGAACGCTCGCGCAGTGCCGGCGCCTGGATCGTCAACACGTTCAGCCGATAGAACAGATCCGCGCGGAAACGCCCTGCCGCGACCAGCGCCGGCAAATCGGCCGAGGTCGCGGCGATGATCCGCACGTCCGCGCGAACGATCCGGTTCGAGCCGAGCGGTTCGAACTCCTTGTCCTGAAGCACGCGCAACAGCTTGCCCTGCAGAGGCAACGGCATATCACCGATTTCGTCGAGAAACAGCGTACCGCCGTTCGCGAGTTCGAACTTGCCGACACGTCCCTTGCGGTCGGCGCCGGTATAAGCGCCAGGCGCGGCGCCGAAGAATTCGACTTCGAGCAAGGTGTCCGGAATCGCCGCGACGTTGACGGTCACGAGCGGCTGATTCGCCCGCGCCGACCCGCCATGAATCGCGTGCGCCAGCAGTTCCTTGCCGGTGCCGGTTTCGCCGAGCAACAGCACCGGCGACTCGAGTTGTGCGGCGCGGCGGGCCTGGCGCTTCACTTCGAGACTGGCCGCGCTCGTGCCGACAAAACTGCCGAACGTGTACTTCGCCCGTCTTGCCTGCGCGAGCGATTGACGCGTCGCGATCAACTCTTCCTGCACGCGCGAATAGTGGGAAAAAAGCGGCGTCAGCGCCTTCAACTCGTCGAACAACGCGAAACCCACCGCGCCGACCGTTTCGCCCGCATCGTCTTTCAGCGGCAGCCGCGTCACAACGAGCGGCTCGCGGTCCGTTTCGAGGATATCGAGCAGAATCGGTTTGCCGGTCTTCACGACCTCGCGCATCAGGCTGTTGGGAATCACCTCCTCGCAATCCCTGCCAATGGCCTGCTGCGGGTCCGAAAAACCGAAACGCGCCGCATAGCGTTTGTTGATCCAGACGACGCGCGCCTCGGCGTCGACGATAAACGTGCCTTCGCTGAAGTTTTCGAACGTACGGAAAAGCGAATCCATCGCCCGGCGAAGTACGTCGCCGTAGGTGGCAGGAAGGCCCGCCCAGTCGTTCATCATGGTGTCGCTGTCTCCGGCTATCGTCTTATTTATGCTTGTCTCATTTCGTAGACAGCTTATCTCATCACCGAGATCGCCAGCAAGCTCGCCCCATAAGGGTTTAACCTCAATTGAGCCTATGTTCAGCTGATTTGCGTCCCGTTTTTGAGACGTTTGGGTACAATCGGCCGCATCACGTTTCGAGCTTCGGCCTGTGAAATCAACGGGCAGGCCGCTTGAGCGCACGTGGCATGGAATCTGCATTTGCGGGCGCCGGGCCGTCGCACTCATCGAGACGGCGTACACGTAGAACAACCAAGTTTCGGAGACTCAATGTCCTTTGTTATCGTCCTCGCCGCCCTGGCGTTTCTGATGTTTGCCGCGTATCGCGGCTACAGCGTCATTCTGTTCGCGCCGATCGCCGCCCTTGGCGCGGTGCTGCTGACCGATCCGGGCGCCGTCGCGCCGGTGTTCTCCGGCATTTTCATGGAGAAGATGGTCGGCTTCGTGAAGCTTTACTTCCCCGTGTTTCTGCTGGGCGCCGTGTTCGGTAAGGTCATCGAGCTGTCCGGTTTCTCGGAGTCGATCGTGGCCGCGGCCATCCGCTATATCGGCCGCTCGCGCGCCAATGCGGTGATCGTCGCGGTGTGCGCACTGCTCACCTATGGCGGCGTCTCGCTGTTCGTGGTGGTGTTCGCGGTGTATCCGTTCGCGGCCGAGTTGTACCGCCAGAGCAATATTCCGAAACGCCTGATGCCTGGCGCGATCGCGCTCGGCGCGTTCTCGTTCACGATGGATTCACTGCCGGGCACGCCGCAGATCCAGAACATCATCCCGACCACTTTCTTCAAGACCACCTCGTGGGCCGCACCCGCGCTCGGCGTGATCGGCTCGCTGTTCATCATCGTGGTCGGACTCACGTATCTGGAATGGCGCCGCCGCGCGGCGATGGCGACCGGCGAAGGTTACGGCACGAATCTCGTCAACGAGCCGGAACGCGTCGAATCGAAGCAACTGCCGCATCCGTTGCTGGCGGTCGCGCCGCTCGTGCTGGTCGGCGTGGCGAACTTCCTGCTGACCCGCTGGATTCCGAACTGGTACGGCGCTACGTACACCGTCGCACCGGACATCCTGCCGGGCATTCATGCACCGGTGACGACGACGATCAAAAGCGTCGTCGCGATCTGGGCCGTCGAAGGCGCGTTGCTGCTCGGTATCGTGATGGTCGTGGTGACGGCGTTCGGCCGCGTGCGTGAACGCTTTGCGGTCGGCACCAAGGCCGCGGTGGCGGGCGCGCTGCTGGCTTCGTTGAATACGGCGTCGGAGTATGGCTTTGGCGGCGTGATCGCGGCTTTGCCGGGCTTTCTGGTAGTCAGCGATGCACTGAAGAGCATTCCGAATCCGCTCGTCAATGCGGCTGTTTCGGTCAGCTCGCTGGCGGGTATCACGGGTTCGGCGTCGGGTGGTATGAGCATCGCGCTCGCGGCCATGTCCGATACGTTCATCAAGGGCGCGGAAGCGGCGCATATCCCGATGGAAGTGTTGCACCGGGTCGTCGCCATGGCGAGCGGCGGCATGGACACGCTGCCGCATAACGGCGCGGTGATCACGCTGCTGGCGGTGACGGGTTTGACGCACCGTCAGTCGTACCGCGATATTTTTTGCGGTGACGGTGATCAAGACGCTGGCGGTTTTCTTTGTGATCTCGGTGTATTACGTGACGGGGCTGGTTTAATTTTTATCGCTGGCAGCGCGACTCAATGCATCGATTCTTCGTCCAGTCCGAAGTGATCGCATACCGCTTCATGCAGCGAGATCGCGCGCTCGTCCATCTCCGTCGTCCAACGCTCGCTGTTCTCGCATAGCCGCTGCAGTTCGCGGCATTGCTGCGCGAACTGCCGCTCCTGGACGACGAGGAATCCGCCCCCGGCGCTATGCGCCCAGCCGGCCAATGCATCCTTGTCTTCCTGGTCGACAATCGCCAGCAGCCTCGGCAAATCGTCTTGCAGGTGCTCCTTGAGCATCGCCATGTAACGCGTCTTGTCGTCCGCGTTGAGCGCAGCGGCGGGGTCGATGGTTGCGCTGGCAATAGGCGTGGCCGAGACCGCTGGACCTGCCTGTGTCTGCGTCTGCTTCTGCGCGCCTGATGTTGTCGCCGCTGCCCCCGCCCCTGCCACCGCCGCTGGCGGCAACCCCGCCGACACCACCGCGAGCAACGCCGCCTCCAGTTCACCCAGCGAGGCCGGCTTCGCGACATAACCGGTAAAGCCGCGCTCGCGCCAGCCTTCCTGCTGCTGGCCGTCCGTGACCGCGCTAAAGGCCAGCACCGGCAAATCCTCGTGCGCTTTGCGCAATGCCACCAGCAACGCATATCCATCCATGACCGGCATGTGGATATCGCTCAGTACAACGTCGAAGCACCCCTGTTCGAATGCCACCAACGCTTGCCGCCCGTCGCCCGCGATCGTCGGCACGCAACCGAGTGCATCGAGTTGCTCCACGATCAAGGTCTGGATCAACGGGTTATCTTCGGCAACCAGAACTGTCAGGCCCTGCAACGCCGGATTGACCGCAGGCTGTGGCGCCACGGCGGCGTCGCCAGGCAGCGCTGCAACACTGTCCGCGCCACCGCCACCCTCTGCCGCCATATCAACTGCCGACAAAATCGCCGTGCGGCTGAATTCACTGGCTTCAAGCACCCCCTCGCCGCGCACGGTCGGGCGATGCGGTCCGGTGCGCGTGATCCACACCACACCGACAGCCTGCACCGCGCGCAACGCCGCAATGGCCTCGAGGCTGTATTCGCCGCTCACCGCCATCACCTCTGGCCGGTTCACGCGCAACCATGCCTCTGCGCCGCGCAGGGGGGTCAACGTATGCACCGCCCAACCCGCGCGACGGAACCAGCGCTCGAGTATCTGCCCCGACTCGCGCTCCTGACACAGCACCAGCGCATTGCCACGACGTGCGGGTTCGACAGCCGGCGCACGCAACTCATCAGGCGGTGGCGCAAGCGGTATCGAGACGCTAAACGCACTCCCCACGCCAAGCACGCTCTCGACCGAAATATGCCCGCCCATCAGTTCGCACAGCCGCGCACAGATCGACAGACCGAGTCCGGTGCCGCCATAACGGCTCGACGTGCTCGTCTCGCCCTGTTCGAACGGATTGAAGATGCGCGCGACCAGCGTCTGATCCATGCCGATCCCTGAATCGCAGACCCGAAACGTCAGCACCGGGCGGCCTTGCAGATCGTCCTGCACTTCCCCGTTCAGCGTGATCTTGCCGCACGAGGTGAATTTGAACGCATTGCTCAGCAGGTTGTTGACGATCTGCGCGATGCGCGTGCGGTCGCCGCGCAGCAACTGGTCAAGCGTCGGTGACAGATGCGAATAAAAACGGATCGCGCGATCCGCTGTCATCGACGCGTAGGAGAGCGCGATGTTTTCGAAGTCGTCGATCGGACGGAACGATTCGCTCGTGAGCCTCATCTCGCCGGCGTCGATCTTCGAAAAGTCGAGAATGTCGTTGACGATGCGGCGCAACGCGTCGGCCGCCACGCCCAGCGTGGTAAGGCGCTGTGCATGGGCTTCGAGCCCGGGCGTGCGCGCGAATAGTTCGAGATTGCCCAGCAGCGCATTCAACGGCGTGCGGATTTCGTGGCTCATCGACGCGAAGAAATTGGAGCGTGCCCGCATCATGGTTTCCGAACTCTGCTGCGCGAGCCGCAGGTGCTGTTCAAGCGCATGCCGCGCGGTTACATCGAGAATCGCGCAGAACAGCACGTCCTCATTGGCATAACGCGCCGGTGCGTAGGTGAATTGCAGAAACTGGGCGGGCACCGCGTCGCTCTCGTCGGGTTGCGGCTGCGGCAACGGCTGAGGCACTTGTTGCATCGCCGGTTGTGTCGCCGTTGGCGATGAATACGCGTGCGACTGAACGGGCTGCGCCCGCGCGACAAACGCGGCGACTTTCGCAAACGCCGTCGCCGACGGCTTGTCCGGCGCCTGCGCCGAAAACTCGCCGACCATGTGCGCCGGCAAGCGGCTGCTGTCCGGTTCGATATGCAGCAGCTGGCCGGCCAGCGCATTGGCCGTGATGATCGAGTAGTCGCCCTGACGAACGATGCACAAGCCGATCGGCGTCGCGCTCACCAGAATGTGATTGATGGTCTCGCTTTCCAGCGCGCGCGACGTTTCCGCAAAGGAGGCGTGCAACAGGCGCAGCCCCTAAAACCGCGCCGTCAGGACGATCACCAGCAGAATCAGCAGCGTGAGTCACGCGAGCGCCGCCAGCTCCCAGCCGAGCGCGGCAATCAGCGCGCGCCACGAGATATAGCCAACCAGCGTGCCGAAGCCCGGCATGAGCGGCTCGCTGAGAATCATGCCGTCACGGGTGTAGCGATACGCACCGGGTGACGAATGCGCGAGAACGTCCTGCAACCTCTTCGCCGTCTGTCCGTCCACGGGTGGCGACGATACGATCACGCGACGGTCGACCGTCAGCAGCAGCAACGTGCCCTCGCTAGTGGGTCGGGCGAGGTAAGCCGCAAGCGCATCGACCGGAATACTCATGGTGATCAGCGTGGCCGGTGTATCGCCGATGTAGTGCGCTGCGACCGCCGAAATCACCGGTACGCCCTGCAATGGGTCGAGATACGGACCGAGCCAGAGGCGCTCGCCCTTACCCGGCACACGCTTGCCGGTTTGCGTTTCCAATTCGTGTTCGAGGGTCTCGCGCAAGGTGCTCACAACCGCCGGTTGCAGCGGCGGCGTTGGCGCGTCTGCGGCACCCGTCTGCGCTTGAGCGAGCGACGGCAAAATCGCGGCATAGTCCTCGTTCAGTCCGAGCAGCATCGAGCGCTGACGCAGTTCGAAGGCCTGCTGGGTCATCAGCGTGGACTGCGCGGCCTCGTACAGGCGCCATAGTTTCGCGCCGAATGCGGGCCCCCAGGCCTTGCGCGTCGCGTCGCCCACCAGCACGTCGAATTGCGCAGTGACCCGCTCGACCGTGCCCCGCGCGATGCCGCTCAGCAGGACCGATTGCTCGACGTTTTCCGGCACACGCAGGACGTTTTGGGTCTCGCCATAGAAGTCGAGTGTAAATTCCGCGCGCCGTAGAAACGACTCTTCCCGGTGCAGGAGCAGCGAGATATCAGTGGCGTTCTGGGCGGCGAAGGCACGCCGGTAATCCAGTTGCTTATCCGCGGCCAGCACCGCCAGGACCAGCGCAAAGACCACCACGATCAGCATCAGCGACCCGATCGTCACGAGATACAGGCGCTGTTGACGCTTCGCGCTTTGCGCGAGCGAAGCGAACGCGTGGGCCAGCGACTCCTGAGTACGGTCGAGGATCTTCTGCATCGGCTCGCTTGATTAGCGGATTCACGCAGGCAGACCGCCGCGGGCGTGGAAGAGACGAGATGCGTCTGCAGGCCTTGTCCGGTGCAGTGTAACGCTTTTGAAGGCCCCGCGAAACGCATCCGGCACTCATTCCGCCGGCGACGCAGTGCGCATGAAAACAACCCTGTGATAACGGCCCATCGCGACATAAACCTGAGTGGTTTACCAGGAAACCCTAAAGGATGCGGGGTTAATGCCGTTATTCCTTGCATAAATGTAAGGACCGCGCGGACGCGCGTCCGCACCAGCAAGGAACGCCATGCGCAACAACCGGCCTGCCACCGAGCAAGAGTACGAATTCGCTTCGTCACAGATGCTTGTTTCCGCGACCGACCTCACCGGCCGCATCCAGTATTGCAATCCGGCCTTCATCGCCGTCTCGGGCTACACGCGCGAAGAACTGATCGGCCAGCCGCACAACCTGATCCGTCATCCCGACATGCCGCGTGAAGCCTTCGCCGACATGTGGACAACGATCCGCGACGGTCGCCCGTGGACCGCGCTCGTCAAGAACCGGCGCAAGAACGGCGACCATTACTGGGTACATGCGAATGTCACGCCGGTCGTCGAGAAAGGCGCGATAGTGGGCTATTTGAGCGTGCGCGTGAAACCCGCACGCGAGACGGTGCGCGCCGCCGATGCGTTGTACGCGCGAATCCGCACTGGCGAGTCGCGGGCGTTCAAACTGCATCGCGGCGTGGTGGTGCGCACGGGCATGCTCGGTCGCGTGCAAGCACTGATGCGTCTGCCCGTCGCGACGCGTGCGGCGGTCGGCTATGCGATCACGCCGTTGGCTTTGCTGCTGACCGGGCTCGCTGCATGGCAAGGCGCGCCGCCGGTGCCGTTCTGGATTGCATTCGGCGTCACCGCCGCATTCAGCCTACTATCCTGGCGGATGCTGACGCGGCAACTCGGCAAACCGATTCGCGACATGTCCGGCTTCGCGACCCGCCTCGCCGCAGGCGACCTGACCGCCGATCTAATGATCGCGCGTCATGACGATCTCGGCGACGTGCTGCAAGCATTGAATCAACTGAAAGCCAATCTTGCGGCGATCGTTTATGACGTGCGCGCGCAAATTACCGGCATGCTCGACAACGCGCGTGAAATCTCCAGCGGCAATGTCGACCTCGCGCGTCGCACCGAATTGCAGGCGGCGTCGCTCGAAGAAACGGCGGCCACCATGGAGGAACTGACCACCACCGTGCAGGCCAACGCCGACGCCAGCGTGCGCGCGCTCGATCTCGCGAAGGACGCGCAAGCGGCGGCAGCCGTCGGCGGCAAGATCGCGGGCCAGGTCGAGCAGACCATGGCCGGCATCACGGCGGCGTCGAAGCGCATTGCGGACATCACGGGCGTGATCGACGGCATCGCTTTCCAGACCAACATCCTGGCGCTGAATGCCGCCGTCGAAGCGGCGCGCGCGGGCGAAGCGGGCCGCTCGTTCGCGGTCGTCGCGGGCGAAGTACGGATGCTGGCGCAACGGTGCGCGGCGTCGTCGAAGGAGATCAAATCGGTGGTCGAGGCGAGTGCCACCGAAGTGGCGCTCGGCACGGAACTGGTTGCACGCACGACCTCGCAGATGCGCGTGATCGATGAAGCGGTGAGCCGCGTGTCGTCGATCATTGTCGAAGTGGCGAATGCAAGCAGCGAGCAGGCGGAAGGGATTCGCCAGGTCAATCAGGCGGTCTCGCATCTCGACGGCGCCACGCAGCAGAACGCGGCACTGGTCGAGCAGGCGGCAGCCACGGCGCAACGTCTCGCGGAACAGGCCGACGTGCTGGACGAAGCGGTGCGCCTTTTCACCGTCGCCGATGCCACGCCCGCACGGCGCACGACGCAGCCACCGCAGCAGAAAGCCACGCACAAAACGCAGGCGCATCCCGCGCGCGCGTCAGCGCACGAAGTCGGGCAGGAAGAATTGACATTAATCTGATAGATCGGCGTTACTCCCACCTCGACAGCCCACAATTGACGCATCAGGATGCAAACGTCAGCGCCCAATTGGTTGCACGGGCAGGCTGACCCGAGTAACAACGGCGTTTAGCAGCCCGTCCCTTCAAGGACGGGCTATTTTTTTGCCGCTTTTTTTTTGCTGCCTGTTACTCACGTTGCGCGCGCCCCTAACCGACGCGCGCGTCAGCGCCATGACAGCCGGGGAGAAGCGCTGCACCGCCACGGGGCACGAAAAATGAGGCCGTCGTGGCGGGGAGTCGCGTTAAACTGGCTATCCCAGTCGGACGTCACGGCTCGCATTGCCCTGCGGGCCTTGCCACCTATTGGCCAGGACAGCGCGGCGCGGCGCCCGGCAAGCAAATAGGTGGACGGGCAGATTCGCGAGATGTGAGCGGGGCGCGACAGACGGCGCGCCGGCCTGCCCGTACAATGGTTCTATCAACAACGGAACAAGGACAACCTCGATGCGCACTACCGGGTCCTCCGGGTCAATGGCCCTGCTCACCGAATACGACGACGCAACGGCGCGCGAACTCCGCTCGCTGCGCCTCGAATCGACAGAAGACGGCAAAGGCATTCTTCTGATCGAGGTCGATGAGCGCAAGCCAGGCATCCACCGCGAAGTGCGCTACGAAATCACGCCTGCCGAACTGATTGCGGCGATTCGCGCGCATGGCGCGGAGTTGCCGGGCGAACAGCACAATCACCGCCAGTAAAGCTGCCGTGCGCGGCATAGCGCTCACGCGCAAATGCTGTACGCGGCCTCTGCATCGCCAGTTTGAGTCGACAACCTATTGCGGAATAACGCCCTACGGACGTCCGTAGAGCGTTATTCGCCACTCGTTTGTCGCGAAAGCTTTATCATTTCCCTTTGTTCCATTTGCGCCTCTACTCCGCGCTTTTGGCCCGCCAGGCATGCCGCGGTCGTGCTTTTAACTTCTGAATAGCGGGTCGGTTTTCCGGGCGTTTGCACGTCTTGAAAATGCGTCCATAATCCTTACATACTCCGTTGCTTTCCCTACCTGCGCCGCGCTCGAAAGGGCTGCGGATGTAAGCCGATGCTACATGATCTCGTCGAGCAATATGGCCCGGCGCTCGTCTTCGCCAACGTGCTGGCCGCCTCGATCGGGCTGCCGGTGCCGGCGATGCCGTCGCTCGTGCTGTTCGGGGCGATGGCAGCCATGCATCCCGGGTCAGTGGGCACGCAGCTGATGCCGGTCCTGGTGTTGTCGATATTCGCCACACTGATCGGCGACAGCGCCTGGTATCTCGCCGGCCGTATTTACGGCGGCAACACGCTGAAAACGATCTGCCGTCTTTCGCTGTCACGCGACACCTGCGTAAAAAAGACCGAACGCTTTTTCGGCCGGTGGGGCGTGCGCGTGCTGGCCGTGGCGAAGTTCGTGCCGGGCCTGTCGATCGTGTCGATTCCGATGGCCGGCGCCATGGGTGCCCGCTACCGCACGTTTCTCACTTACGACAGCATCGGCGCCGCCTTGTGGTCGGGTACCGGTTTGATCATCGGCGCGCTGTTCGCGCGGCAGATCGACATGCTGTTCGCGATCGCCGGACGCCTTGGCCGCACCGCCGCGCTGGTGGCCGTCGCGTTGCTGTTGCTGTATGCGGCGTATCGCTGGATTCGCCGGCGCCAGCTGATTTCCAAGCTCGCGACCCAGCGAATCGAAGTCGACGAGCTGGCGGCGCTGGTCGCGGCCGGCAAAGCGCCGGTGATGTTCGACATCCGCTCGCAGGAAAAACGCGCGCTCGATCCGTTTGTGATTCCGGGCTCGCAATTCGCCGACGAGCGGCAACTCGACGAGATCGTTGCAACGTACCCGCACGATCAGAAGGTAGTGATTTACTGTTCATGCCCAAATGAAATATCCGCGGCATGGATGGCCAAACAGATGAACGAAGCCGGCTTCGCCGACGTGCTGCCGCTACGCGGCGGCATGGAAGCCTGGCGCGATTCGGGCAAAGCGGTGGACTCGCTGCCCGGCACGCCGCCGCCCGAGGTAGCGGTCGACGACGATATCGCGCCGAAGGCCGTGTAGCGCAGCAGCGCATTCACATCGGCGCCCTCGCGCGCCCGCGCCGCTTCGCCCTCGTGTCGATCAATCAGGATGAACACCGAAGGAGCGGTTCAATGCTGTCGACTCAAGAAGCAGAAGGGCAACAACAAACCGTCGTCGCCGACGCGCCGTTTTCGTCGCTCTCGACGCGTATGCATCAGATGTTCCCCGAACTCACGTGCGCGGAAATCGATCGTCTGCGCCGGTTCGGCGAGATGGGCCACTGGGAAGCGGGTGAACTGCTGTTCGAGACCGGCTACACCGGCCCGGGCATGTTCGTGATATTGAATGGGCGCGTGAAGATTTATCAGCGCGATGGCATCGGGCGCGAAGTCCTGATTGCTGAGCACGGTGCCAAACATTTTCTCGCCGAAGTCGGTCAGTTGTCCGGGCGGCCCGCGCTGGTCAACGGCATGGCCCTCAGCCCGGTCGACGCGTTATTGATTCCGCCGGAAAAGCTGCGCGCGCTGATTGTCGCCGAGGCCGAACTGGGCGAGCGCATCATGCGCGCGCTGATTTTGCGGCGCGTATCGCTGATCGAGAAAGGCGCGGGCGGCCCGATTCTGATCGGCAACAGCAGCGACGCCCGGCTCGTTATGTTGCAAGGCTTCCTGTCACGCAACGGTCATCCTCACTCGGTCATCGACGAACGCGATGAAGACGCGCTGCGTCTGATCGAGCAATTCGCCGCGCAGAAAGAAGACATGCCGCTGGTGATCTGTCCGGACGGCTCGGTGCTGCGCCATCCGAGCATGCCGGAGCTCGCCACCTGCCTCGGCCTGCTGCCCGATCTCGACGATTCGCATGTGTACGACGTCGCGATCGTCGGCGCGGGACCGGCCGGCCTTGCTACGGCCGTGTATGCGGCCTCCGAAGGCCTCTCGGTGATCGTGCTCGACAGCCGCGCGCCAGGGGGTCAGGCGGGCGCCAGTTCGCGGATCGAAAACTATCTCGGCTTTCCGACCGGCATCTCCGGTCAGGCGCTGGCGGGCCGTGCGTTCGTGCAGGCGCAGAAATTCGGCGCGCATGTCGCGATTCCGGTCCATGTGAAGGCCTTGCAGTGCGCGGAATCGCCGTATCGGCTGGATCTCAAGTGCGGCGGCCAGATCACCTCCCGCACCATCGTGATCGCGAGCGGCGCGGTCTACCGGCGCCCGGCGATCGAAGGGCTGGACCGCTTCGACGGGCGCGGCGTCTACTACTGGGCGTCGCCGGTCGAGGCCAAGCTGTGCAAGCGCCAGGAGATCGTGCTCGTGGGCGGCGGCAATTCAGCGGGCCAGGCAATCGTCTATCTGGCGACGCACGCTGCCAAGGTCCATGTGTTGATCCGCCGAAGCGGTTTTGAAGCCACCATGTCGCGCTATCTGATCGACCGGATCCGCTCGCTGCCGAACGTAGTCGTGCATCCGCATTCGGAAATCGGCGGGCTCGAGGCGGATGAAATCGGACTGGCATCGGTCGCGCTGAAAAAACCGCTGCCGGACGGCACCCGGAGCTTCGATACGCGGCATCTGTTCCTTTTCACCGGCGCGGATCCGAATACCGACTGGCTGCGCACCTGCGGCGTGCAGCTCGACGAGAAGGGCTTCGTGCTGACTGGCACCAGCGTGGACGGCTCGTCCGTCTGCGATCTCGCTACGACTGTCGAGGGCGTGTATGCAATCGGCGACGCCCGCGCCGGGTCGACGAAACGCGTCGCGGCGGCGGTCGGAGAAGGCGCGGCGGTGGTCGCGCAAATCCATCAACTGCTGGCGGTATCGGCAGGGGAAGCGGTCGCTTTGGGGGCTTGAAGGCGGCGGCGTCCGGCCCAGTCGTGCGTTCGGCCGCCGTCCGCGCGGCGTGCCGGGCGTCGGCTCGCTCCGCCGTCCCGCCACCCTCACGTCACCGCAAAGACCGCCGGGTAATCTGCTGTTACACACGCCTTCAACTGGTTTCACCTGCCTTGCTTTCTGTTTCGTAATATATCGTCAGCCATTCGACAGTGAATGGCTGACCCTTTCGGAACTGGAGACAAGCATGATCCAACGCGCGATCGTTTTCGCCGCCTTCGGCCTTGCCGCCGCCTGCGCGTCGACCTCTGCCTCGGCCCGGGTGGACGTCGGCGTGTTCGTCAACACGCCCGGTCTCATGTACGCCCCGCCGCCCGTGGTTTATGTGCCGCCACCGGTTGTTTATGCGCCTGTGCAACCCGCGTATGGCTACGGATATCGTGGCGATTACTACCGCGGATATCGCGAACGCCACGACCATGGCCGGCACCGCGGCTGGGACAAGCACCACAAGCACGACTGGTGAAGCTAAAGTAGCGGATGCTGATCCAGGCCTGGCCTCGGGTCCGCGCCCATTGCCGCCACTCACTGCCTCAAACCCTTGATCGACGCCCGCGTGAAGACTCTTCCGCTATCCGCCGCGCGCACCCTGCATCTGGCCGCGCAAGGTTTGCTGACGCCGCCGCGCCGCAAGGCCGTCAAAGCCGACGTGCTCGACGCGATCCGCCGCATGGCGCAATTGCAGATCGACACGATCCACGTCGTCGCGCGCAGTCCGTATCTGGTGCTGTTCAGCCGGCTTGGCGCATATCCGCAGCAATGGCTCGACGAGCATCTCGCCGAAGGCAAGCTGTTCGAATACTGGTCGCATGAAGCCTGTTTCGTCCTGACCGAAGACTACGGCCTGCTGCGTCACCGCATGCTCGACCCGAGCGGCATGGGGTGGAAATACGCGGCCGAGTGGCACAAGAAGCATCGCAAGGAAATCGACAAACTGCTCGCGCATATCCGTGCGACGGGTCCCGTGCGTTCAGCGGACTTCGCCCGCGAGGCGGGCACGAGCAACGGCTGGTGGGACTGGAAGCCGGAAAAGCGCCACCTGGAAGTCCTGTTCGCGATCGGGCAATTGATGGTGGCCGAGCGGCGCAATTTTCATCGTGTCTACGATCTGACCGAGCGCGTGCTACCGGACTGGGACGACGCGCGCGACCTGCAGCCGCGCGAAGCCGTTGCCGAAGAGGCGTTGCGCCGGACCTGCCGCGCGCTTGGCGTTGTGCGCGCCGATTGGGTCGCCGATTACTACCGGCTGCCGCGCCGCCCCTATCGCGACGATCTGCGTGCGCTCGCCGATCAGGGCGAGCTGATCCCGGTGCAGGTGGAGGGCTGGAAGCAGGACACCTTCGTCCGTCACGATTTCGCTCCGATGATCGACGACGCAGCGACCGGCAAGCTCGTTTCAACCGTCACTACGGTACTGTCGCCGTTCGATCCAGTGGTGTGGGACCGCAAGCGCGCCGCCGCGCTTTTCGACTTCGACTATGCGATCGAATGCTATACACCGGCTGCGAAGCGCAAATACGGCTACTTCGTGTTGCCGCTTTTGAGCCGGGGGCGCCTGGTGGGTCGCGTGGATGCGAAAGCGCATCGGACCAGCGGCGTGTTCGAACTGAAATCGCTGCACATCGAACCCGGTGTGCGGCTCAGCGCAAGGCTTGCAGGCGATCTGCGCCGCGCCCTGCAGCGCTGTGCGGACTGGCACGGCACGCCGCAACTGGAAATCGCATCTGCGCCGCCGGAGTGGCTTGAGGCGTTGAGCGTAGACAGCCGAATGGAAGCGTGACCGCGCGGCACAGGACGCGGTCTTAATGCAGCGCCGTCCACGCGAGCGACAAGGAAAACACGCCCAGCATGATCGAGGCGCCGCGCTGCATCTTCACCGGATTGAGCCAGGTGAGTTTGCCGCTACCGAGCGCCGCGCCAAACGCGATCCACGCAAGCGCGATCGGCACCAGCAGGCAGGCGAACATCAGCATCGCCGTGGCATAGGCGGCAACATGCGCGAACGCGATGGCGGGAAAGATCGTTCCGGCGAACAGCAAGCCTTTCGGGTTGAGCAGCGTCGCGACGAATAGTGTGCGCAAGCCGCTCGCGCGCTGCGTCGAATCGGGCAAGGCCACCGCCGCGCGCCACATATCCACAGCGAGATACGCGATGTACACGCCGGCCGCTACGCGCACTAGCGAAGGCAACCATGGCAACGCGTGCGCGGCTTGCGCGAGAAAATGTCCCCACACTGAAATCGACAGAAGATAGCCGGCCAGTTCAGCGGCGATCAGCGGCAACGAACGCCGCACGCCCTGGCGCAAACCGGCCGCCGCGAGCAGTGTATTGGTGGGACCCGGCGTAATCAGCACGACGACAATGCCGACAGCCAGCAATGCGATAGCAGACGAGGAAAGCATAAAAAAGGCACAATGTTGGCAACAATGCGCCTTTTTATCACAGCGCGCGGCGCGCCACCGCCCTCAGCGGTCGAGCTTCGCGCGCAATTCGCGGGCAGCTTCCAGCAGACCCTCGTAACCCGAACGTGCGTGCTCCGGCAAATCAGGATCGCCGACGAACGCGCCGAGGGTTTCGATCAGGCTATACAGAATGCCCTTGGCGGCACCCGAAGCGATGCTGCCGGACGATACCTGCTGGTTCACGTGACTGAGCGCTGCGTCGAGGTGTTCCAGGTCGGGGCGGTCACCCGGGGGCGGCTGAGGGGTTACGTCTTGCGTCATGATGAAGCTTCTCTCAGGTTGATGCATCAGTGAACAAAGCCATCCTTTCACGTTGTTATATACCGATCGTGCGCTGGCGTCCATTCGTGCTCGGACCCAGCGCGATCCACGCGATCAAGCTTAAGGCGTCCATCGATACATCAGGATTTTCGCGCGCGCGTCGTCTTCAAGCAGGACGACATATTCTCCATTGCCGCGCTGCACCGCGCTGATGCCGAGATAAACATCCACCCAGCCGGTCGTGCCGCCGACGCTCGCACCCGGCGTCATATAACCGACCGCCTGCCCGGTGCGCGCGTCGTACACATCCACCTTCGCCGTGTACAACTCTGCGACGAAGACGTAGTTACCCGCCACCGCGACGCCGACCGTCGTCGTCTGCGGACTGGTCTGCGTGTTCCATGGCAATGAGACCGTGTATTGCTGCGTCGGCGTGCCGGAACTCCAGTTGTCATAGCGCGCGAGCACCGGGCCGGCCTCCTTCCAGTGCGTCGAGTCCCACGGGATCGCGCTCGTAAATCCCGATATGTACATGGTGTCCGTTTCGGCAACGTAGACGATTCGCGCGATCCGCGTGAACGGCGCCGGCATCGCGAAAATCTTCGAACTCGCGTACGTGTAGATCGGATTGCAGACCGAATCGAGCCCCTGCAACGGCATCTCGCGGATGCCGCTCGTCGGCGTCGAAAGCCA
Organism: Paraburkholderia sp. BL23I1N1; assembly: GCF_003610295.1. Taxonomy (NCBI): domain Bacteria; kingdom Pseudomonadati; phylum Pseudomonadota; class Betaproteobacteria; order Burkholderiales; family Burkholderiaceae; genus Paraburkholderia; species Paraburkholderia sp. BL23I1N1. Next base: position 3,688,195 of record NZ_RAPV01000001.1, read on the forward strand.
CACGTTGCCGGGCGTATCGACCCACCAGAAGCCGTTGCCGACCGTGCTGCCCGTTGACGGATTGCCGGTGATCTCGCTTGCGTCGACGGTGCCGTTGCCATTGCTGTCGCGCCACAGCCATTCGCCATAGGTGGGTTGCGCCGCGGGCCACGTGCCCGGCAGCGGATCCTGCGCCAGCAAGCCGGACGGTATCGCCATTTCTCCATGCGCCGCGTCGAAGCGATAGACGTTCAGATAGTGCGCGCCCGGATCGAGCGTGTAGAGAAACGGCTGGCCGTTGATTCGCCGCACCATCGGCTCACCACGCACCCCGCGCGGCTGGTGAAAAGCGGGGTCGTCGGGATAATCGAAACGGTTCAGCGTGAAGGCCGCGTACGACCATTCGTGGCCGACCGGTTGGCTGTAATCGAGCGCGAAACGCTTCGAGCCGGTGTACACGGAATTCGGCGTTGCCGGATCGAACGCGGCGCTATCGACGAACGTCAGCCCGTACAGGCGCCAGTTGAGTGCGTGCGTGCCGTACACGTAACTCTCGAGCACCGCACCTTGACCGACCGACGCCGAACCAAGCGGCCGCGGACCTTCGCCGTTCTGCGCGACGTACAGGTTGCCCGCGGGATCGAGACCGAGGCCCGTAATACCGTTGAAGCGCCAGTTGCCCGGCACGCCTTTGACCGGGTGGAAGATGCCGTTGCGCGTGCCGATCGACGCGCCAGGCTGCGGCTGACCGCTAGCGTCCTTGTTGTAGACGAGGATCTGCTGCGACGGTCCGTTGTCGGCGACAAGAATCTGTCCGGCGGGCGTGATCGCAATGTCGGTCGGCACCGCGCCGGCGGGCAACGTCAATGTACCCGCGAGCGCGGTGCCGTCGGCGACATAGTGAATAATGCTTAGGTTTCCCGATGAGATGCCGCTCATCACCCACAGCGTCGAATCAGTGTCAACCGCGATGCGTCCCGGCGACGTCACGTTCCACGAGCGCAAGCGCTGCATCGAGTTCGCGTCGAACACAACGATCCGGTTGCCGTAGGTATCGGCCACATACAGTTCGGTATCGGTGGCGGCCATGCCGCGAATCCCGGCATCGGTGCCGGTCGTCACCGCGTTGAGCATCAGGAAACTGTTCTTCGTCGCATTGGCGCTATTGCCGATGCCGCCGCTGAACGGCGCACCGGTCGCCAGATTGGCAATCGTGCGGCGCGTGATGCCGTACCAGGTCTGGTTCGCCGGCGGATAGTCCGCGCCGACCAGTCCGTTGCTCTCATTGCCGATCGACATCGCCGCGTACAGGTACGTACGGTTCGTCGCGACCGCATCGCCGCCCGCTGCGCCCCAGCCATGCGTCGAGCCGGCCACGGCGATCTTGTCGCCCGCACGATAGGCGGCGATTTCGCTGCCGCTTTCATCCCAGGGCGCGTTGGTGTACACGGTGCCGTCGGCGCCGACGCTGATCGCCTGGATGTCCTGCTGCATCCATTTGCCGTCGCCAAAACCAAAGCTATTGCCGATCCAGGATGTGGTGTAGGTCAGTTGCGACTGCGCGGATGCACTGAGAGGAAGGAGACTGTCAACGACAAGAACAGCCGCGCCAAGGCGAGCGAAAAGTTTCACGACGGGTTTTCCTTGCGAGGGGCGAAGCGCGCACGGCCGGCGTGTCCGGCGCACTATCGCGTGTATGCGGATCGATTAATTGTCGCGCATACGTGAAAGTTGGCTTTTTATCCTCGCATAGAAAAGGCGGAAATTAATTCGCAAAAAATTCGCGGAAAGCAGTTGATTGGCTAAAACATTCGAAGCGCATTCGAAGCGCATAAACCGCCGGTGCGTCTCAACGCGCCCCTACGAATTCCTCCGCCACCGCCGCAATCAGCACCTGGATCCGCGCGGTCTTGTACAGATCGGCGTGCGCGACCATCCAGACGTCAAATGGGTCCGCTCGATGCGGCATCACGCGCACCAGTTCCGGTTCGTCATCGGCACGAAAACGCGGCAGCTCGGCGATACCGAATCCGGCAAGCGCCGCTTCGAACAGCATCGCCGTGGATTGCGTCTGGAACACGACACGCCCGCGCGAAGTCGGCTCGCCGCACAACGCCCCCCACATCGACGGCGCGACCGGCTGTTGATACACCACCAGATCGTGACCCTCGAACGCCTCGCCCTCGCGCGGCTCGCCGCGTGCGGCAAGGTATTCGCGCGACGCGTAAATGCCCATCTCCAGCTGCGCGAGCTTGCGCGCGATCAGGTCGGGCGCATCGGGCCGCAGCGTGCGGATTGCCACGTCCGCTTCACGCCGCGTCAGATTGGTGATCTGCGCGGACGTCACGCAGACGATCTCGATGCCCGGATGCACCCGCCGTACTTTGGCGATGGCCGGCACTACGAAGTGTTTGCCGAGCGAATCGGTGGTGGCGACGCGGATCGTGCCCGCCAGTCGATCGTCGAGTCCGGCAATCCGCCGCTCGATCGATAAGGCCGCCTGCTCCATCGTCTCCGCCGCCCCGAGCAACGCTTCGGCAGCGGGCGTCAGCACGAACATGGCGGGAGTGCGCAGAAACAGCGTCGCCGAGAGCGACTCTTCGAGCGCGGCGATCCGCCGGCCGACCGTCGCCTGATCGACAGCGAGTTGCGCCGCCGCGCCGCGCAGCGTTCCCGTGCGCGCTACGGCGAGAAAAAATCGTGCGTTGTCCCAGTTAATCATTGGCTGTGTCGTCCGCAATGCATATTTGCATCATACACATGCGAAAACACTGCTTTATTGCATTCGCGGATGTGACTAGACTTCGTCGACCGATTCAATTGCAGATACAGCCCAAGGAATGCGCGATGACCGAATGCGCCGCTGGACCACCGCTCGCCACCGAGCTTGCCGACACGGAGCGGTCCGCCCAGCGCCGGCGCCTGACGCTCGCGCTGGTGGCAAGCGGCATGTTTATGGCCGTGCTCGACACCACCATCGTCAACGTCGCGCTGCCGGCGATGCACGCCAGCCTGGGCGCGTCTGTCGGCGGTCTCGCGTGGATCGTCGATGCGTACACGTTGAGTTTCGCCGCGTTGATCCTCGCGGGCGGCGTCGCGTCCGATCGCTTCGGCGCGAAGGCGATCTATCTATGGGGACTTGCGTTGTTCGTCGCCGCGTCCGCGGCGTGCGGACTGGCGCCGAACGTCGGCGCGCTGGTCGCCGCGCGTTTCGTGCAGGGCAGCGGTGCGGCGCTGTTCCTGCCGGCGTCGCTTGCCATTGTGCGCAGCACCTTTGACGACCCTGTCGAGCGTGGGCGTGCTATCGCGGCGTGGGCGGGGATTGCGTCGGTGGCGGCGGCAATCGGACCGGTGCTGGGCGGCCTCCTCGTGCAAGGGTTCGGCTGGCGCAGTGCATTTCTGATCAATGTGCCGACTGGTCTGGCTGCGTTCGCTGGTGCCTGGGCCGTCGTGCGTCATTCGACGCGCAGCGTCGGCCGCCATTTTGACTGGCGCGGACAGTTGGCGAGCATCGTCGCGCTCGGGGCGCTCTGCTATGCGGCGATCGAATTGCCGTCGCGTGGGATCGCCGCTAGCGAGGTGTGGGGCGCGGCGTTACTCGCCGTACTGGCCGTGCTGACGCTCGTTGCCGTCGAGCGGCGTGCGCATCATCCGATGGTGCCGGTCGAGTGGTTCCGCAATCGCCTGTTCGTGACGATGAATGTGATGGGGACGCTCGTTTACATCGGCTACTTTGGATTGTTGTTTGAGTTGAGTTTGTATCTGCATGGCGAGTTCGGTTTCAACGCGCGGCAGATTGGTCTTACGTTGTTGCCGTTGGCCGGGAGTCTGTCGCTTGGTAATGTGATTGTTGGCAGGTTGCATGGGCGGTTTACTGCGACGCAGTTTATGACGATTGGGCTTGTATTGGCTGCTATTGCCGTGCCGGCCATGGCTGTGAGTCTGGAATGGCGTGCGCCATGGGTCCTCACTTATGCAGCGATGGTGATGTTTGGTGGGGGGACGGCATTGTCGGTGCCGCCGATGATTTCGACTGTGCTCGAGCAGGTGCCGGGGGAGTTGGCCGGTGTGGCCTCAGGGTTGTTGAATGCGTTGCGGCAGGCGGGGGGGCTTGTTGGTGTTGCTATGGCCGGGGCCGCGACGATTCTTGCGCCGCATGTGGCGGTGGCGTTGGGGTGGGTGGCTGGAATGGGGTTTGTGACGTATGCGGGCGCGGCGGGGTTGGCGGCGTGGGCGGGGCGCCTGCGGTGGTGAGGTTTTTTTGTTTGGGTTTTGGGGCTGGTCGTTGATATGGGTTTTTTTGCCTTTCCTTGAATTCTTTGTGGTCTATTAGCGTTGCCCCTGTGCGGGGCGGCACCTACTTCTCTTTGCCTGCAAAGAAAGATAAGCAAAGAAAGCGGCTTCACACCGTTAGCTCATAAGCGGGTCACCCGCGCAGCCACGGTAGTGGTGCATCTGGAATCTGTGTTCTCGCACATTCGGCGTGAGTGACAAAGCCGTCATACTTCCGGCGGCGCTGCGCGCGCCGAAGCGCACTTTATAAAACCGTTAGTCTCACTGTGTCACAAAAATCATTTGCAGCGAAGCGATACCTGGTAGTATTGAATAATACAGACTTCGGGCGATCGCGATGAGAGAAGATGTCGACGAATTTGACGTGTATCTGAATCATCTGGCGCAGGCGTTAGGGCACGCCGATCGTCATGCCGGCCTCAAGGGTTACTGTTCGGGCCTGGTGTTGCCGCTATCGCGCAAGAGCGTCGAGCCGATGGCCGCGCACATTGACCCACTTCACGCGAGTGCGAAGCACCAGTCACTCCACCACTTTGTGGCCAAGGCAGACTGGTCTGATCGTGCGGTCCTGCAGCGGGTACGCGAATGGGTGATGCCCGCGCTAGACGCACATGCTGCTGAAGAAACCGGCTACTACTGGATTATTGACGACACGGGTTTCCCGAAGAAGGGACGTCATTCGGTCGGGGTGGCACGTCAGTACTGCGGGCAGCTCGGAAAACAGGATAACTGTCAGGTCGCCGTGAGCCTGTCGATCGCAACACAGCGCGGCAGTTTGCCAATTGCCTGGCAGCTGCATGTGCCCAAGGAATGGATTGACGACCGGGAACGTGCCCGTCGCGCGGGCATTCCCGACGATCTGGCTTTCGAGACCAAGCCGCAGATTGCGCTGGCCCAGCTTCGCGAGGCTATAGCATCCGGCGTTGCGCCGGGCATCGTGCTGGCCGATGCTGGGTACGGCGACGAAACCGCTTTCCGGGATGGCTTAACGGAACTGGGATTGTTGTACGCGGTAGGGATCAGGCCGGGCACCTCTGTGTGGGCACCAGGTACGGCACCGCTTCCGCCCAGGCCCTGGAGCGGGCGCGGCAAGCCGCCAACGTTGTTGCGCCGTGCGCCCGGCCACGAACCGATCGTGGTGAAGGAACTGGCCATGCAATTACCCGTGAACGCCTGGCAAGCCGTTACCTGGCGCGAAGGCAGCAACGCCGCACTTTCCTCACGCTTTGCCGCCCGTACGGGTTCGTCCCGCACATCGCGACTATTGGCGAAGTACCGTTCGCGACGAACAATGGCTGCTCATTGAATGGCCTGATGGCGATTCGGAGCCGCTCAAATACTTTCTCACTACCGCTCCCGAAGAGGCGGCACTTGAGCAGCTTGTGTTCGTGACCAAGATGCGCTGGCGCATCGAGCGCGACTATCAGGACCTGAAACAGGAGTTCGGGCTCGGTCATTATGAAGGGCGAGGCTGGCGTGGCTTTCACCACCACGCCACACTGAGTATCGCTGCGTATGGGTTTCTGATGGCTCAGCGACTCCGAATGCAATCAGATGGACGCGATAAAAAAAACTTCCTTGAACGTGCGCTGCCTGCCCTTCCCCCGGATTACGTCCCCCGGGGCAGTCCAGCGCGCTCAACGCCACGTTCCTGATTCCATTACCACGTTGCGCATCCTGCTTGGACTACGCCTCATGCAACGATGGCATGCTTCCTGTACGGTGATCGAGCGCGCAACTAAATATGTGACACAGTAAGACTTCTATGGGGAGTTGGTAGTCAACCCCATTTCGATGTGCTTTCCATAGGTCTTGCCTCCGTTTGACAGAGTCAGGTTATCCACCGCTGGTCAGCGTCGCGGTCCTGACACTCGAACCGCTGACCAGCGGTGGATAACCGGCTGTTTGCTGAGCGGATCGAATTCGGTCTGGAATCCTTTGCATCAGGTGAGTCATTAAAACGTTCGAGGTCGGAGTGTCTGACATCCGGGCGATTGCCCCGGGCCAACTTCTATCCGTGCCGGCGCGAGGCCGGTCACCACATACCGCATGCGCAAAGCGCTGGAACCACTCCGTTAACGACGTACCCCATCTAGAACTACGGTCACCCGTCAGGGCAACCCACTTACTGTCCGGGCACGCGAACCTTTTTCAATCCTGCCTGACTGTCGTCGCCCAGGTTACAGCGCCGGTGTTGCCGCCGCTTTGAGCCTTGCTCCTGCCGGAATCTCGCCATGTTCCAGATAACGCCATAGTGCGATCGCGAGACGGCGCGCAAGCGCGACAATGCCAATGCGTCGCGAGCGCTTGCCAGTTCTGCCAAAGCGCTGGTTGAACCATTTACTCATCTCGCTGACCGGCTGGAAGCGTAGCCAGCTCCAGGCGAGCTCCACCATCAGCCACCGCACCCGCTTGTTGCCCGCCTTGCTGATACCCTGCTCGACTTCACTGGTGCCGCTTGCATAGGGCGTCGGCGCCAGACCCAGACAGCCGGCGAGTTCGCGGCGATTGCGAAACTGCCGCCATCCGAACAGCTCCTTGACCAGAGTCCATGCGCTGCCTGTGCCGATGCCCGCCAGTCGTGCCAGCACTGCGATGGCCGGTTGGTCGCCGTCGCGCACCTGATGAGCCTGCATTGTCTCAAGCGACCTGATCTGCCTGGCGACAAGAGAGAGCCGCTCGAGCTCACGTTCAATTTCGGCGCGCAAACCTGGCTGCAGCTGCGCGGCGTGCGCTGCCCACCAGTCCACCCACGTGCGCCCACCAATGTGTTCCGTGCGCAAATTGTGCAGCACCAGCAGCGAGCGGATCCGGTTGCTGTGAGCGGTGCGCTCCTGCCGCAGCCTTCCGAGCTCACGGTGTACGCGGCGCTCATCTTCCTGCTCGGGGCTTGGGATGCGCGCGATCGCCCACAGCCGCCTTTCGCCAGCGTAGTAGCGCATGAGCATCGACAGCAACCTCTCAGCGTCAAGCCGGTCGGTCTTGGCACGCCGTGCCCGCCGGCTAACCTCGATGCTTGCAGGGTCCACCACCAGATTGGCAATCCCATGTGCACTCGCCCAGCGGTGCAGCCAGAAACCATCACGCCCCGCCTCATAACAACTGCGCACCGGCGCATCGTTGCACAGATGGCAGCGCGCCTTTGCTTTGGCAATTGCCTTCAGGACTGCCTCGGTATCGCCTGCGCTCACAGTACACTGGCTCGGGGCGCGAACTCCATCTCCCAGTGCAAGCCTCCAGCTTCTATCGCCTAACTCGAAGGCGACATACAGCGAGCCGATAGCGAGCCGATCACCTTTGAATCCTGCCCACCACGGGCCATGTCCGGTGCGTTCATTTGCGTGCTCCTACGAAGAAAACGGATGACGACTCCGTTTTACTCCACCGCCTTCGCCTTCGCTGCCCTCATAGTATCTAGTAGCCTGTTGCGTGCACGTAAGTTGGTGAGTTGTTCAGCAAAGCGCTTGCGGTTATGCGCTTCGCGCCTTGGTGCTCCCGGAAAAGCTCACCGTGGTGTCCTTCGTTCATTTTTTTGCTCCCGGAATGACTCACCTTTGGCGTTGTCGTTTGGGACGTCACCATTCATTGAACCGCTCTCCTCGAACATCGTCTCGGGCCGCGGCAAGCGCCTCGTTCACTCTCCTTTGAACACCGGGGGCCGTCTTTCCGAGAACGCCGCCAGCCCCTCGCTAAAATCCGCACTTTCGCATGCCTGTCGGCGAAGCTCGGCAATCTGTTCCATCGCCTGCACAGGCATAGGCTGCAAGTCTTCAAGTATCCGTAGTTGTTCCTTCACGGCCTGAATCGCCAAGGGTGCCTTGTTCGCGATTCCGCGCGCCATGTCAAGCGCCGTTGCTTCCAGATCGTCGCCGTCGACCAGACGGTTGATTACGCCGAAACGCTCGGCGCGCGCCGCGTCAAGCGGCTGCGCGCTAAAGAACATTTCCTTCAGCACGTGAATCGGCACATTGTTGAAGAACCGCAGCAAGCCGCTCGTCGTATAAGGCAAACCAATGTTTGCCGGGGTCATCGCGAAGCGCGCGCTGCCGTCAGCAACAACAAGGTCGCAACTCATCGCCAGATCGACCGCGCCGCCCCAAGCAGAACCCGACACCATCGCAATTACCACGCCCGGGTAAGCCCGCACGCGGCGCAACACCCGCTCCAACGGCTTGTCATAGGCAATCGGATCGCGGTCGTGCATCAACTCTCCAAGGTCATGACCCGCGCTCCAAACGTCCTGTCCAACGCCGCTGCCAAGTATCACGACCGGTATCCGCCGCGCCGCAAGGTCGGCAAGGCGAGCATCAAGTTCGTTCAACAACTCCGCGCTGAGCGCATTCCTGCGCGTAGGATGACTGAACGTCAAGCGTGCCATCCGTTCATCCACCATATCGACGGTTACCGCAAACGGCGATGCGTTCGGTGTGTTCATTGTGTGACCTCTGCAGCATGTTCCAAGGTTTTCGGCCTGCTCATCGTGTAACTCCCGCCGCGCGTTCCAAGCTTTGCGGCGCGCTTATTGCGCGACGCCGACTGACGTGTTTGGAGTTTTGCATCGGCACTCATAGCGTAGCGCCAACCGCGTGTTCCCGAACCTTCTCCGGCAGCAAATACTCCCCCTGTTGATGCACCGCTTTTGCCGCAAGCAGCGCCTCGATCGAGTTCTCATCAAACCCCGCCTCGCGCAATACATCGACAGTATGTTCGCCAAGGCCCGGCGGCGCATGACGGCTGACATGATGCGAAGAATCGCCCGTCACCGCCGAACTCGACACCGGCGTCACAACCTGGCGCAGCGCGCCAAGCGTCGGATGGTCGACCGTTTCGACCAACCGGCAATGCTGCACTTGCGGATCGGCGAACACTTCGTCCAACGTATTGATCGGCCCCGCCGGCAAACCCACGCCGATGAAAAGTTCTGTCCACTCCCGTTTGCTGCGCGTCTTCAAACGCGCTTCCAACGCAGCCTTCAATTCATCGCGATGCTCAACGCGGGCTTCGTTGGTCGCGAAGCGCGGATCGTCTGGCAATGCGGGCAAATCGAGCAACTGGCACAAGCGCAGCCACATGTCGGACGTAATCGGCGCGATGTTGAGCGGTCCATCGGCGGTTTCGAACACGCCATACGGTGCAATCACCGAATGCGCGTTACCTGTGCGGCGCGGGATATCGCCCAAGCTCAGGTAGCGCTGGCCATGCACGCTCAGCAGCCCCACCAGACTCGCGAGCAACGACGTGCTCACATGCTGGCCAAGCCCGGTTCGCTCACGCGCCAGTAACGCGGACAGTATCGCCATCGCGAGCCACATACCCGAGCTCAGATCGCCGATCGCGGTGCCGGTGCGCGTAGGGTCGCCATCGGCGAAACCGGTCAGGCTCATCAGCCCGGAATAACCCTGCGCGATCTGGTCGAAACCAGGCCAGCCGCTCATCGGGCCATCGGCGCCGAACGCGTTGATGCTGCCCATCACCAGCCGCGGATTGCGCGCGCTGAGCACGTCATAACCGAGCCCCATGCTCTCGATGGTGCCAGGCTTGAAGTTCTCGATCACCACGTCGGCATCGTCGATCAGCCGGTGGATCGCGGCCAGTCCTTCCGGATTGCGAAAGTCGATGCACACGCCGCGCTTGTTGCGGTTGCAGGAGAGATAGTAGGTACTCACACCCCGGTCGAATGGCCCCCAGGTTCGGCTCATGTCGCCGCCCGGTCCCGGCTCGACCTTGATGACGTCCGCGCCGAGATCGGCCAGCACCATCGAGCAGAACGGCCCCGACAGCGCACGGCTCAGTTCGACGATCTTGATTCCTTTTAACGCTTGCATTCAGTTCTCCAGCGAATTGATAACGGCTGCGGACAGCACGAGCGACGCGTTTGCACTACGCACACAGCGTCTAAGGACCGGTGCGCATAGCCCGAGTGGTGCGCCAGCGCTATGCCCACAGCGTCTAGAGACCCGTGCGGACAGCCCAAATAACGCACTCGCCAAGGCGTTATTCCGGCAACGTCTGATGACGGGTCTCGACAGCAAACGGCAAGATCAGCAGGCCGATCACAAAGGCCACAGCGGTCCACGCAATCGGCAAGCCGAGCGAGCCTTGCCAATGAATCGCGGCCGCCAGCAAGAAGTTCACGCCGGCGCCGAGCAGGCGGCCCACCGACGCATTGAAGGCAAACGCGGTAGCGCGTATCCGGGTTGGATATTGCTCCGGCAGCCACAGCGAGAAGATCGCAAAATTGCCGCCGAAGAAGCCAAGGAACAGCAGCGACACCATGAACAGGTTGAGTCCGTTCGGCAGATAGAAGACCCAGCCGAAAGCAAACACGATCGACACCGCCATGCCGGCAAAGTACGCGCCGAGCGCGACGCGGCGCCCGAGCCGCTCCGCCAGCCACGGCGCCGCCAGACACCCAAGGATCGTCCCAACCGACAACACCGCCGCGCCGATCGAGGCAAGATGCACCGCACCGACGCGGTCGATCCCGGCGCGCGTCGCCAGCGTCACGACCGCGCTCGCTTCGTACACCGAACCCGCCCACAAGCCGATGATCGCGACCCCCACCAGGCTCGCACTCGTCAACGTTCGACGCCGATAGGCCGGCGCGAATATCTCGAGCAGCGGCCGGCGCTTTGCCACCGCCGCGGCGTTCGTCTGGCCGACGCCATGCGTGGCCTTGCGCCACTGACCCGGCTCCTTCACCCTGAGCACCGTGAAAATCGCCAGCAGCGCCGGTGCGAGACCGCACAGGAACATCGCGCGCCAGCCGTAGGTCGCGCCGACCGTGTAGTTCAGCAAAGCGGCAAGAAAGAATCCGACGTAGTAGCCGGTCTGCAAATAGCCCGCACCCATCTTGCGGCGATCTTCCGGCCAGCTCTCGGCGACATAGGTCCCCGCCAACGCCCATTCGCCACCCACGCCGATGCCGGCAATCAGCCGGAAGGCGGCCAGTTCCCAGACGTTGTGCGCGAACGCCGCCGCGCCGGTGAACACCGAGTAGATGAGGATGCTGGCGGCCAGCGTCTTGACCCGGCCAAAGCGGTCGGCGAGCGGCCCCCAGATGAACGACAACCCCCAGCCGATCAGAAACAGCGCGAACAGGATCGAGCCATACATGCCGAGATTCCCGGGCGTCGCGGCAATCCCCGAGACGGGCAGCAACTCGGTGAGCGCCGGAATCAGCACGAGTGCGTAGATCACGGAATCCACGCCATCCAGTACCCATCCCGAGTAAACCGCCCAGAAACCGCCGATCTGCTCGCGGGTGAGAGGCGTGCGCCGAGGTTTGAGCCCGGACGCCGATACAGCGATCGTTTTGGACATTCTTGTCTCCTAGCCGGCAGACGCCGGCCGTTTTGAAGCTGCGCCAGACAGTTCAGGCTGGGCACGCTTCGGTTTTTTGTGGGTTGAGTATAAGAACGCACTCGATAATCGAAAAATATGATATTTCTCTTGTTCGATCGGATTTTCTTATGAAATGAAGGAGCGAGCGACATCCATGGACCTGCGGCAACTGCGGTATTTCGTCAAAGTGGTGGAGTGCGGCAACGTCACGCGCGCGAGCGAAGCGCTGCACATCGCCCAACCCGCAATCAGCCAGCAGATGCGCAATCTGGAGCGCGATCTGGGCATGCAGTTGCTGGAGCGCAGCGTTCAAGGTGTGGCGCCGACCGCAGCCGGGCAGACGCTTTACCGGCACGCGATCGAGTTGCTGCGGCAGGCCGACAGCACGCGCGAACTGCTGCGGCAGGACGCCGAGCTTCCGCAGGGCAAAGTGTCGGTCGCCATGCCGTCGAGCACGGCGCGGATGGTGGCGATCCCGCTTGCCCGCACGATCCGCGATCGTTACCCCGGCATCGCGCTGGAGTTGCTCGAAGCACCGAGCGCGGAACTGGGCAGCCTGATCGGCAGCGGACGGGTGGAACTGGCCGTCGTGGTAGACGCGGTCGAAACGCGCGGGGTCGCCGCGCAAAAGCTGCTCACCGAGGCGCTCTATCTGATCGCGTGGCCGGAATTTCAGATGCCGCGCGAGCCGGTGTCGATCGCCGAACTCGCGCACATGCCGCTCATCCTGCCGAGCGCGCCGAATACGATTCGCAGCCGCGTCGAGTGGGCCCTGCGTGAAGCGGCGCTGCCGTGCGAGATTCTGTTCGAGGCCAGTTCCACCGCCTTGTTATTCGCGGCGGTCATGGCCAGGTTAGGCGTGACGATCCTGCCGTGGACGGCCGCGCACGTCGAACTCGATGAGCACAAGCTCAAGCTTGCGAAGGTCGATCACCGGTTGTTCTCGCGCGACCTGTCGCTCTGCTGGCACGACACCGCGTTACTGAGCAATGCCGTGCAGAAGGTGAAGGCGACGATACTCGAACTGTTCGATACCCTTGGCAAGCGGCCGGAGTGGACCGCGGATTAGGGCATCGCTCCTCGAAAACACCTCCTCCGAGCCACCTCTTCCAAAGCGCCTCTTCGAAAGGACTCCCCGCCAAAGCGCCGTCATCAAAGGTGTCATCCTTTGGGGTTGTCGCTGCACCGAGCGCACCGCTGCGCTCTCAGGACGCCCTCAAGCGCCGCGCAAAGAGTCGCCGCGTAAGATCGAACGCCACCAGATTTCCCGCCACCACGAGCAGGAGCCCGAGCACCGCCAACGCGGACCAGCGGTAGCCCTCGAATACCGTCGACGCCGTCAGCGCCACAATCGGAAACAGCACGGTGCAGTAGGCAGCCCGCTCCGGCCCAATGCACCCGACCAGCATCAGATACGCAGTAAAGCCGATCACCGAGCCGAGCACGGCCAGATAGGCGAGCGCACCGAGATAACGCGCGTCAGGCTCGATGGAGAATGAAAAGCCGGCCAGCGCGCTGCCCACCGTCAGGATCCCGGCGCCGATCAGCATTGCCCAGCTATTGGTGGCGAACGGGTGCAAGCCCATCGATTGCATCCGGCTCGACAGGAGATTGCCGGCCGAAAAACACAAGGTGCCAAGGAAGGCGATAGCGAGTCCCAACCACACTGCGTGGTCACCCAGGTGTCCTGCCATCTGCTGGACGAACAGGCACACAATGCCGACGAGCCCCAGCGCCGCACCAGCAATCGCCGACGGTTGCAAAGGACGGCCCATAAAGAGCCGGCCGTTGATCGAATTCAGCAGCGGCGCGGTGGAAAACACCACGGCGACGAGGCCGCTCGGCACCACCTGCTCGGCGTAGTAGAAGCACAAAAAATTCAGACAGAAGAGCGCCAGGCCTTGCGCGGCCAGGAAGCGCCAGGCGGCGCGCGGCGGCCAGATCGGCCGGCGCATGATGCGCAGCAGCGCGAACAGCACGAGCGCCGCGATCCAGAAACGCCACGCAATCGACACCGGCGGCGGTACCGCACCCAATTGCCATTTGATCGCGATCCACGTGGTGCCCCAGATCAGCACGGTGACGGCATAGAGCGAAAGATTCATGACGAGGCCTGCAGCAGCAGTAAGCGGAAACTCCACTATGCGGCAGCGCTGGCGGCCGCACTTGTCCAGGATTGCGCACTTTTTCGGAGTGACGCACCGCCGGCGATCGCACGCCCTATACTGACGCTTCCCCTGTCATCGCATGCATCCCGCTCGTTCCGTGAACGCCAGACTGCCCGCCTCCGTGATCGAATCCACCGAAACGCCGTTCGGCCTTCAGTCGGTCTGTCACACGCTGCAGAGCGCCAACGCGAATCTCGAACGCTTCGCGTGGCTGGGCGACCGGCTCGCCATCGCCGTCTGGACCCGCGACACGGAGGAAGCCGAAACCATCTATGACCGGCCCGGGCATCACACGTTGTCGTGCTATCTGAATGGCGGCTATCGCACCGAGCGTCAGAAGATGCCAGGGCGCTACGGTGCACCGTCGCGGCTTTGCGCGTTGCCCGGCGAGCATGAATCGCGCTGGTGGGTGCGCGGCCACATGCATTTCATGCATCTTTACTTCCTGCCCGAACACTTCACGCAGCGCGCCGTGCAGGAACTCGATCGCGAGCCGCGCGAACTGACGCTTGCCGATCGCACCTATTTCGAAGACGCCTGCATTGCGAGTCTGTGTCAATCGCTCGCCAATGAAGACTGGAAAGACCCCGATGGCCTGCTGCGGACCAATGAAACCTCGCATCAGGTGTTGAGTCTGCTGCTGCGCGCACAAGGCGTGCGCCGCACGGATGCGTCACTCAAGGGCGGTCTGTCGGTCGCGACCCGGCGGCGCTTGCGCGACTACATCGAGAGTCATCTCGCACAAACGCTCACACTCGGCGAGCTTGCCGGTGTAGCCGCGCTGTCGGAATTTCATCTGGCGCGCATGTTCCGCACCTCGTTCGGACTACCACCCGCAGCCTGGATCGCACAGCAACGGCTCGAACGCGCACGCACGCTGCTGCGTACCACCCGACTGCCGCTCGCTCAGGTCGCGGAACAATGCGGCTATGCGAACGCCAGCCATTTCAGCCATCGTTTCCGCGAGAGCGTCGGCGTGGCGCCGGCGGCGTATCGGCAGGTGGTCGGCGCTGGGTAGTGGCTGGGTGCCTCTGAACCGGGCTGAGCGCTAATCGAAGCTCACCACCCTCACTGCAAAGCCATCGCCAGCACGCGCGCCACGTGGATCGCGTCGACGCCCGCGCCATCATGAATCTGATGCCGGCAACTCGTGCCGTCCGCGACCATCACCGTATTGCCGTCGATCTTGCGCACTGCGGGCAGCAACGAGAGTTCCGCCATGGCCTGCGACGTAGCGTAATGCTCAGCTTCGTAGCCGAAGCTGCCCGCCATCCCACAGCACGACGATTCCACCGTCGACACCTTGAGATCAGGAATCCACTTCAGCACGGTTTGAACGGGCGTGAACGCGTCGAAGGCCTTTTGGTGGCAGTGGCCATGTACGAGCGCCTGCTCTTTTGCCAGCGGCTTCAACGCAAGCTGCAAGCGCCCGGCCTTTTCCTCACGCACCAGAAACTCTTCGAACAGAAACGCCTGCTTCGAAAGCCGTTGCGCTTCCTCGCCGAAACCGTAGTGTAGAAATTCGTCACGCAACGACAGCAAACACGATGGTTCCAACCCGACGATCGGTACGCCGCGCTCCACAAACGGTTTGAACAGATCGAGCATGCGCCGCGCTTCCTGCTTCGCTTCATCGACCAAACCGGCCGCGAGGAAGGTGCGCCCGCAACACACCGGGCGCTCGCCCTGGCGCATATTGAAGTGCACCGTGTAACCAGCAGCCTCCAACACCTGTTGCGCGGCGCGCGCGTTTTCAGGTTCCATGGTGTTGTTGAATGTATCGACGAACAACAGCACTTCTTTTAGCGCGCCACCTTGGGCCGGTTTGCCCGGCACTGCGTTAGAGAGAAACGATTTCCTGAAACGCGGCAACGTGCGTTCAGGCGCAAAGCCCACCGTTCGCTTGAACCACGCCGACAGCACCGGCACGTTATCAGCCAGCGCCATCAAACCCGGCACGCGGCTCGCCGTTGCCGCATAGCGCGGCATGTAAGCCACCAGCTTGTCGCGCAGACGCAGTCCATGCCGTTTGACGCGCGCCGCCCGCGCCTCGATCTTGAACTTCGCCATGTCGACGCCCGTCGGGCAATCGCGCTTGCAGCCCTTGCACGAGACGCACAGGTCGAGCGTGTCCTTGACGTCGTCGCTGGCGAGTCCTGCTTCGCCGAGTTGCCCGGAGATTGCCAGACGCAACGTATTCGCGCGTCCTCGCGTCACATGTTGCTCATCCTTCGTCACACGATAACTCGGGCACATGGTTCCCGCGTCGAACTTGCGGCAATGGCCGTTGTTGTTGCACATCTCGACAGCCTTCGCGAGACCGCCCGACAGATCGTTGCCGCTGCCCGGCAGCGTCTCCTGCCCCGTCAGCGGATCGCGTTCGACGTTCCATGCGGACCAGTCGAGCGCGGTCTCGATCCGATGCACCTGGTAGCCCGGCGCAAAGCGGAAATTGTGCGCGTCGTCCATCTTCGGCGGACGCACGATCTTGTCGGGATTGAAGCGGTTGTCCGGATCGAACAGCGCCTTGATCTCGGTGAACGCCTGGTTCAGACGCGGCCCGTATTGCCATGCGACCCACTCGCCGCGGCACAAGCCGTCGCCGTGCTCACCGGAATACGCACCTTTGTATTCGCGCACCAACGCGGCCGCTTCCTCGGCGATCGCGCGAATCTTCACCGCGCCGTCGCGCCGCATATCGAGGATCGGCCGCACGTGCAACGTGCCGACACTCGCGTGCGCATACCAGGTGCCTTCCGTGCCGTGACGATGGAACACCTCAGTCAAACGGCTCGTGTATTCCGCCAGATGTTCGAGCGGCACCGCGCAATCTTCGATGAAGGAGACCGGCTTGCCGTCGCCCTTCATGCTCATCATGATGTTCAGCCCAGCTTTGCGGACTTCCCACAGCGCTTTCTGTTCGTTCGCGTCAGGCATCTCGACGACCGAATCGGGCAAGCCCAGATCGGCCATCAGCTCGCCGAGTTGCCTGAGCGACGCGAGTTGCGCCTCACGGTCCTCGCCGGCGAATTCCACCAGCAGGATCGCTTGCGGCTCGCCGACCAGCGCCTTTCCGATCACCGGACGAAAGGCGGGATTGCTCATCGCCAGATCGATCATGGTGCGATCGACCAGTTCCACGGCCACCGGCTTCAGCTTCACAATGTGCTGCGTGAGATCCATCGTCTGCCAGAAGGTTGGAAAATTCACCACGCCCAGCGTTTTATGGACGGGCAGCGGCATGAGCTTCAATGTCAATCGCCGGCTGAACGCAAGCGTGCCTTCCGAACCGACCAGCAGATGCGCGAGATTGGCGATACCGTCGTCGGTATAAGCGCGCGGATTCTGGCAATCGAACAGGTCGACGTTGTAGCCCGCGACACGACGCAGGACCTTCGGCACCCGCGCCACGATTTCATCGCGCTCGCGTTGGGCGATTTGCTTCACGCTTTCCACTATTTGCTGCAAGCGCGCGCCTTGCGGTGCCTCGCGCAATGACGCGAAACGTGCCTCGCTGCCATCGGCGAGAATCGCGTCGATCGCCTCGACGTTGTGCACCATATTGCCGTACTCGATCGAGCGCGAACCGCACGAGTTGTTACCCGCCATTCCGCCTATCGTGCATTGCGCCGCCGTCGAGACGTCGACCGGAAACCACAGGCCATGCGGTTTCAGCCATGCATTCAGATGGTCCAGCACGACGCCTGGCTCGACCGTCACCGTGCGCGCATCGGCATCGAACGCGACGATGTTGTTCAACCATTTGCTGGTGTCGATGATCAGCGCTTCGCCGACTGTCTGGCCGCATTGGCTCGTGCCCGCGCCGCGTGCAAGCAGCGGTACTTTCTCGCTACGCGCGATTTCTAATGCGATGCGCAGATCGTCCTGATCGCGCGGCACCACCACGCCGATCGGCGTGATCTGATAGATGGACGCATCGGTCGCATAACGGCCGCGGCTCGCCGCGTCGAACAACACGTCGCCGCGCAAAGATTTGCGCAGATGCTGTGCGAGCGGGGTCGTCAGACGCGCGGCGGACGGTACCAGATGAACCGGCTTGACGAGTAAAGCGGAAGTGGGATTCGTCATATCGTCGGCCTATAGGAAAGCGGGCTAGTACAGCGTCAGTCTAATCGGCGCGAGCCCTTCAATACGCCCGCTCGCCGTGCCCGCGCTCTGCGGAAAAAACATTCCGGTGTACGAACCGGTGGTGACGACCATCTCCGGCGTGACCGCGATGCCGCGTGACGTGGCGTGATTGACGAGCCACGTGAGCAGGCGCTGCGGATCGCCGGCCGGATTGGCGGGCGTCGTTTCGACCACGTCACGCCCTTCAAAACTGAAGCGGGCCGACGGCGCCACAAACGGAAAGTCCTCGCGATATGGCATGAATTCGCCGACGATCAGCGCGCCGTGATTCTGCAAATCCGCGAGTTGAGCGAGCTTGTCGACGTTGGGCCAGCCGGCATAGCGGCTCGCCACGATCTCGATGGTCGCGCCGATCGAGCCGATGCCTGCACGCACGTCGGTTTCGCTATAGGGCGTGGTGGAAGGCTCGAAGCGGCGGCCGAAGCGGAATGCGATCTCCAGTTCGAGCCCTAGCGGCGCGAAGACTGCACGTGGCAACCGTGCGCCATCGGCGTGCAGATCGTTTGCAGGCAGCGGTGCGCCCTGGATTGGACCGCTGTCGGACTTCGCGCCGATCTTCCAGCCGCCGATCGGCGCGCCCAGTACGCGCAGGATGTCATGCTGGATCGCGTAGGCGGTGGCCGCGTCTGCGGGTGTTTGCTCCGGCGGCAACGCATCGAGCGTCAGGTGATGGCGGCGCGCGTCGGCGAGACGTTGACTCAATGATGTTGTCATTGCTTTAAAGGCGAAGAGAGGGAACGGTGCAGTCTGCTTATGCACCCACGCCCGTGGTGGCGTGCGCTTTGTCGGCCGCGCCGAGTTCGAACTTGCTTTCCGGCTGCATGCGGAACGCGAGCACCACGCCGATCGCCATCAACAGCATGCTGCCGAGGAATGGCAACTCCCAGCTGCCGAAGTAGTCGATCAGAAACCCGCCGACCACCGGCGAGATGATCGCCGCCAAGGCCGAGCCGGTGTTCATCATGCCGCTCGCCGTGCCTGAGTATTCCGGCGCGATGTCCATCGGAATCGCCCACATCGGGCCGATCGTCATTTCGGCGAAGAAGAAGCCTGACGCGAGACATGCCATCGACAGGTACAGGCTGTGCGTGAACATCAGCGGAATGAGCGAGAGCAGACAGAACAGCATGCAGACCGACACCATCCAGCTTCGGGCACGCTTCAGGCTGCGCGTGCGCGTGAAGATCCAGTCGGTCACGATGCCGCCGAGCGTGTCGCCGATCACACCAGCAAAGAACACAACTGAGGCGAAGATCGCGGACTTTTGAAGTTGCAGGTGATAGCTGTGCAGGAAGTACTGCGGAATCCAGCTGAGGAACAGCCACAAGGTCCAGCCGTAGCAGAAGTACACGATCGTGACCGGCCACATGCGGCGAAACAATTTTCCCCACGGCACGCCGGCCGCTTTCTGCTTCGGCGTGGGCAAGATTTCGAGTTCCTCGGTCGTGATACGCGGATGATCTTTCGGATGTTCGGTGAACGTGAACGCCCACACCGCCACCCACACCAAGCTGAACACGCCGCAGATATAGAACGATTCGCGCCAGCCCCAGGTCGCCATCACCAGCACGATCAGGCCGGGTGCAACCGCATTGCCGATACGCGATGCCGCGTGGGTAATGCCCTGCGCAAAGCCGCGTTTTTCTTTCGCCACCCAGCGCGCCATCGCGGAGGTCGCGGCAGGAAACGTGGCGCCTTCGCCGAAACCGAGCAATACACGCGCGGCCAGCAATGAAACCAGGCCGCCGGCGAAACCGGTCAGCAACGTCGCGACGCCCCAGATGGCGCCGCAGAAAATCAGCGTGCGTTTTGCACCGAAGCGGTCACTGACCCAGCCACCGATGATCTGAAAAATCAGATACGGATAAGCGAAGGCGGAGAACACGAGGCCCACTTCCGTATGGGAAAGGCCGAACTCCTTGCCGAATCCTGCCGCCGCGGTGCTGACGTTGACGCGGTCCAGGTAAGTGATGAAGTACATGATGCATAGCATCACTAGAACGATACTGGTCGCACTGCTCACACGAAACCGCTTCATCGTCTCTCTCCATTGCAGTCTATCGACGGCGCGCCTGAAATGGCGCGCTGCGTCGCTGCCCGCCGGCGACATACGCCGCGGGAACATCGCACGTTGTTCGTGGGCCGCGTTCTATGCGCGGCTTCGTGAGGGAAGTGCTCACCGCCTTCCCTTGCTGCGAGATGCGTGTTGCTTGTTGCTTGCCGCTTGTTGCTTGTTGTGCTGGCGCACCGATGCATCGAGCACCAATGCTCCCAGGCGCTTAAGCCGCGGCTTTCAGCCCAGAGGCTTGCGTCGGCTGGCTCAACCACTCCATAGCGGCAGGCAGACCGCTCTCCTTGAGCGGCACGCCCGCGAGCCGCAGGCCCATTTCGCAACCGGCCAGCGTTGCCAGCAGCATAAGGTCGTTGCAGTCGCCCAGATGCCCGATGCGGAACATGCGGCCTTTCATCTTGCCGAGGCCGGTACCGAGCGACATGTCGAAGCGTTCATAGATGACTTTGCGCACGGCGTCGGCATCGATGCCCTCGGGCATCATCACGCCGGTCAGCACCGGGCTATACACAGTGGGGTCCGCACACTGGATCTCCAGGCCCCAGGCGCGAACCGCGCGTCGGGTGGCTTCGGCGAGACGCTCGTGACGGGCGAACACGTTGTCGAGCCCTTCACCGAGAATCATCTCCAGCGCCTCGTTGAGCCCGTACAGCAGGTTCGTGTTCGGCGTGTACGGCCAGTAGCCGGTCTTGTTCATCTCGACGATGTCGGTCCAGTCCCAGAAGCTGCGCGGCAGCTTGGCCTGCTTGCTGGCGGCCAACGCCTTCGGCGAGATCGCGTTGAAGCTGATGCCCGGCGGCAGCATCAAACCCTTTTGCGAGCCCGACACGGTGACGTCGACACCCCATTCGTCGTGGCGATAGTCGGCACAGGCGAGGCCCGAGATCGTGTCGACCAAGAGCAGCGCCGGGTGACCGGCGGCGTCGATCGCGTGGCGCACGGCGGCGATATCCGACGTGACGCCCGTCGAGGTTTCGTTATGGACGACGCACACCGCTTTGATCGCGTGCTGCGTGTCGGCGCGCAGCCGCTCTTCGATCATGTGCGGCTGAACCCCACGCCGCCAGCCTTCGATGCCAGGCAAGCCGAGGAACTCCGGCTTCAGTCCGACGCTTTCCGCCATCTTTTTCCACAGCGTGGCGAAGTGACCGGTTTCGAACATCAGCACGTGGTCGCCAGGGCTCAGCGTGTTCGACAGCGCCGCTTCCCATGCGCCGGTGCCGGACGCCGGATAGATCACTACCGGCTGCTGCGTCTTGAAGATTTTCTTGATGCCGTCGAGCACTTTCAGACCGAGTTCGCCGAACTCGGGGCCGCGGTGATCGATGGTCGGGTAGCTCATCGCGCGGAGAATGCGATCGGGCACCGGGCTCGGACCCGGAATCTGCAGAAAGTGACGGCCAGCGGGGTGAAAGTCTAGCTTGAGCATTGGGCTCCTCCGATTGAATTTTGCATGCAAAAAACTATATCAGACGATCTGTGACGATTCCAAGCCAAAATTTGCGTGTGGACACCGGTGTTTACCCGCGCTATTAACTAATCTTTATGCTTCCGATAAAATCTCAGCAGACATGATGTTGAGGGCTTTTGTATGCAAAATTCGGATTTCGATGCAGGTGTGACCGCTTCCCCGCTGATGCCGAAGGTCGAGCGCCAGCGCTTGCACGACACGGTGGTGGAGCACATTCGCCGTTTTATCGTCGAGGGGGTGCTCGAGCCGGGCAAGAAACTGAACGAGCGCGAGTTATGCGAGACGCTTGGGATTTCGCGCACGCCGTTGCGGGAGGCGCTGAAGGTGTTGGCCGCGGAAGGGCTGATCGAGATTTCGCCGAACCGGGGCGCGTCGGTGTCGAAGATGTCGGAAGCCGAGTTGCGCGAGACCTTTGAATTGATGAGTGGTCTTGAGGCTTTTTCCGGCGAACTGGCGGCGGAGCGGATGACGGCTGCGGAGCTTGCTGAGATCAAGGCGTTGCACTACGCGATGCTGGCTTGCCGGACGCAGAACGATCTGGCGGGGTATTACAGCCGCAACCAGGCGATTCACGACAAGATCAATGAGGCGGCGAGGAATTCAGCACTGCGGCAGACTTATGTTGCTGTGAATCGGCGCTTGCAGGCGTTGAGGTTTCGGTCGAATTTTCAGATCCCTAAGTGGGATAGTGCGATTCATGATCACGATGAAATGTTGAAGGCGCTCGAGGCGCGGGATGGGAAGAAGCTGAGCGCGATTCTTCGGCAGCATTTGCTGGATAAGCGGGATGCGGTTTTGCAGGTGCAGTCACGGGAAGATGTCGCGGGGTCGCCGCTTAAGGCTTGATGTTGTTTTTTTTGGTTGCGCGGCGCTTTGGTTGGCTGTGGTTTTATGGTGTTGGCCTTTCCTTGTCTTGTTAGAGGGTGTTAGGCACTTTTTGTCGGACCTGGTATCGTCAAGAACCTGTTTCACCATCGCAAGACACGATACCAGGGCTTGGCCAGGAACACCGCGCAACTGTTCAGCCTGTTCGCTCTCGCGAATCTGGTGATTGCGCGAAATCTGTTGCGATCGGTCCATGGGAGCAAACCGTCATGCGTATGAAAAATGCGAGCAGGGAGGCTCGTTTACGCGCCCACTTCACTGAATTGAGCATCGATTCGCTTCGTCATCCAGAAAATTCGATGCCATCTCGCCTGCAACTTGGGCAGTTGGTCCATTGATCAGCGTTTCCCTAGCGGTGTGAGCCGCTTTCTTCGCTTATCTTTCTTTGCGGCGGCGGCAAAGAAAGTAAGTTGTAGTGCCGCCCCGCACAGGGGCAACGCTAATAGATCACTAACAAAACAAGGAAAGGCCAACGCCATAAAAAAACACAGCCCAAACAAACCGCCGAGCAGGCAACAAAACTTATCCCCACAAAATGTGCCCAATCCTGTGGACAACCTGAGCACAGACAAGCCAAGTACTTGATGCCGCAGGCGTATACACAAACGTCTCAACAGCAGGCAGGAACCCCGGCGCACCTGCAAGCGTGTGATAAAAAGTAACTCCCATCCCATATCAAGTGCCGAGGCTCCCGCATGTCCTCCGTCATGGGCTTCAAACTCGTCCTGCTGTCGCTCGCCGCGATGATCGGTCTCCAACTGCTCGCCAAGCGGCTGCAACTCCCCCCAGCCGCAGCGCTTCTGGTCGGCGGCGCCGCGATGGCCTTCGTGCCTGGACTGCCTCCCATCAACCTCGATCCCGAACTGGTCCTGGTCGTGTTCCTACCGCCCCTCCTCATGGACGGTGCGTACTTCTCCGTCTGGGACGAGTTCAAACGCAACCTTGGCGGCATCCTGCTGCTCGCGATCGGTGCCGTCGCCTTTACGACCCTCGCGGTCGGCCTGGTCGTGCATTGGGTCGTGCCGGCCCTACCGTGGAGCGCGTGCTTCGCGCTCGGCGCGATCGTCTCGCCACCCGACGCCGTCGCCGCGAAGGCTGTGCTGGAACGCGTCGCGCTGCCGCGCCGCTTGATGGTGCTCCTCGAAGGCGAAAGCCTCCTCAACGACGCCGCCGGCATCGTGCTGTTTCGCTTCGCCGTCGCGGCCGCGCTCACCGGCATGTTCAGCGCGCAACACGCGCTCGGGCAGTTTACGGTGCTCGGACTGGGTGGCGTGGCGGTAGGCATCGCGATCGGTTTCGTGGTCGTCAAGCTGCTGCACTATCTCGACGACGCCTACCTCATCATCACCGCATCCGCACTCTCCCCATGGATTAGCTACATCGCCGGCGACATGCTGGACGTCTCGGGCGTCATCGCGACCGTCAGTTGCGGGATGGTGCTCGGCTGGCATCAGCATGAAATTTTCTCCGCCTCCGTTCGCATGCGCGGCACGGCTTTCTGGCAGATCTTGATCTTCCTGATGGAAGCCCTGGTGTTCCTTCTGATCGGGCTGTCGCTGCGCGGTGTGATCGTGCGGCTGGGCGGTGTCGGCGATACGTTGACCGCGCTGGCGCCCACGGTCGGCGCCGTGATCGCAGCGGTCGTGCTGTCACGCTTCGTGTGGGTGTTCGTCGTCGAATGGTTGAAAGGACTGGTGTGCAAGCTGATGCAGCGTACAAACATCGCGCTCGACTGGCGCTCGGCAGCCGTGACGAGTTGGGCCGGCATGCGTGGCGTGGTGACGCTGGCGATCGCGCTTTCGTTGCCCGAGGCGATGCCGGGGCGTGACCTGATTCTGGTCGCGTCATTCGCGGTCATTCTCGTGACTGTGCTCGGGCAGGGAACCACGATCGGCGCGTTGATTCGCTGGGTCAAACTGGACAGCGTCCAGGAGCGCAATGAACAGCATTTGGGCGAACCGCAGGCTTGGGCGAGGCTCGAAGCAACGCAGCTTGCCGCGATTCAGCCGCTCGTGCACGACGCAGAGGGACAAGTGATTCATCCACGCTTGCTGGAGCAATACAGCTATCGGGCGCGGATAACCGAAGCTCACCAGGACGAAACAGAGTATCCCGCCGATGTTCGAGAGGCGCATTACAACGTCGTGCTTGCCGCCGTGGCGGCCGGTCGCCGGGAGTTGTTGCGGATGCATCGGTCAGGGTTGATTCATGATGAACTGCTGACCGAGCTGGAGCGGGATCTCGATTTGCAGGAGATCGCCGCGCTGCATGGCAGAGGATAACCGGGCCGCGCCTGACGTTAGTCCACACGCGAACCCGGTCGATGCCTGGCCCGTTTCAATGACCTTTGAAAATATCCAGCAGTTGATTCTGCATTTGCATCATCTCGTGCGCGTGCTTCATCTCCATCTGCGCCATCGAGTCCTGATACTCCATTTCCATCTGCATCATTTTCTGCTCGATGCCGATGGCCTGGGTGCGCTGCTCAGGCGTCAGCTTCTCCATCATCATGCCGAAGTTCGGCGGCATCAGATAGGTGCCGGCACGCCCTATTCCCTGAGCCTGTACGGAACCCGCAATCAGCGCGAGTGGCAACAGGCTGCACATCACGACAGCTCGAATCGATTTCATGACATCTCCAGTCTCAAGTTAGTAGCCGGGTTTCAGAATCGGCTACATAGGCGACGTTCAAACGCTCAGACAGACAAGCCGCGGTCGAGCCGCTGCACACGCCAGGTCTGGGATTGCAACACCCGGGGCTGGCCGCCGTGCACGATCGTCCAGGTGTTTCATGCGTTTAGTCGCGAACGCTGACTGGAAATGACATGCTGGATGGAAATTACGCCGATAATCTTTTTTCTATGTCGCTGTCACTTTCGCTACGAAGTGCCGACTAATCCTTCCAGGCCGAACCCAGAATCATCGTGCAGAAATTCTCGCGATGGTAATGCGGGTCTTTCAGCGCCAGCACGTCCGCCTTCACGTTGCCGAAAGTCGTTTCCGGTTTGTGGATCGTGCCGTGCGCGAATGCGTCGATAATCCCTTCCTTGAAATGCGCGCCGCGCGGGTGGGCGTGAATGACCTCATGACGCTGATGCTCGCTGAACTCATCGTAAGCGAGACCCAGCACGTCCATCTCGACACCTGCCGTGACCAAAGCCACCACCGGCTTCATATATTGCGGAATCCCAGGCGTGGTGTGCAGCGCAATCGAATTCCATACCTGTTCGATATCGTCCTCGCCGATACCGTGGCGCTTCAGAAGATCACGCGCCGCGTTCGCGCCGTCCACCTCGAATCGATCATGCTCGCTGCTATACGGCGCGACGAGTCCCATGTCGTGAAACATCGCGCCGATGTACAGCAACTCGGGGTCATACTTGAATTGCTTGCGCGCGCCCTCCAGCGAGCCGAACAGGAACACGCGCCGCGAATGGTGATAGAGCAATTCGGTTTCAGTATCGCGCATAAGCTGCATGGATGCGGCGCGCAAGTTGCTCGAAAGCAGCGACGCGGCGCTCAAAGCGATTGCCTACGACTGCGGCTTCGGCACCGCGGACCGGATGCGTATCGTCTTCACGAAGCGGATCGGCGTCACGCCGATGCAATATCGCGAGCGCTTTCGTTCCGAGTGAACGAGAGATTCGCGTGAGAAAATGACGGTCTTCTCAAGCCAACGATCACAAGGAACGACATGTCCATCTCTTCTCCGATCCGCGCGATCGTGACCGGCCACGCGCGCGGTCTGGGCGCCGCCCTTGCTGAACAACTGCTGGCGCGCGGCGTCGCGGTACTGGGCTTGTCCCGCTCGCGTCATGCCACGCTTAAAGCACGTTTCCTGGCACTGCTCGAAGAAATCGAGCTCGAGCTTGCCGATCCCACGCGCGTCGCGCAGTGGGTCGCAACCGATGCACTGAAGCGCTTCGTCAGCGGCGCACAGAGCGTCCTGCTGATCAACAACGCGGGCATGGTTCAGCCAATCGGTCCGATCGAAGGTCAGAACGCCGCGGACATCGCCACCGCCGTGAGCCTGAACGTGGCCACGCCGCTCATGCTGGCGAGCGCGCTCGCCGCAGCCAGCGTCGACGCAACCGATCGGCGCATCGTGCATATCTCGAGCGGTGCGGCGCGCAATGCGTATTCCGGCTGGAGCATTTACTGCGCGACCAAAGCCGCGCTGGATCATCACGCACGCGCCGTTGCACTCGACGCGAATCGCGCGCTGCGCATTTGCAGTCTGGCGCCGGGCGTGATCGATACAAACATGCAGGCGGAAATTCGCGGTAGCGGCACCGAGCAGTTCCCGTTGCGTGAAAAATTCGAAGACCTCAAGCGCAATGGCCAGCTTTCGACACCTGAACAATGCGCGACCCAGTTGCTCGATTACGCCTTCAGCGATGCATTCGGGCAAACGCCGGTGGCCGATATTCGCGAGGTCGCGAAGCAAGGCTGACACGCGCGCGCCACGCTCCCGTAAAACCTCACCTTTCGGTTGATACGTAGATACGTCGATGCTCAAACGCCGGGCGCAACCATCGCGCCGCGCTCGGCCGCCCCGATCTCGCCGTGCGGTACGAACACATAGCCGCGTCCCCATACCGTCTGAACAAAGCGTGGCTCGGAAGGATCGATCTCGATCAGCCGCCGCAACCGCCAGATCGAGACGTCGAGACTGCGCCCTTGATGCAGCACGCTATTGCCGCGCAACTTCTCGTTGAGTTGCACGCGCGTGAGCACGGTCATCGCATGATTGACGAAGATTTTCAGCAACGCGAACTCCGAGCTGCGCAGCGCGAAATGCTCGTTGTCGCGGCGCAATTCGCGCGCGGAGAAATTCAGCTCGCAACGTCCGAAGCGATACGGCGGCCGCGTTTCAGGTGCGCCTGGCGCGAGCGCGCCGCGCCGGCGCAACAACACGCGAATGCGGGCGAGCAGTTCAGCGGGATCGGCGGGCTTGCTCATGAAATCGTCGGCGCCGAGTTCGAGACCAATCACGCGATCAATCGCCTTGCTGCTCGCCGACAGCAAGATCACCGGCACGTCGTTGCCGCTCATGCGCAAGTCGCGCAAGACAGCGAGGCCGTCGCCGTGCGGTGCGGAGATATCGAGTACCAGCAACGCCGGCCGCTCCATCTCGATCACGTGCTTCAGCCCCGCGCAATGCGGACGTGCGGACACGCCGCAGCCCTGTCCGCGTAAAGATTCGCCCACCACGGCCGTTAAGCCGGCGTCGGCGCCAACAAAAAGAACGTGCTGACTCATCCAACTGATTCCAGGAGACGATCGGTTTTCAGAGACAGGCGATGGCTTGCAGGAATAGCAAAGCCGCTGACCGCTTGTCGTCCGCGTCGCCATCTTCCCTGTAGGCGGATGTTCTCAAAACGCGGAACAGCCCCCAAGGTTGGCAATTTCTTCCCAACTCTTTCAACGCGGAACGTGATATGGGATTGCTCGTGACGTCACCGCACGATGCGCGCGCCTGCTCCCGAAAAGTCTCACCTTTGGCACGGAGCGATCGGGGTTCTGCGTGAAGTGTTCAGCGGCCACTCCCGAAAACGCTCACCTTTCGAGCGTTGAGGCAGGCCGCAAAGGCATGCTGGGCGGGATATCGGGCATTCCGAACAGGTCATTCCCGAAAACCCTCACCTTTGAAGGGTTGCAGGTAGTCTGCATACCCAGGTAAGAGACGGTTTGAGTGGCGCTTGCGAGAGTCGCCGTGGAATGGCTGGAAGGTGAGGCGCAATGATGTGGCGCAGCTCACGTGTCCGCGATCGCGGCACGCTCCCGAATATTCTCACCTTTAGGTCGACGAACGCACGAGCAACGCCGTGCCGTCAACATCGCGACAGCGGGCTTGTTCACGCATTGAGCGTGTTTTTGACGGCAGCCGCAGTCACGAATCCTGCTGTGCACGACACCGGCGCGCGGCTCCCGAAAGTTCTCACCT
The DNA here is from genome assembly GCF_003610295.1 of Paraburkholderia sp. BL23I1N1. Taxonomy (NCBI): domain Bacteria; kingdom Pseudomonadati; phylum Pseudomonadota; class Betaproteobacteria; order Burkholderiales; family Burkholderiaceae; genus Paraburkholderia; species Paraburkholderia sp. BL23I1N1. The sequence continues at coordinate 3,716,502 of NZ_RAPV01000001.1, forward strand.
TCGCCAAAACCCGCCGTGCGTGCAGCGTCTAGCTCGCCAGCTTGCGGAACGTTTCCAGCACCGCGTCGCCCTTGAACGGCTTGACGATCCAGCCTTTGACGCCCGCCGCCTTGCCGCGCTCTTTCATCGCCGGGCTGCTCTCGGTCGTCAGCATGATGACGTTGACGGTCGTGTTCGCGAGTTCGCCGCGAATCTTCTCGACCATCGTCAGGCCGTCCATGTTCGGCATGTTGACGTCGCTGATCACCAGCTTGATGCCGGGGCTGGCCTTCAGTTTGGCGAGGCCGTCCTTACCGTCCACCGCCGTATCGACGTCCAGACCGTTCTTCTTCAGAAAACCGGCCACTTCGTCGCGCACGGTGCTCGAGTCATCCACCACCAGAATTTTCGACATATTTTTTCCTATGACAACACTTAGAACAGATCCAGTTCGCCCGCTTCGACCATCGCGCCGACATCGTCCGCGATTTCCCTGAAGTCTTCCGGCGACCAGCTCAGACTGAACACAAAACGTTGATGCAGCTTGACCGAACGGCCCGACTGCGCGTCCGTCAGCGCGTACATGAAACACAGCTGCGGATTGCCGCTGCCGAACGAGATGTACTTATGCTTGTGATTCACCAGCAGCGGCACCTGCACCTGGCTGCGCGTCCAGGCGTCCGCATCGCCGACATAGCGGTTCTTGAACGAGCCCCAGATCAGATTCGTCACTTCACCCAGCACGCCGTTCAGATCGCGGAAGTTTGCTTCGCTATCCTCTTCGTTGTCGATCATCCGATAGCGATCGAGCAATTCGAGAATCGGCGCCTCTTCCGCCTGCATCATCATGTAGCCGCGGCACCACGCGCTTTCCAGCGGAATCAGGCTGAACACCTCGCCGAAGATGATCCGGTCGCGCACGATATACGGCGTGTCGCACGTGATGGTCAGGTCCTTGAACACGTCGCCGAGAATCGCCTGCGTCATGTCCGCGATGCCTCGCACCAACGCGTTCGGATAATCCAGACTGAAAATGTATTCGTCGATCACCTTGCGCAAGGGCGCCATATCGTGCGCGACGTAGGCCGCGCAGACCACGCGGCGCAAACTCTCGGGCAAACCGTCGAGGCTCGGATCGTCATCGCGCCGCATGATGATCGGCAACTCGGGACGCACCGCGTTGATCCTGATCGCGATCTCAGCGCTCGCTTCGGCTGAACCGCCGTAGCTTTCTGCGAATAGAACGGCGCCCAGATCGATGTTCGAGCGCAGCACCGACTGCAAACGGCTCTTGCCGACTTTCACGCCGACCAGATTGTGCTCGTCGCAGAAGCGTTTCAGCGCCTCTTTATGCACCGGGCAGTCGTCCAGCACCAGGACCTTGCTGACCGGTTTGTTCATGTTCATTTCGGATTCCTGCTCACTTCGTCTATCGATGTCATGATCATCACTCAGAACAGCTCCAGCTCACCGCTGGTTTCTTCGATTACGCTCGTGTCCGCCACGAAGTCGATCGGTGCATGCGCGCACACGCATATCGTCGCGGCAAACGGCACGGAACCGTTAAGCGTGATCGAATACGACGACAGCAAACCCGGCTTCAATTCCGGCAGATGTTCCAGACAACGCGCGCTCAACACATAAGGCGTCGACATGCCGAGGTCCGGAAAATAATGCAGCAGTTCCTGATTCATCGCGCCGCAGCACAGATTGCAGATTTCCAGAAACACTTCCTGGAAGGGACGCTCATCGTCCTCTTTCAGGTAGTAGCCACGAGTGCTGTCGTTTTCGTCGAAGTGCAGAATCAGCAGCAGTCTGAACACGATAGACGAAATGGTCAGCACGACCACCTGGGTGTCCTTCGTTGCGCCCGTACCAGCCTCGGCGAGCGAGGCGATCTCGCACGTGTCGCCGGAATCCAGTGGCAGGCGTGCCTGCACCGCCTTGCGGAAAATGCGTTCGAAGCTGTCCTTCGCGTTGCCCGTGATCACATCGGCACCTGGTGCAGCTTCGAGTGAAACTGGTTGGCGAGCGATTCGACGCTGGAAAGCGACGCCGCGATCATTTTGCCGCCGGCCTGAATGTCCTGGAAGGTGGAGGTGGTGGTCAGGTCGTTGCGGTGCAGGCTGTCGCGATAGCTCTTCGACAATTCCTCGGAACGCGCGGCGAGCGCCCGGACCTCGCTGGCCACCACCGCGAAGCCGCGTCCTGCCGGCCCCGCGCGCGCGGCCTCGATCGAGGCATTCAGCGACACGATCACCACATGGCGGACAATCGACGACAGCTCCTGATTCTTCGCGTGCATGTCGTGGTTCTGCGTCATCAGCGAGATCATCTGCTCGTGCCAACGCTCGAATGTCGCGCCAAGGCTTTTCAGACGCGCGGCTTCGCCGGCGATCTGATGCGCGTGATGCGCCCACTGGTCTTTGTCGTCGGTCGCGGCTTTCAGCGTTGCGCGCAGTTCGTCGACGCTGGCCGATTGCTGCCTCAGCTCCTCACGCAACTGCGCGGCCAACGCTTCCATCTCTTGCGCCGCCTGTTCACGTTCGCGGATCGCGTCACCGTGGTCCGCGTGTTCCGCCGAGAACGCTTCGATCCGCGCATCCGCTTCGGCGCGCAAGCGTGCCGTCAGCCTCGTGCTTTGCAACTTGTGCGCGACAAATGCCAGCAGCGCGGTCACCGCGCTGCCTGCCACCGCCGCCAATACGTACTGTTGAATCACAACCTATCCTTCCGAAATCCGTCGCGAACGCGTCAATCAGCGTTCGGCCGACGTTCAATCCGCCATCGCGTCGAGTTGCAGTTCGCCGGCGTCGCCACGCGCTTCCACACCCAGCGTATCGACGGCGACGCTATCCGGCAGGCAGACGATCGTCTGGAACTGGCGGAACGACGCGCCCTTGTGATCGTCGGTGAAGCGCAGTTCGATGCGGCCCTTCTCACGCTTGAGGAAATCGCGCACAGCGTCCATGCCCACGCCACGGCCCGACACTTCCGTGACTGTTTCAGCAGTTGAGAAGCCCGGCCTGAAAATGAATTCGGCGATGGCTTCGTCGCTCAGTTGTTCGTCGCTGCCGATCCAGCCGCGCTCGATGGCAATGCCGCGAATCCGTTCGAGCGCGAGGCCACGGCCGTCGTCGCTGAGCGTGATCTGCAGCGCGTGGTTGTCGACACCCACTTCGATATCGATCGTGCCTGCCGGTGCCTTGCCGTGCGCGCTGCGCGCGTCGGCTGCTTCGATACCGTGATCCATCGAATTGCGCAGCAGATGCATGAACACGTTGCCGAGCGTGCCGCCTGCCTGGCCGCGCAGACGGTAGCCGTTATCGGCGATCCGCACGGTCGGCGCCGGCTTGCCCAGTTCCTGCGCGAGCGAAGGCAGCGAGTCCAGTACGCCGGAGAGCGCATCGCGCACGCTTTCGCTGCCTAGCGCGAGCAAGGTTCGGCGCATCGCATCGCGCATCGACTGCAATTCGTGAAGCTCGCCAGCGTTCGTCTTGTCCAGCATGCTCAGGGTCTGCTGAATCTGGTCCTTTTCGACCATCACGTAGTGACCCGCATTGCCGGCGTTATTCGAGCCGGCTTTGGTCTTGCGGCCGAGGCTCTGTTCGTTGATCCGGGCGTAGCTCTCGATCGCCTCGCGCACGCGCGTCAGCTCCTGCATGAGGTGTTCCTGGTCCCACGAGCGGTCCGCGTCCGGCTGGCGCAGTTCGTCATAGCTCTTTTCGGTTTCGTGGACGACGTTAGTCAGGTGCGCCAGGTTATAGGTCCGCGCATTGCCCTTGATGGTGTGCATATTGCGGAACAGCTCGGCGATTGCCGCATGGTCCGCTTCCGAGTGCTTGCGGATGATGCGCTCGTTCTCGCTGACAAAGCCCGCGGAGCTTTCGATGAAGTGATGGAACTTCTCTTCGCTCACCGCAAGAATCTCGCCGATCATGTCGAGACGGCGGCGCTGTTCGCTGGCTTCCGCAGCGAGCTTGCGCAGTTCGGTGACGTCGCGCACGCACAGCATCAAACGCAAGATCACGTCGTTTTCGTCGGTGATCGCCGACCAGCTGAGGTCGAGAATCTTCACGCGGCCATCGGGCATGCGCTTCGTAATTTCGCTGACCAGCAGGTGCTGATTGAACGCGAAGTTGATGCAGTCTTCGCCGAGGCACGCATGCGCGGCCGCATCGACTTGCGAGAGCACGTCCGAGCCGAGATCGGTATCCGAGAACACCAGGTCCATCAGACCGCGCCCGGCGATGTCTTTCGTTTCGAAGATGTCTTCCAGATACGCCGAGTATTCCGAGTGGATCACGGCGCCGTCGACCACCGTCAAAATACCTTGCTGCATGTTCTGCAACATGGCCTGAATGTCGGCGGTCTTCTGCTTGAGTTGCGCCGAGCTTTCCTGAATCTTTTCGATCATGCCGTTGAACGCGACGATCGAATGGCCGATCTCATCCAGCCGGCCCACCGGCACGCGGCGCGTGAAATCCTGGCTCGACGCGATCTCGCTCATCATGGCTTGCATGCGGCTCAGCGGACGGGTGATCTGCCGGTAAAGCAGCGTGCCGATGAACGTCAGCAGAATGATCGCGATACCGGTGACGGCGGCGATAGCCGTCGTGGTGGTGGCGAGCGTGGCGTTCAGCGCGGTGATCGCTTCGTCTTTCTGACGGTTCTTCTCGACGCGCAGCGTTTCGACGATGCCTTCGAGTTCGTCGCGATACTGCGCGACGTTGGCGAACAGATACGCTTGCGCGAGTTCGTTCTTGCCGTCGGCCTTCATTTTGGCCGTCTCGGTGATCGCGGAGAAGTAGTTCTCGAGGCTCTCGTTCGCCTGGGAGACGAGGCCTTGCTGCGCGTGACTCGCGGCATCTTTGCCCTGCAGCGCGAGGGCCTGTTGCAACGAGGCCTTTTTCTTCTTCAGTTCGTCCTGCGCCTGGGAGACCATATTGGCGTCCGGCGCGTAGACCAGTGTCATGGTCGCGAGCTGGACGTCTTTGACCTGCGAGACGAGGTCGGCGGAAGCCAGCGCGCTGGGAACGACGCCTTCGGTCACCTTGCGCACTTCGCCCGCGCTGCCGCGCGTTTGATACACCGCGTAGCCACCGATCGCCGACAAGGCGACGAACATCAAAACAACCAATAGTGTGATGCGATGACGGATAGTCATGTGAAACCCCCGAGGGTATGGCCTTCGCGTCAGCCCCTCGATGGGAGCAGCGCGTTTTTTGCAAATTTTGGGTCAAGCTTGCAGCGCTGCCGAGTATTGCCGACGCATATTACCGAGCGATGACGACGGGGTTTTTGACCACGTTTCGAGGGCTAAATATTCTTCTAAAGTTTTCGATTTTTAGGCCGTTAATTTAGGCCCGTTTAATTGCGCACTGCGAATTGCGCGTTGCGTTAACCCGCGCCGCGAATTGAACGGCGAATATTCTGCGCCAGACGCGTCAGCGGATCGACGGAAGATGCTTCGACGCTTCACGTAAAGTAAGCGGCGACATGATGTCCCGCGAAGCGGAAAGAAAATCGCTCACGGCGTGGGGAGCATGCCACGCGTAATCCCGCAGCGCCCACGCGATGGCCTTACGAATGAAGAAGTCGCTTTCTGCGGCCAGCGAACGCGCGTAGCCGAAAAGACGCTCTTCGTCGGTGTGCTCGCGCCAGCCGAGTTGGTGAATCATGGCAATACGTCGAACCCACAGCGAGTCATGCTTGAGTGCCGCATCCATCGCGGCCTGCACGCGCGGGGTGTGCGCTCGCGCCGCTTTCAGAACGTCGCCGACGACACCCGCCAGCGGATCGATCGAATCCCACCAGGCGCTCCGCTGAGCGAGCTTCAATAGGTGCGCGATGTCTGCCGCTGCAAGCGTTTTCCATTTGCGCGCCAACAGGTCGGTCGCGACGTATTGGAATTCGCGTTCCGGCATTGACCATAAGACATTCGCACACGCCAGCAGATGGTCGGCATTCTCCACCGGCAGCCGCTTGAATACCGGCAATACCGATTTCCGCCGCAGCGGCGTTGGCACACCGGTGAACTCGAAGTGGTCACGCATATAGGCGCGCATCGCGATCGCGCGTTCAGCGTCGGCGTGCGGCGCGAGTGCTGCTTTGATTTCTTCGCCAAAGGCTTCGGGCGTCATTGGGAACGTACTCCAGGTGAATGGAAAGTAACTCGTAGACGGCTACGTTCGGATTAAGCCTCCCGAATCTCCTCACCTTCGAATCGAAAGTGCGTCGACAGGTATCAACATTATCACCCAACGCGCTCCCGAATGTTCTCACCTTTGGGTTTATAGCTTCCCTCGAGAATTGCCACCCATCACCTTGTACAAGGTCACAAGATTAGCCTGATGAGGATTCCCTGGAAATCCTCACCTAATCTGTCTACCGGTGAGAATTCAATGCGGCAACAGCTCCCCCCCTGGATTCGCTCACCTTCGCGAGTGGTCTCCTGGAACTCCTCACCTTATTGTGTCTCGGCTTACTGCCACGGTGCTGTTCGGCGCCTGGAACAACTCACCTCCTGGTGATGTGATGCCTGACGCCCTGGAACAGCTCACCTTTCGTCGATTTAACGGCGTCTCCTGGAATTCCTCACCTTTGGCGGTGGTGACGTCATTTCCTGGAAATCCTCACCATTGAGCGAGGTGACGCCATCTCCTGGAATTCCTCACCATCCTGGAATCACTCACCTTTGAACGCATAGCCGCGCAGGATGCGCAGACGTCAATCACGCCTCGCGCTGCGAGCCCGTTTTGTTTGCCATTTTTGTCCCGCGCGACTTCAGTTTGTCTTTAGCTCCCGCCAAAGAAAATATTGCATTGCGGGTCGCTGCTGCAGGATTTCTTGTTTTTCCAGCCGCTTTGCATTTTCGTGTCGGGCATGCCGCCGTATGCCTGCGTCGCAGAGTCGGAGGGAGCAGCCTGAGTAACTGCATTTTCCTGTGGGGTAGGTTGTTGAGGTTCCGGCATGCTTTGCGAATGCGCGAATCCAGCCATGGCGAGTAATCCGGCAGCAGAAGCCACCATCAGTCGTGATTTCACTTTCAGCTCCTTGATTTAGGGTGCGTCTCTCACTGATGCAGATCGTTATCCGCAGGCCCGCAAGCCGGCATCGAGATGGGGATTTTCGGGCGCGCGAACGCTCTTCGGGCCTGCGGGCGAATTGCCCGAGGCCAAAGTTTTAGGTAGTTATGAAAATAGGGAGAGCAGTGCGCCGAACCGAGGATCCGGGGCGCAAGGAGGCGTGCGAACTGGCAGTGTCAACGGATTTCGTGAATCCCTCGGCACGGAATAATCGCCCTGCAAATACCTGTTATAGGGCGCGGAATGCCGAAGCGATAGCGAATATTTGGGCTGCGAGCCGTTGATGCACTCGCAAGCGGTTTTTTACGCCAGGACCGGAGCTTATTACGCCAGTTTAAAACTTCACCTTCAACTGAAACCCGATCGTGAACGGAAGATTGTCCGAGGGGATCGGCGGAATCACGATGAAGTTCGCCCCGACGCGCTTGTATTCAACCATCACGATCGGCGCGGCCACCGGTCCGATCGTATGGTTGCGGCCGAGACCCCAGTTGCCGTAGTTATAGCCCGAGATGATCCCGCCCATCGCCGCGATCCGCACGATGCCCCAGTGCAGGAACTCGGGTGCCCAGACGCCGCCGCCATAGTAAGAGGGCCGCCGAAGCGAGTTGCGAAAGCCGCCGGCGGTCAACGCCCATTGATTGTTGAGCCAGCATTCGACGCCAAGGCCGGGATTGAATTGCTCGAAATGGGTATTTGGGTCGGGGTTGATGTGATACGAACCGAGCATGGCGTCGACCCATACGCCGCCGTCGCACCAGCTGCCCGCGTGCGCAGCGGACGCCGCGGCCAGGCTCGCGACGAGGGCCACGGCGGTACGCCGGATGTTCTTCTTGATCTGCCGAAAATGCATGTGCTCTCCGTCACCAGTCGAGTGCCGGTGTCATCTATGGTCCAGGTATGCCTGCTTGACGCCCGTCGCGCACTGTACCTCAACCGGCACGGGCCATGTGGAGGACACGCTCGGGCGCGCGGGCACAGGACGTGCCCCGCGGCGCACACGCAACCATAACGGAGAACCGGTGGCAAAGCGGTGAACACCCGGCAGGTATCCACCTTCAATGCTTGAGAGACGTCTAGAGGCCGAGGTCGGACAGGCCCGGATGATCGTCAGGACGGCGGCCGAGCGGCCAATGATAAAGACGGTCGGTCTCGCGGATCGGCAGATCGTTGATGCTGGCATGACGACGCGCCATCAACCCGTGCTCGTTGAACTCCCAATTCTCGTTGCCGTATGAACGGAACCAGTTGTTCGAGTCGTCGTGCCATTCGTAGGCAAAGCGCACGGCGATGCGGTTATCCGTGAATGCCCAGAGTTCCTTGATCAGGCGGTAGTCGAGTTCTTTTGCCCATTTGCGGCGCAGCAGTCCGACGATTTCCGCGCGACCATGCGTGAACTCGGCACGGTTGCGCCAGATGCTGTCGGGTGTGTACGCGAGTGACACGCGCTCGGGGTCGCGGGTATTCCAGCCGTCTTCCGCGGCGCGTACCTTCTCGATAGCGGTTTCCCGTGTAAACGGCGGGAGTGGCGGGCGGGTTTCGATCGAGTCGGCCATGGTGGTTCCTCAGTCAGGTTGCGGTGCGCCGGGATGGCGGTCGTTTGCTTGGGTTTTTGCCTCGGGACCTGCTCGCTGATTGGCCTGCGAGTGGGTTCGATTCGCTTGCGGACTCGGTATCGAGCAAGGCTTCCGCGACGGCTCGCGCGTCGAGCGTGGCGTCAGCCTCGCCGCTCACCAGCGCCACAGCAATGGCGCCGTCAAGCAGGATCAGCCATTGGCGCGACAAGCGAGCGGCGCGGCGGGCGTCCATGTCCGATTCGACCGCATATTCATCGAACTGGGTTCGTACGAACGCGAGCAGGCGTTCCTTGTGCTGACGCGCCACGATCCGGATCGGATCCTCCGCGGAGGCGATCTCGCCGGCGGCGTTCATAAACGCGCAACCATGAAAATCCTCGGACGCAAACCATTCGCGCAACACGTCGAACATGCCGAGCAGGTGTTTGCGCGCAGTCTTGCCATGCTGCAGCGTGCCCGCGACAAACCAGTTCATCCAGCGTTCATCGCGCCGCTCCAGCGCGGCGACGACAAGCGCATCTTTCGATTCGAAATGCGTGTAAAAGCTTTTGCGCGCGGTACCGGACTGCTTGACGATCGCATCGACACCCGTGGCGTGGATGCCGCCGGCGTAGATCAACGCTTCAGCAGCCTCGAGCAGCCTGTCACGCGCGCTGCCGGACGCAGCGGATTCAGTTGGGTTTTGAGTAGCCATGCCCGAATGGTAGAACGATCATTCTCCTTCGTCAAGTTTTTTTGCGCTTCGGCGGACTGGGTACGCTTGCTGCTATCGTGGTAACGATCGATCAACTGGAACGAATTTCATGAATCGCTCTACTCTCCGCGCAACGTTTGTACGTACGCTGCTCAGCGCAACGCTGCTGGCGGCGACGGCCTGTACGCCGTTGCAAGTGCTCACTCATACGGTTAGCCAGAACGAAGCGCGTGTGCCGGCCGGACGCTATGACCTCGACCCGGATCATTGCAGCATTACCTTCGATATCGATCACTTCAAGTATTCGCGCTTCACCATGCGCTTTGATCGCAAGAAGGGGCAGCTTGACTGGAACGAAGGAGGACTGGACAAGAGTAGCGCGACGATCACGATCGACGCGGCGAGCATCGATACGAATGTGCCGCTACTCGACAAGATGGTGAAGAGCGCGAGCATGCTGGACGTGGAGCGTTATCCGGAGGTGCGCTTCGTCAGTACGCGCTTTGAGCGCACCGGCGAATCGCGCGGCACACTGAGCGGCGATCTGACGATTCACGGCGTGACGCAACCCGTGACGCTCGATGTAACCTTCAACGGCTTCGCGCCCGATCCGCTCACGAAGAAAGACACGCTCGGCTTTTCCGCGGACGGCCATTTCAGCCGCGCGAGGTTCGGTTTGGCAACGTGGTATCCGGCTGTCGGCGACGATATTCATGTGCGCATTCAGGCTGAATTCGTGAAAACGCCCGCAGGCGCGTGAGCACGATGCGGGCGTTTCGTTTCAGCGGCTGCGCCTGGGTGCGCCGCTTATTCAAGCTTGTTCAAGCTCGTTCAACTCACGCAGCGGTCCAGTCGAGAATCACCTTGCCGCTCTCTCCAGAGAGCATCGTGGCGAACGCTTCCTGGTAATCGTCGACCTTGAAATGGTGCGTGAGGATCGGCGACAGGTCCAACCCGCTTTGCAGCATCGCGACCATCTTGTACCAGGTCTCGAACATCTCGCGGCCGTAGATGCCCTTGATTTCGAGGCCTTTGAAGATCACCTGGGTCCAGTCGATCGCGGTCTGCGCCGGCGGAATGCCGAGCAGCGCAATCTTGCCGCCATGGTTCATCGCTTCGAGCATGCTCGTGAAAGCGCTCGGGACACCTGACATTTCCAGCCCGACGTCGAACCCTTCGGTCATGTGCAGATCCATCATCACGTCGCGCAACGATTCGCGCGAAACGTTCACCGCACGCGTCGCGCCCATCTTGCGCGCGAGTTCGAGGCGATAGTCGTTGACGTCCGTGATCACCACATTGCGTGCGCCGACGTGTTTCGCGATTGCCACCGCCATGATGCCGATCGGCCCGGCGCCAGTGATCAGCACGTCTTCGCCGACCAGGTTGAACGACAGCGCCGTATGCGTGGCGTTGCCGAACGGATCGAAGATCGCGGCGAGGTCGTCGGAGATTTCAGGCGGAATCTTGAACGCGTTGAACGCCGGAATCACGAGGTATTCGGCGAACGCGCCTTCACGATTCACGCCGACGCCCACCGTATTGCGGCACAGATGCCGGCGCCCGGCACGACAGTTGCGACAGAAGCCGCAGGTGATATGCCCTTCACCCGACACGCGATCGCCGATTGCAAAGCCGCGCACTTCCTGACCCATTTCGACGATTTCGCCGACGTATTCGTGGCCGACATGCATCGGCACCGGAATCGTCTTTTGCGCCCAGTCGTCCCATTTCCAGATGTGGATATCGGTACCGCAGATCGCGGTGCGCGTGATGCGGATCATCACGTCGTTGTGACCGACTTCGGGCTTCTTCACATCCGTCAGCGTGAGGCCCGGTGCGCGTTCGAGTTTTGCCAATGCTTTCATGTGCGCCTCCGCTTCAGATGATGCCGAGTTGACGGCCGACGCGCGCGAATGCGTCGACGGCTCGATCGATTTGTTCCGGCGTGTGCGCCGCGCTCATTTGCGTGCGGATTCGCGCACGGCCTTTGGGGACCACGGGGAACGAGAAGCCGATCACGTAGACGCCTTCCTTCAACAACGCGTCGGCCATGTTCGACGCGAGTTGCGCGTCGCCCAGCATGACCGGAATGATCGGGTGTTCGCCAGGCACGAGCGTGAAGCCCAGCGCGCTCATCGCGCTACGGAAATGCGCGCCGTTTTCGCGCACGCGCGCTCGGAGTTGCGCACCTTCGTCGCTGGCGAGCAATTCGAGTACTTTCAGCGAGGCGGCGGCAATGCTCGGCGTGAGCGTGTTCGAGAATAGATAGGGACGCGAACGTTGACGCAGCAAATCGATCACTTCCTGACGCGCGGCAACATAGCCGCCCGATGCGCCACCCAGTGCTTTGCCTAGCGTGCCGGTAATGATGTCGACGCGCGACAGCACACCACAATGTTCCGGCGTGCCGCGCCCCTGTTCGCCGACGAAACCGACCGCGTGCGAATCGTCAACCATCACCAGTGCGCCGTAGCGGTCGGCCAGATCGCAAATGCCCGCGAGGTCGGCAATGATGCCGTCCATCGAAAACACGCCGTCGGTGGCGATCAGCTTGAAGCGCGCGCCGGCGGCTTCGGCTTCTTTCAGCCTGGCTTCGAGATCGGCGAGGTTGTTGTTCTTGTAGCGAAAGCGCTTCGCCTTCGAAAGCCGCACACCGTCGATGATGCTCGCATGGTTCAACTCGTCGCTGATGATCGCGTCGTTTTCGTCGAGCAGGGTTTCGAACAGACCGCCGTTCGCATCGAAACAGCTGGAGTAGAGAATGCAGTCGTCGGTTTGCAGGAATGCGGCGAGCGCTTTTTCGAGGTCTTTGTGCACGGTTTGCGTGCCGCAAATGAAACGCACCGACGCCATGCCGAAGCCGTCGTGATCGAGGCCAAGCTTGGCGGCTTCGATCAGCCGCGAGTCGTTGGCGAGGCCAAGATAGTTGTTCGCGCAGAAATTCAGCACTTCCGTGCCGTTCGCGAGACGCACATCAGCCGATTGCGGGCTGGCGATCACACGCTCGTTCTTGTAAAAACCGTCGGCGCGAATCTGCTCGAGCGTGCCGCGCAGATGAGCAAGGTAAAGGTCACGCATGAACCAGACTCCTGAATGGGTGATGCGCCCCGACATGTCCGGCATTTGCGGCATGGTCGACGTCAAGGCGGGCTGTTATAGTCGGCTGTCAGTTTTATCGGATATTTTCGTTTTTCCGAACTAAAATCTGGTATGCCGAACAACTCTAAACGATAGGTCAGTAAATGGCAAGTTCGGGAAACCGCCGTGCAGCAGCCAACACGGCACCTTCTTCAGGCACGGGCACGGTCGCAGCGATCGCAGCGCCGCCCCGTGTCGGCGAGCAGATTCAGCGTCTGCGCGCCGAACGGCGCATGACGCTCGACGACCTGTCGCGCGCGGCCGGCGTATCGAAGTCGATGCTTTCGGAAATCGAACGCGACAAGGCCAATCCGACGATCGCTGTCGCCTGGCGTCTGACCAATGCGCTCGGCGTCAGTCTCGATTCGCTGTTCGCGCCGCAGAAGGCGCCGGAGGCGATCGCCGTCTCCGGTCCGCACGACATCCCGACGTTGAGTGGGCACGAAGCCAAGTATCAGTTACGCGTTTGGGGACCGATCGAGTTGGCCGGCAAGTTCGAGTGGTACGAACTGACGCTGCAGCCGGGCGGGGCGCTGGTGTCCAACGCGCACGAACCCGGCACGCGTGAACATTTGACCGTGTTGCAGGGATCGGTCGAGATCGAGGCAGCGGGCGCGACGAAGCGGCTCAAGGCCGCGGACACGGCACGCTACGTCGCCGACGAACCGCACGCGATTCGCAACGCCGGAAAAGGCGAGGCAAAAGCGCTGCTGGTGGTGATTCACGGCTGAGCGGCGAGCGCGCCACTACGGGTTTTTGGCGAAATCGGGATGAATTGCACGCTCGGCGGAGGTTGCGCGAGACACTGTATATTTGTACAGTACAGGGTATCGACTGGAGCCGATAATGAACGACCTGACCACCGACCAAGCCGAGCATGCTCTGGCCGCGCTGCGCTATCGAACCGCGGCGCGCGATCTTGAACGCATCGTGCGCAACATCGCCGCGCGCTACATCGTCCAGCAGGTGCCGCTTTCATGGCGCCTGCTCCATGCAATCGAAGCCGAAGCATTAGCGGATCTCGGGTTTGCCAGCCGGCATGACGCGATCATGCTCGGCCTGTTCCAACGGCCGTCCGAGTTGCCTTATCCGGAAACGGACGAGGCCGTGGACTTCGGCACCTCCACCGCGTTGCCGGCGGTGTTTGCGTTTGCCGTCTCGGCCTACGAAGAAGCGGCACGCCGCGCCGCGCAACCTGCGTCTAAAGCTGCGCCGCTCAAGCACGCGCGGGCGTGGGGCGACTGACTTAAGTCGCTGTATTAGGCGCTGTACTTTCATCGGTTGCCACCTACAATATGCGCAACTAACGGAAAGATAGCGTATGTCACCTCTTCATCTGTCCGACCCGGTTCCGCGCCCTGCACCGTCGACCGATCTCTTCGATCGGGAACGTGAAGACTGGCGCCGCGATCCGCAAATCGCTTTCGACGCCTGGCTTGCCAGGCAGCATTTCAGGCGCTCGTCCGCTGAGGTCTATCAAGCGCAGTGGGGACTTTTCCTCGACTGGCTTGCCGTTCGCAACAAGAGTCTGGTTACGGTCGATACGCAAACCATCGCAGAATTCGTGGGCGGGCTTGAGATCAGAAAGCCGCAACGCGTCAGGTATTTACGACTCATTGAACGGGTGCTGGACCATGTGCGCGAAGTCGAATCCGCGTCGACCAATCCTGCACGCTTCATTGCTCAGGATGGCGAAGCAGCGTGGAGAAATGCACGCGATAACGAGCCGACCGGTTTTCTCAACCATGCCGAACGAGCCACGCTCATTGCGCATCTGTTTTCGCCCGTGCCGGCCTTGTCCGCGGCGCAACGCTGGAGAGAGCGACGCGACCGTGCATTGATTGCGGTGTTTCTTGGCGGCGGACTCAAAACGGGCGAGGCTGCGGCACTTGCGGTTAGTTGCGTGAATGTCGGCTCTCCGTGGGTCACGATCGAGTCCGCGAATCCGTTGCTCACGCGGCGTACCCGGCTCGCGCCCTTCGCGGCCGCCATTCTCGACGCATGGCTTGCCGAACGGCGCCTCTCCGAACTGGCCGGCAATCTGGTCTTTCCCGCTTCGCCTTCAGGACGCCCCATGCACAAGGCGACCATGCTGCGCGCCGTCGACGCATTGATCGACGCGGCTGGAATCGCCGCGTCGCGGGCCTCGCGCGCCAGTCCGCAAACTTTGCGCAACACCTTTGCCGCGGACCTGTTCGAGAGCGGCGTTGAGGCAGAACTGGTCGGGCAATGGCTGGGATTTGTCCAAGCGGTGTCTGCTAACCGCTTGTATCGGTCGTGGCAAAGGTGGATGGATCAGCAGGATTCGCCGGTTGTAGATGAACCGGATCCGGCCGCTTCGCCAATGCCCACGCCCCGGCGCGACGGGCGTTTGACGCGGGAAGGGTGATCGGTGAGTCCTGAAAGTACTCATCCTTGGAGTCCCGAATTTCCTCACCTTTGGCGATTTAGCCGCTATGACGTCCGCGCCGAGCGGTCATGCCGACGCCGCAGTCGAAGCGAGCGACAAAAACCGGCTGACGGCCTCCAGTCTTGATTTCCCGGGTCCTGACGAGTGGTCGCACTCAGGACACTGCAGTTCGAAGCGGTGATCGACTTGCGATAGCTCGGGCTCACCTTCTTCACATTTCGGGCAGCGCAGCGGCAACTTCACCTGGCCGTCCGCTGCCGTGCCGATCGCTGTCAGCTCGTCGGTCGTGAGCCGACCCGCTTCGACCAGCGAACACAGCAGACCCGCGATCGCCGGGTCGATGCCCAGTTGGCTCCGCAGCATGGCAACTTCTTTCGTCAAAGCATCCACTTCATCCGATTGCTCGCGCAGTTGCGCGTCGAGCCGGTCGCCTCGCGCCTTGGCTGCGGCGATCTGCTGGATAAACTCGAATTCCTTGCGGCTCGCATCACGCACCCCCGATTGATAGGTGGCGGCCATGCTGCGTAAAGAATCAAGCTCGACCAGCATCGGCTTCACGCGCCGCTCGGCTTCGGCGACGGCGTCCTTGATCTGCTGCGCATAGTGTTCAGTGCTTTGGCGCAATTCGACATGCAGTGCGTCGATCCGGTCGCGGAGCGCCGCGTTGGTCGCCTGTTCGGTCTCAAGACGATGACGCAGCGTTTCGTTTTCCCCGTCGAGCCGGCGCACCGTTGCCTGCAAACCTTCCTGGTGAGCGGTGCCATGTGTCGTGGTGCTGGAAAGCTCCGCCTCGAGAGCGCGGACGCGTTCCCACGCGGCTTCCGCTCTCAATTCGCTGCGCTTGATTGCCTCTTCCGACACGTCGAGGCGAATTTCTGCTTCTCGGGCGCGTTGGTCGGCTTCGGTAACCTGGACCCGAATTTCCTCGCGCTCGCTGTCAAGGGTGGAGCGGGCACGGACGACGGCTTCTTCAAAGAGTGCGCCCAACAGTTCTCCCGCGCGCTCTTCCAAGCCTTTCGGGATAGCGCCTGCGCCGACTTTTACGCGCGACACCGTTCTGATCCGTTCCCAGAAGTGGTCGATGTCTTTTGGAATATCGCTTGCGCTGCCTGTTTGGGTCAGGTCGCGAACGGCCGCCATGGACGGACGAATCCCCAAATCGAAAAAGAGTCGCTTGCAGGCATGCAGCGAGAGTTCTTGGCGCCGTGCCCCACTCGCCCTCAAGGATTCAAGCTCGTTGCGGATAGCCTGCCGTTCCTGATCCAGATTCATGTATACCTCGATGTTGCTCGAATTGGATAAATCATAACAATTTACGTATTGTTTGCTACGTATTTGTTTGTGGTGCGTGTTATTTGGCTAGTTGCGGTAGTTTAGGGCTGCTGGTAGGTCAAGAGATTGGGCCAAGCCGGTTTTTTCCGTGAAACAAAACGAAGACTAGCCAATAAGCCTTTGTAAATAAAGCGCTTTCATCGGTTTCTTTCTGATCGTGCACTGTTTCACGAGCACGTCATGGTAGCTGAGGGGGGGAGATGTTTTGTCCGAAGGACACGCGGGGAAATGCTAGAGAGTAATAAAAGTAAACACCCTTGAACCCATGTTAAAAACGTTAACGCCATGGCAAACCCTTACCAGGCAGGGGTTTCAGCCCGGTAAGGTGAAGCTTTGCGGGAGAGGTGGTGAGATCTTGCAGGAGTGTGGAGTGATGAGGTTCGGGGGCCTTGGTGAGTGGGTCCGGGACAGAACGTGAGCGGGTTCAGGAGCCACTGCAAAAGTGCGGTTTGGCTAAAGGTGAGATTTTGCGGGACCTGAGCGCGCCAGATCGCCCGGCAGCACTCAAAAGCCGGTTCAGCGCCAGATAACCCTGAAGGTGAGCGCTTTCGGGACCGTCTTGGACGCCAATTTTGGACCTTATTTGGGCCTCGTTAACCCCATTGGTGAGTCAAGACGGGAGAAAACGCGAACCGAAGGTGAGACTTTCCGGGGCCGAGGTGCCATTTTTGCCTCAATTTTGTGCATTCCGAGGCTTAAGGTGAGCATTTGCGGGAGCTGAACCGGATTTCGTCCGAAAATCTGTCGGCTACGTCAAGGGAGTCCTTGTTCCCCTGTGGGGAAAGGTGAGGGAATTCGGGGGGCCTGGATCCAGGCGATCGCCAGCTCGTCAATTGGCCTGCTTTTTGCCTGAGGTGAGGTTTTTCGGGAGTCTTTTGGGACGCTTGCGATCGCAAAGGTGAGGAAATACAGGACCAAAATTGCTGCAATGGCTCGGAAAAGCCCTACGGACGCTGTCAGAGCGATTTCGATTTTGTGGCTGCTGAATCCTTAAGGTGAGGTTTTTCGGGGCCCTTCGCGCTGCGGCCAGAGACGGCGGATTTCACCAGAACGCTGTTAAAGGTGAGGATATACGGGAGTGCGCACGCATAGCCCGGCTGACAGTTGTTCCATAACGCGATGAAATCATTGAATAAATTTTGTGCGCAGCGCAAAGGTGAGGTTTTTCGGGGGGCCTTTTTCGCGGCTTGCGCAAGCCTCTTCCCGGCACATTGGTGAGGTTTTTCGGGAGTATTTATCGGTGTTTTTCCAGGCCACCAGGTCTGGAGGCCGCGTCGTTCCGAGCGTTCGGCCGAGGCTGAGGTGAGATTTTTCGGGAGCCTTTGGGGGCATTTGTCCAGACTCGGATCTCACGCTTGTGTTGCCGGGGTGTCTGTCCGCCATGTCCGGCAGCCATTGACTCAGATGGCGATGGAGCGATTGCCATGCGCATCTGTGCGGGGAAGGCCGGATGGCCGTGGAGATCGACGGGTATGTATGCCGGCGAGCTCCGTTGCGGCGCCCGCTCAGGTTGGGGCTCGGCGCATCTGCCGGGTGCTTCCCCTCCCCTCTCCGCTGAAATGAGCCGAAGCGCGTTCGAGCTGCTGACTCTGCGCGAGTGCGTCCCGCTCGCAACATGCGCCTGGCCAAAATTCACGAGAATTTTTTGAGGTGAGAAGATTCGGGATCGACTAGCTCCCGTTCGCGGTAGGTCAGAAATCGGTCAGCATTTCGGGAGGCCGCGACCTGTAAGGATGCCCTGAACCTGGTGTGAAACGGGTGAGGTGAGGGTTTTCGGGAGTTGCTCGAGGTGAGTTTCGCTCCGTAAACTCACTTCACCGGGAACGGTGAGATCCGTGCTATAGACGTGTATCACCGCAGCCGGTATGCTCTCGCCAAATCCCTCCTCGACCAGACGCATGGCCACGAAGCGCGCGAAGAAGACAGATGTAGTCAGCCCGAGCTCGGCCGAATTGCGCAAGGCCGTCGAGGCGATCGCCATCCAGCCCAAGAGCGGCAAGATCACCCTTCTCACCCGCAAGCTGTTCAACGTTCTCCTTGCCGTCGCTCAGCAAGCTGACGAGTCTGGCGACACTTATCGGGCCTTGCTGTCCGACATCGTTGCTAATTCGGCATTCGATTCGAACGACACGGCGCTCGTGAAAGAGCACTTGCGGCGGATGGTGTCGGTGCAGGTCGAATGGAGTACCGGCACGTCCAGCCAGAAGCCGGGCCGGAAATGGGGTATCTCCACGCTGATCGCCGACGCAGAAATTCTCGAAGACCCTACTACTCGCCGCGTCTGGGTGGAGTTTTCGTTCGCACCGAAGATCAAGAAGAAGCTGCTCGACCCGGTTCAGTATGCGCGACTGAGTCTGCAATTCCAGAGCCAGTTGCGAAGTAGCGCGGGTCTCGCCCTTTACGAGATTTGCGTTCGCTACCTGACCAACCCGAGCCATCTAACGATGCGCGAATCATGGGAATGGTGGCGTCCTATCCTCTCAGGCACCCCCGACACTGAAGCGGGTGACGAGGCGAAGCGCGAGTACAAGTACTTCAAGCGCGATTACCTGCGTCCGGCCATCGCCGAGGTGAATGCGGTCACCAACATCTTTGTCGAATTGATCGAGCACCGGGAAGGACGGCGGGTCGCCGAAATCCAGTTCCGCGTGACCGAGCGCAAGCAGCCCATGCTTGCACTCGACGAACACCCGAATGTGTTCGACAGCACCTTGGTCGACCGGATGGTGAAGATCGGGATTCCGCTGAAAGAAGCGCAAACCCTGTATGCCGATAGCGAAGAGAACCGGATTCGCGCGGCGCTCCAGATGACCGAGCAACGCATGCGCAGCACGTCGTTGCCCGCTGTGCGCAGCGCACCGGCGCTGTTCAAGGATGCGTTGAAGAAGGGCTATGCGCCGCCAGTCGAGGCGCTGGCGTCCGGTAGCGGTGGCAAAGCCGCAGTGGCTGCGCCGGCGGACGACCTGAAAGCACGTCTGCTTGGCGAGTACTCGGCGGTTCGCCGCAAGGAAGCGCGGGAGCTTTACGACGAGCAAGGTGAGTCCGAACGGGAGATCGCGCGGAAGTCGTTTGAGGACGACGAATTGCCGGATCTCGGCACCCACATGCGGGACGATTGGCGCCGTCGTGGGCTGGACTCGAAGATCGTCGAAACGGCGTTCTTCGATTGGCTGGCTCGCAAAACGTGGGGTGAACCCACCGATGGCGACCTGCTTGCCTTCACGCTGAGCCAATCGCGCGCGGCGTAATCATCAAGAAAAACGGCGGCGCACGAGAGTGCGCCGCCGTTTCTTTTCCTGCTGGGACTTTCCCCTCCTTTACTTCAGCATCTTTTCAATCTGACGAAGAATGTCGTCACGCTTTTCGCGCGTGAGACCCTTCAGACGTAGTTCGATCCGATCGTCCCCATACGACTTCAGATCGCCGACCGCGACACCGCCGAGCTTGATTTCCAGACGCTGCGCATAGCGTTGCCGACCCGCCGGCTTGGTACTCTCCTGCGCGCTTGCCCTGCCCTTCACGATGTCCGCGACTTGTCGCGTGCTCAGGTCGTCCGAGAGGATTTTGTTGATCAGACGCAGCGTGGCGTCGGCGCCGCGGGCAGTGTGATACCGTCCCACCTGATACGCCATGTTCGAACCAAAGCGGTCAGGTCTGGCGACCATCTCATGCATCACCGTCTCGGGCAGCTTGGCGATCGACAGGGCGACCGCGACGGTCGACTCGTCCAACCCAAGGTGCTCGGCGAGCTCCTTCTGGCTCTGGAAATGCCGATCGTCGAGAAAGCGTTTCCAGACGACCGCGTTGTCGAACACCGTCTGCGAATCGCGCTGGACGTTCAGGTCGTAGCCGAGCTTGTAGCTCTGGATGCCGATTGGCAGATCGATAACGATCGCCTTCACCGATTCCTTGTTCGCTTCTTTGAGCGCCCGTACACGCCGGCCGCCGTCGCTGACGAAGTAGGTGCCGGGATTGTCGTAGTCGGGAATGACGTGGATCGCCTGCTGCTGTCCCTGCTTCGCCAGATTAACGGCGAGTTCGGCAATCGACGACTTCAGATAGAAATGGCGCGGATTGAACGGGCTCGGCTTGATCGTTTTGAGCGCGAGTTCGATGACCTGGCCCGGACGGTAAGCGTGTTCGATCCGCCACGCGCGGTAGGCCGTCGACTCATTGGCGATATCGGCAGCTTCGGCTTCCGCGACGTCTTGCGATATGACTGGCTGGATGATGCGGCTCGGCACCTCGCCGGTCTTGACCATGCCGTCGATCGCATTCAGGCGGTCGAGGGCGGTTCGCTTTTCGCTGCTGGTCGTATCAGGACGTGCTTGAAAGCCTTTGGCAAATTGGGAGGGTTTCATTCAGGGTCCTTTATGCGCATAAATTCAGGGGAGCAAGGCTGCGATCTCGTTGGCGCACGCCCGTACTTCGATGGCGGCGAGCTTGGCGCCGCGATCGTTCATCTGAAGCACTGTCTGCCCCAACGCCATTGCCTGCTTATAGGCTTCGCGCGTCGGGATTTGGGTCTTAAGCAGTGGGAAACCGAGCTCTTCCAACGCGCGCTTCAGTTCGCGCGTGAGCATCCGTTTCTCTTCGGTCTTATTCAACAGAAAGACTGCGCGCAGGTCCTCGTTCATGACCTGGGCTTGCTGGACGAGCTTCACCAATCCGACGCTCGACCAATAGTCAGCGGGTGACGACGACGTCGGCATGATCGCGACGCTGGCCGCGAGTAATACAACGCCCGAAACTTTCTCGGTGATGGAGGGGGGGCAGTCGACGACGATGATGTCGTAGTCCGCCACGAACTTCTTGATCTCGCGATGGATCTGGCTGCCGGCTTCGGAGAGGTTGACGACCGGAAAGGGGATGCCGGTTTCGCCGTCTGATGATGCGCTGGCCCAATGGATCAGTGTGTTTTGACCATCTGCGTCTACGACGAGGACGCGCTTGCCTTTCTCATGGAACGCAGCGCCGAGGTGCATCGCGATTGTGCTCTTCCCGACCCCACCCTTCTGCTGAGTTACCGCGATGATTTCTGCTGCCAATCTTCACCTCCTCTTTTTAGACGCAGATGGATTTTACCTGGATGAATTCGCATTTCAATCGTTTTTGTGTAAACGCGGGAAGAATTAGCCGTTCGGGATAGGTTTATGCGCATAAAGAGGATTGGGGCATGGTGAGCGATAGCGTGGCGGCCGTGAATTGCGATCAGCGGTGACGCGTTGGTGGTGTCTGTGAGATATCCGACGCTGTGGGACGCGAAAGGGATGAGGCGGCGGCGCGATACAGCGCGATAAGAGGCGGCACTGCTTGGATAGCGGAGCATCGACCATTTCGGATTCGACGCGGTCCCGCTCGGTCTGGCGATGCTCAACAGCATCGCTTTTCGGATGGACGGTCTTTTGGCGGCGAGAGGCATTTGCTGGCCATGAGTGAGCCCAGGCGAGCCATTTCCCGCAGACAACTTTATGCGCATAAACCCTTCGGGCCGCAGTCGCGCATCGAGTCGTCGCCGTCGTGGTGTCTGACTACGCGGATCGACGCATGATGCTGTCGGCACGGCACGGCACGGCACGGCACGGCACGGCACGGCACGGCACGGCACCCGAACGCCGAACGCCGAACGCCGAACGCCGAACGCCTAGGACTGGGACTGGGACTGGGATTGGGACTGGGACTGGGACTGGGACTGGGACTGGGACTGGGACTGGGACTGGGACTGGGACTGGGACTGGGACTGGGACTGGGACTGGGACTGGGACTGGGACTGGGACTGGGACTGGGACTGGGACTGGGACTGGGACTGGGACTGGGACTGGGACTGGGACTGGGACTGGGACTGGGACTGGGACTGGGACTGGGACTGGGACTGGGACTGGGACTGGGACTGGGACTGGGACTGGGACTGGGACTGGGACTGGGACTGGGACTGGGACTGGGACTGGGACTGGGACTGGACTGGGACTGGGACTGGCGCAAAGCACCGCGCTCACGCTTGTAGCAGGCAAGCTCCACACTATGAGCCGAAGCGTCCAACAGAGTGACGCGTGCCATCCCAAGTCACGCGACGACAACATCCCACATGCGCTTTATGCGCATAAACCGAACGACGCCATCACCAACAGACAAAGAGCCCCTTCGGCAACCCAACGAAACCTGATCGCCCACCTCGGCGAAGGACCCCACCCGATCCTCCACCCGCTAAAATCCCCGCAAAAAGCTCCCTGCAGCCCAACACAACCACCGCCTACCCAATAGCCATGATTACCATCTACCACAACCCGCACTGTTCAAAATCGCGAGCGACGTGCGACCTGATTGCCGGCACCTACAACAGCGCAAACGAACCAACGGAAATTGTCGAATACCTGAAGCAGGCGCTCACGGTCGCGCAGTTAAAGCCACTCAACGCACAACTAGGCTGCACAGTTCGAGAGATGATCCGCGACACAGAAGCCGAGTACAAAGCACTCGATCTCTCCGACGTCACGCTGAGCGACGCTCAGTTATACGAAGCATTAGCAAAACACCCCGTCCTTTTGCAACGACCGATCGTCGTGCGAAACGGGCGTGCCGTGATTGGCCGTCCGCCGGAAAATGTCGAAGCGCTATTCAAGTAGGCGTCGAACCACCACCATCTGCGTGACCTAGGCCTTGGCAGGCAATGCAGCGTCCTTCGTGACGATCTTCGTCGGAATAATGCGCAGTTCGCTGAACGTGTCGGCAATACGTTGTTGTTCTTCTAATACGTTTGCATCGACGGGTTTGTAGATATGCGCGTAGTGCCGCAAACCCGCTTCGATCACGCCTGCGTTGAGCCCCTGGATCGGCGCGAGCTGTGCGGCTGCCTCACTGTAGTGGCCGCGTACCCACGCCCCCTCTTTACCTACCTCGTCCATCACGATCGCGAGCACGTCGCCGTTTTGCTGCGCAAACGGCCGCGCGCTCAGGAAGAACTGATGGTGACTCACGATACCTTCGGCGTCGACGAGCAAGCGGGCATTCGACTGGCGTTTTGCCGCCTCGAGGAACGGGTCCCAGATCGCCCATGCGTCGATCGCACCGCGTTCGAAGGCTGCGCGCGCGTCGGCGGGCGCCAGAAAAAACAGGTTGGATATCGCTGTAGTTCACGCCGCTCTTCTGTAAGGCGGCGACCAGAAACCAGTGAACATCCGAACCTTTGTTGAGCGCGATCTTTTTGCCCTTCAGATCGGCCAGCGTTTTGATCGGTGCATCCCGATGCACGAGGATGCCTTCGGCATGCGGCGTCGGAATCTCATAAGCGGCGTAGACGAAGTTCGCGCCAGCCGCCTGCGCGAACACGGGCGGCGCCTCGCCGACATAACCGAAGTCGATCGCGCCGACATTCAACCCTTCGAGCAGCTGCGGTCCGGCGGGAAACTCGGTCCACTTAACCGTCACGCCAAGCGGCGCGAGCCGCTTTTCCAGCGTGCCGTGCGCCTTCAGCAAGACGAGGGTGTTGGCCGCCTTCTGATAACCGATACGAAATTCCTTTGCATGGGCGTCCGCGGCGAAGACAGACGGGGACACAAGGGGCAAGGCCGCGGCGGCCAGCGAGGCGCCCACGCCGGCGATAAACGCGCGACGGTTGAGCAGCGGATGACGGGACATAAAAGTGCTCGTTCAAAAGACGGCCGCAAAACGGACCGATTGGCGTCGACGATAATTCGTCTGCAAGCCTGGACGAACCGATAAATTCGCATAAGCAAATCACGCTGACTGGCACGGGGCAGGCACGGCACACGCGCGGCACGCACCGGCGGTTCTTATCTGCGTGCCCGGCTGCGTCAAGCCGCCGCACCCCGCTACAATCCGTCATCCGCGCGCAGTCGCGGTTGGGTTAATGGAACAAAGGGACATCGTGCATCCAACGACAACACTCGCGCCGTGGTCATCCCACGACACTCAACTGATCTTGTCGTGCGTGCTCGGGCTCGCACTGATCATCGTGTTTATCAGCGCGCTGAAGCTCGCGCCGTTTCTGTCGATTCTGGTCGGCACGTTCGCGGCCGGCTTTTCCACCGGCCTGCCGCTGGAAGCGGTGGCCAGCGCATTCAGCAAAGGCGCCGGTGCGTTGCTCGGGGACGTCGGCATCATCATTGCGCTTGGGGCGATGCTCGGTGCGCTGATGGCGGAATCAGGGGCTGCCGACCGGCTCGTCTCGACCATCCTCAAACATTCCACGCCGCGCACGCTGCCGTGGATGATGGCGCTGGTGGCGATCATTGTGGGCTTGCCGCTCTTCTTTGAAGTGGGTCTGGTGATGATGGTGCCGATCATCTTCGTCATGGCGCGCCGCTCGCAGCAGCCGATCCTGCGGATTGCGATTCCCGCGCTTGCCGGTATGACCACGTTGCACGCACTGCTGCCGCCGCATCCGGGTCCGCTGATTGCGGTGAGCGCGCTGCATGCCGATCTCGGCCTGACGCTCGGCCTTGGCCTGATCGTCGCGATTCCGGCGGTTATTCTCGCGGGTCCGGTCTATGGCATCTGGCTGTCGAAACGGATGCACGTGGTCGAGCCGGAAGAAATGGGCAAGCTCTTCACCGCGCATCAAACCACTGGCGAGCCGCCGAGCTTCGCGATCTCGCTGATCACGATCCTGTTGCCCGTCGTGCTGATGCTGGGCCGCACGGTTGCCAAACTTCTGCTTCAACCCGAGACTTTCCTGTTCAACGCACTCAATTTTCTGGGTGAGCCGTTAGTCGCACTCGGCCTCACCGTGCTATTCGCGGTGGTCGCGCTGGGCTGGTCGCGTGGCATGGCGCGCGACCGCGTCGGCGGCATTCTGCGCAAGAGCTTGCCGCCGATCGCCGCGCTGCTGCTGACCATCGGCGCAGGCGGTGGCCTCAAGCAGGCGCTCGTGGTGGCCGGCATCAGCACAACGATCGGCAAGATCGCCGTCGGCGCGCACATGCCGCTGATTCTGCTGGCATGGCTGATCGCCGTCGCGCTGCGGCAGGCCACCGGTTCCGCGACGGTGGCGACCACCACGACCGCGGGCATTGTCGCGCCGGTCGTCGCGGGTCTCAGCACGACGCACAATTCGCTGATGGCGCTCGCGATCGGCGCCGGTTCCGTGTTTTTCTGCCACGTGAACGACGCCGGCTTCTGGATGGTGCGCGAATACTTCGGGCTGCAATTGAAGCAGACGGTGATGGTCTGGTCGGTGCTGCAGACGATCGTATCCGTCGTCGGCCTGGTATTGACGTTCGTGTTGTGGACCGTGTTGACCTGAGCCCGGTAACGGGAATCGCGAACGGTGGCAGGAATTGACGCCTGGGTGTCAATTCCGTACGGCATTAGATGCTTACACTGCTTTGCCATAGACGAGGTGCAGTCCCGCACCTCGCTCCTGCCAACGTGGAGCCACCCATCATGCTTGAACTGAGACCGTCCTGCGAAGGATGCGGCAAATCACTGCCGCCGAACGCGCCCGACGCGATGATCTGCACGTACGAATGCACTTTCTGCGAAGTGTGTGCGCTCAGCACGCTGCGCAACGTGTGTCCGAATTGCGGCGGCAATTTCCAGCATCGGCCGATCCGCACGCGCGCGCAGTTGGCCAGGCATCCGGCTCGCGCCGAAGCGCATCCCGTCTCCATCGATGAAGCGTCGCATGCCGGATTCTTCGAGCGCTACCGCAACACGCCGCCTGGCGATCGCTAAACAAGCCACTCGCAGAATGGCGGCGTTCAATTCGCCGCCGTTCGCCGCAGCCTACACGCCCTCCGCCAGACGCCCCGCCTTCAATCCTCGCTTCCACCCGTCCCCGGCGTCGCAATCCCGCTCACCGTGCGCGCAGCCAAACGCAGCAGGCGAATCTGTTTGCGGTAATTGCGGCAGCCGCTGCACGTCGGCAGATGCAGCCGGATCGCGACCCATTCACTAGTCGTCAAACGGCGGTCGAGCGCGTCGGACAACAGGCGCGTGATGTGCTTACACTTCCCCATTCGCATCCTCTCTGGATAGTCCCTTTTCGCTCAGGCAAGTGCGCAGGCGCAGCCGCGCGCGGTAAATCAGCACGCTGCAGTGATTGGCGGTCATCTGCAGTTCGGCGCAGATCGCTTCGGTTTCGAGATCGAGGAACTCGCGCATCATGAACACTCGCCCGATGTGCTCGGGCAGGTGTTCCAGACACATCTCGAACAAGGTCCAGAATTGCTGCTGACGCAACGCGGTCTCAGGCGTCGGCCACGGTTGCGGCTTGGTCTCGCGCGACCAGTGGCCGTTATCTTTGAAGAGTTCGCGATCGAGCAGCGTCTCGCCGTCGATTTCGGATTCGAGCGCCGACAGGTTCACCGTGCGCTGCCGGGCGCGCAAGGTGTCGACAAGCTTGTGCCGCAGGATGCCGAACACCCACGTCTTGTGTTCCGATTGCGCGGCAAACCGGTCGGCTTGCGTCCAGGCGGCGGCGAGAGCCTCCTGGACGGCGTCTTCGGCGGCAGCGGCATCGCGGAGTTGCAACCGGGCGAAGCGCAACAGGTCGCGCCGCAGTTGCGTCAGATAGACGGGATCGTCGAGCGCCGGCCCGCTTACTTGCGCCATGGCATGCTCCGTCGCCGCGCTCGCGGTTGCCGCACGCTTTCTTCTGAATCGTGGTGGTTCATAGGCGGGTGAGTCTCCTCGCGCAGTTCCCGGAAATGTGCGCCATTCTGCCGCACCTTCCTGCGCAAGCGAATCGGTATTGAACATGTGCCCGCCAACAAGCGATGACCTGATGACTTTAGTCGTGCCGCAACGGGCTTTATGACAGGAAAAAACATTATTGCGAAAAATGAAATCAACGTTGCGGCGGCGAATCATCACTCGCAGCGCCCAGGCAAAGGCATGCTGTCAGGCATGTCTCAAACCCGCCCTAAATACCCATCCTGATTCTTTCATTATTTGAAAAAATGTCTTCCTGTCTTCGCTATTTTTAGGCGGACACTGAATCGTTACTCTTCAGTCCATCGATCGCACCAGATCGCAAACCAAACGCTGAAGAGGAGTCGCACCATGAAACGCATTCTCACGGCCCTGATCGCTTCCGTCGCCCTGTTTGCTGCTGCTTCGGGCGCAGCTGAAGCGGCTGCGCCGGCCCAATGCAACGGCCCGGCATCGTACTGCAACGTGTTCTTCGGTAACTGATTGTCTGCAGGACACAGGTCCAGCGCGGGTCTGCTGACGAGACGGGTTCTCGAAATCAAAAAAGGGCGTCGATAAAGACGCCTTTTTGCATTTAATCCAACACGTTTGACGCGCTTTTGAAAATGCCGATGATGCCCGACTGTTTGCCGGGACTGAGGGCTGGCAGCGTGTGGACGGCAATTTCGCCGTCCCGGAATGACAGCAAAAAACACGCTTGTGCCTAAAAACGCCCTAGGCCGAAAGCATGCTTGATTGACAAGGCAAAAGTACCAGTTATCCACAAGGTTATTCAGTGATTCTGTGGATAACTTTTGGTGCTACCGGGTTATCCACCGGTAGCAACTTCCACGACGGAAGCCCGCGCGGCCCGAAGTGGGCGTTTTTGTACCCGCCGCCGCCATCCCTTACGGCTTTTGCCTATGATGGACAGTTCGTACCCTTTTGCGCGTCAAGCGCCTCACCTCAAGGAAGCGAACATGGCCTATCACATCGCAGTCGTTGTCGGCAGCCTGCGCCGCGAGTCGTTCAACCGCCAGTTGGCGCAAGCCGTGATTTCACTCGCGCCCGCGGACTTCACGTTCGAATTCATCGATATTGGCTCGTTGCCGCTTTACTCCCAGGATTACGACGCGGATTATCCCGACGTCGCCAAACACCTGAAGAAGCGTGTCGAAGCCGCCGACGCTCTGCTGTTCGTCACGCCCGAGTACAACCGCTCCATGCCGGGCGTTCTGAAGAACGCGCTCGACTGGGGCTCGCGGCCGTGGGGTACCAATTCGTGGGGCAACAAGCCTGGCGCGGTGATCGGCACGTCGCTCGGCGCGACCGGCACGGCGCTGGCGCAACAGCATCTGCGCA
Source organism: Paraburkholderia sp. BL23I1N1 (assembly GCF_003610295.1). NCBI lineage: Bacteria > Pseudomonadati > Pseudomonadota > Betaproteobacteria > Burkholderiales > Burkholderiaceae > Paraburkholderia > Paraburkholderia sp. BL23I1N1. The sequence goes on from NZ_RAPV01000001.1 coordinate 3,744,735, forward strand.
ATGTGCTGGGGTACCTCGATGTCGCCACACTCGGCCAGCCTGAAGTGTTCATCAAGCACGACCCGGCGACCATCAATGAGAAGGGCGAAATCGTGAACGACGGCACCCGCAAGTTCTTGCAGAGTTTCGTCGACCGCTACGTTGCGTGGGTCAAACGTCACACCGTCGCCTGACGGCCAATTCGCTTACCCGTCCGCACCAGGACACGCCGGCGTGCCGCGACCTCGCGGCACGCCGACGCGGTCACCGCGTCCGCCTAGACGTGGTGATGCCCCGTCACCCTTTCCCAGCCATGACGCACGGCGAGCTTGAAGCGCTCCCACGTGCTGTCCGGCGAGGTGGTTTCCCAGTGACGCCGGGCTTCCGGTTCGACATCGTCCCAATGCTTGTCGCGATAACGTGCGTCCTGCCCGATCTCCGCGCCATAGCGATAGGCCGGCACGTAGTCTTCATAGCGTGCGTTCTCCGCCGCGTATTGTTCGTCGTAGTGCGTGCGGAAATCCTCTTCGTATTCCAGATACTCGTTCGGCATCTGGCCGCCTGAACCCGCGCCCGGCTGACCGGTCTCCGGAGTGATCTCTTGCGGCTGCAGGATCGCGCCCGAGCCCGGCATAGAACCGGCAGCGATCGCGGTACGTTCCGCATCGCCGACCAGCGGATCGGTGATGGGCTCGTTGACCGGATCGCGCACCGGCCGCTCACCTGGCGACGGCGGGACAAACGGCTCGGCGTCGGTGCCCATGAGCGGCGGCGGATAGAGCGAATCTGCCGAGGTTGCAGGCCGCGTGGCTGAACCCGGCGTTGCCCCGCCGGGCGTCGCTACGCCGGGCGTCGCCACGCGCGATGTATGCGGCGTGCCGGGCGTCATTGCGCCGATGCCGAGTTCGTCGAGTATCGAATGTTCGCGGCTCGATGCCGACGGCGTGTCCCAATCGGGCAGTCGCTCGCCGATGTCGGTCGCGCCCAGCCTCTTCAAGGTAATGCGAGCGAGATCCGCATGCGATTCGCTTGCCGCGCTCACGCAGACCAGCACGGCGCCCCGGCGCACGGCCTCGGTATAGCGGGCCGTCTCCGACGCGCGCGGACCGGTCGCAAACAGGCTCGAAAGAAAGCGCTCGATATTGGCGAGCACGCCGGAACCGGCAACCTCTTCGGTTGCGGAGCCGACGGAGGGTTCCGGATTCGCCTGCAACTCAATCGTTTCGCGCGCAAACCCGGTCTGCACAAGCGTGTCGCGCGCGGCTTCCGCTTGAGAATAGGTGTCGAATAAACCAATCACAGTGTGTCGCATGGCTGTCCCCCGGCGTATCTAGCTGGAACGGATGGCGCAAGAACGCGCCAGCCACCTTCCCTGAAAAAACACCGCAACGATCATGCCGGGATCGGCGCGATGCGCCCCCACGCCTGCTGTTGCCTGCCCAGGCCGGTTGGGCGGCTTTGGGCGGCCAGGGCCGTCTGGGGCACGCTGGAACCGTGACATATCGTTGCTGCGCTTTTTACAACCGCCGGTAATAAGAGGTGAATGCGGCGAAAGCGGCAACGCTGACAAGGCACGGTTTTTACCCCGCCGGATGCGTCTCCGCGGCCGGATCGGCGCCCGTTTGCGCGAGATCGCGCTGGATTGCCTGAAGGAGTGTTTCCAGCAACGCGATATCGAAGGGTTTGGACAGCACCCGCACATTCACATGCCGCGCGCGATCGAGTTCCTCCGCGTAGCCGGTGACCAGAATGACCGGCATCCTGGTGTCGAAAGCCATCACGGCTTCGGCCAGGTCGATGCCGTTCATCGTGCCGGGCATATGGATGTCCGACAGCACCAGATCGAACGGCAGCGGCTCGCCAGTGCGCGCATGCCTTGCGTGGGCGTCGTCGAACAGGCACAGCGCGGTGTCGGCATTGAACACGCACGTAACCTGGTGGCCCATCATCTGCAGCAGCGCTTCCGTGCCGGCGGCGACTTCGTCGTTGTCCTCGACGAGCAGAATGCGCAAGCCGTGCGGCGCGCCGCTTTCCGCGACGCTCGGCTCTGCCGGCAATTCGGCCTCGGGCGCGGCCGTGGCGCGCGGCAGATAGAGACGCACCGAGGTGCCCGCGCCGATCGCGCTGTCGATGGCGGCAAGCCCGCCGGAGCGCTCGCAAAAGGCGAAAACCTGCGGCAGCCCGAGGCCCGTGCCCATGCCCTTCGGCTTCGTGGTGAACAGCGGTTCGAAGGCGCGTGCGAGCACTTCAGGCGGCATGCCGCCGCCGGTGTCTTCAAGCGACAGTTGCACGAAGTCGCCCGTCAGCGGAAAACCGTCCTGATGGCGGAAGTTGATATTGGCGGCGCGAACGGTGAAGCGGCCGCCGTTGGGCATGGCGTCGCGCGCGTTCACGGCGACGTTGATCAGCGCCAGTTCGAGCTCGGCGACGTCGACACGCATGGGCCAGATATCGACGCCAATGTCCATCACCAGCGAAATCTTCGCGCCGAGCGATGCGCGCAGCAATTCGCGGCATGCCGGCAACCAGCGCTCGAGCGCCAGCGTCTCATTGCGCAACGGCTGCTTGCGCGCGACCCCAAGCAATTGCCGGGTAAGCGACTGGCCGCCCTTGAGCGCCCGTTCCATGGCCGACAACTCGCGCTCGAGTCCCGGCGTGCCGCGCCGCCGGGCGATCTGCACGTTGGCTGAGACGATCATGAGCAGGTTGTTGAAATCGTGCGCCACGCTGCCGACCAGATTGCCGAGCGCCTCCATCTTGCGCGACTGGCGATACGCAGATTCGATCGAGCGGCGCATCGAGGCTTCGGCCTGCCAGCGCTCCCACGCTTCCTCCTCGGCGCCAAGGCGGCGCAGCGACAACCAGATCACGCACCACAGTACGATGGACGGCGTGAACATCGACAGGGTCAGCACGCTCAGATGCCGGTACCACGCGGCCCAGATCGCCGAGGTGCGATAAGCGCACGACGCGTACACCGGATAGGCGCCGACGCGCCGGAATGCGAGGATCACATTGTCGCCGTCGATGTCGGAATGCATTCGCACGACGCCGGCTCGTCGCCCTTGCGCCAGCGCTTCGGCCAGCGGCGAAGCCGGCGCCGTCGCCACGGGTTCGCGCGGGCGGCGCGGATAGTGGGCAAGGATCGCGCCGTCGGCGCGCAACAGGCTCATGATCATCGGCGTGCCGTCGCTGCCGCCGAGCAGCTCCCGGTAGAACGCGTCGAAATAGCTGGGCCGCAGCGCGACCGAGACGACCCCGGCAAACGAGCCGTCGGCGGCGAGGCGCTCCACGCCGGTGTTGAATACCTGCTCGCCCACCACGTGTCCCGCCATCACCTTTGAGACATGGTCGAGGCTCTTGCCGCCGCGAATGCCGATGAAATCGTCGCGATCGGCAATCGATAACACCGGCGAGGGATAGAAGCGGCTGGTGGCGAGCAGATCACCGTCGCGGCCGAAAATCGAGACGGCCGCCACCTGGGGGTAGCCGCCGCCCATGGTGCGCAGCTTCTCGTGAATCTCGCCTTCTTTGGCGCGAATGCCGTTGTCGTCCAGACCTTGTGTCAGATCGACGATGCGCGCGTCCAGCGTCTCGTTCATATCGAACACTTTCAGCGCATGTTCTTCCGCCACGCGCACGGTGCGCAGCGTCACGTCGGTCGCGTCGGCCATGCGCCCGCGCAGATCGTTGAAGGCCATTGCCGCGACGTACACGCACGGCAGCACGATAGCCGCGACCAGCAGCGCGATCAGCGTGATGCGCCGGACGTGGAAATTCTGTTCCGGCACGGCCGGGAAACGCGCCTCGTCCCGGCGGTTAGCGGGACGGCGGCTCGCTTCGGGTGGGTCGAACCGGTCTGGTGTCATGGTCGATAACGCTAAGGTCGTTCGGGACGAAAGGGCCTGGAGTCGGCCTCACACGAAAAGCATAGACATGCAGCGGCGGCACTGGTTACTGTGACAAGGGTCGGCCCGCGATTTGTCTGGCGTTTAAATCAGTGACGAATCGAGAAGCGCAAACGTACACAAAAGTATAAATGCAAAAGAAAGCCTTCCGAATCTACCAAATTATTTTAAAAATTGGTGCTTAATGGGAAAATCTCTTTAACCAATGCGAAATTGGCGTGTTGCCTTTCCGCCGTTTTGCTTCGAAAATCGATGCCATCACAAATAATGTATCCGCCATGTCCGGATGCATCTGCCGCGAGGGCCGCCAGACAACGCGCACAACGCGTGAGCTGAGGCGCTCGCGGGAACTGGCGCGCGGCAAGGGGACCAGCCCGATCCGTGAAGCCGCGCGGATTCATCTACGGGGTAGGCTTCGAACATGCCGGTCATAGCCGTCGTCCACCGTGCTCGCACGCATCCATGCGCGCCCACGGCTTCCGTCAAAAACGCCTCGCTGCGCGCTCCCCCCGCTCGTTTGCAAGCTGCATTCTCGCAAGCTTCAGCCCGCTTTACCGCCAGTCGACAGACCGCGCGTTAAAGAAACCGACTCTACCCGCCGTTAACGCGCAAGAGCTAATTCCGCTTACCGACCCGCCCATGTCTTTGCCTATTGTGATCGCCGACGATTCGTTGCTTGCCCGCAAGGTGCTCACCAAGGCATTGCCGCCGGACTGGGATGTCGACGTGTCCTACGCGACGAACGGGCGCGAAGCGCTCGGCCTGTATCGCGAAGGCAAAGCGTCGGTGATGTTCCTCGACCTGACGATGCCGGACATGACCGGCTACCAGGTGCTGGAAGCCTTGCAGCACGAGGACCTGAACACCTTCGTCATTGTCGTCTCCGCCGATGTTCAGCCGATGGCCCAGGCGCGCGTGCGCACGCTCGGCGCCGTCGCATTCATCGCCAAGCCCGTGACGCCCGAGGCGGTACTGCCCATCCTCAAGGAGTACGGGTTGTATGTCTGAGCCAGCCCTCACCGAAGACCAGCGCGACGCGCTCCAGGAGGTCGCCAATCTGGCGATGGGCCAGGCCGCGACGCGTCTTGCGAGCCTGCTCGATGCGTTCATCGAATTGTCGGTGCCGCGCGTGAAGGTGGTGGCGGTGAGCGAGGCGGCAGAGGCGCTGCGCGAGATGACCGGGATCGAGGACACAGTGAGCGCGGTGCGCCAGGGCTTTCGTTCCGACATCAAGGGCGAAGCGCTGGTGATCTGCCGCAGCGACAGCATCGACCAGTTGTGCTCGCTCGTGAGCGACCCGTACTCGCGTTCGAGCTACGAGGCGGTGAGCCAGAAAGAACTCGTGTTCGACGTCGCGAACGTGCTGACGGGCGCGTGTGTCTCGTGCATTCTCGACCAGCTCGGCCGCACGCCGGTCTTCTCGGCGCCCGGCCTGCTCGGCGAAGCGATGACGCTCGACGAAGTGTTCCAGCCCGGCGTGCTTCAATGGGAAGTCGCGCTGCTGGTCGAAGTCAATTTCACGCTCGAGGACCAGAGCTTCCGCGCGCATCTTGTGATGCTGATGGCCGAAGAGTCGATTCGCCATATGAACGAGGCGCTCGACGAGCTGTTGTCCAGCCTATGAATGTGCCCGTTGACTCGTTGAGCGATCTGGTTGTCGAACGTGTCGGTTTCGGCATTTTCGTGCTCGATCGCAACATGACCGTGCTGATGTGGAATCGGTTCATGCAGGATCACAGCGGGTTGTTGCCGCAACAGGTGGTCGGTAAATCGCTCTTTGCGCATTTTCCGGAATTGCCGCGCGTGTGGCTGTCGCGCAAGATCGAAAGCGTGTTTCAGCTTGGCAGCTTTGCATTCAGTTCGTGGGAGCAGCGCCCGTATCTCTTCAAGTTCGACCACGACCGGCGATTACCGGCGGCGTCGATTTCATGCAGCAGGATTGCACCTTCATGCCGCTCATGCGCGATCGCGAAGTGGTGGCGGTGTGCGTGACCATCTCCGATGTCACGCATGTCAGCATCGTGCAGCGCGAACGTGAAGAAGCGGTGGCCAAGCTGCAGGAATACGCCGACCGCGATGGTTTGACGGGCATTGCCAACCGGCGTTACTTCGAAGCGCGCCTGCGCGATGAATACACGCGCTGGCAGCGCTACGGCGGCGAGATGTCCGTGCTGCTGTTCGATCTCGACCACTTCAAGAAAATCAACGACCAGTTCGGCCACGGCGTTGGCGATACGGTGCTGCGCGTGATGGCGCAACGGGTCGCCGAGGTGGTGCGAGCGCAGGATACCTTCGGGCGTTTCGGTGGCGAAGAGTTTGCCTTGCTGCTGCCCTGTACGCCGCTCGAAGACGCCATGCGGGTCGCGGAAAAGATCCGCTGCACGATTGCCGACACGCCGGTCGAAGTGCAGGGCACGAGCGTGCCGGTGACGGCCAGCGTCGGCGGCGCGGCGGCGCGCGTGGGCGTGCCGGCGTACGACGTGCTCATCAACGAAGCCGACGCGGCGCTGTATAGCGCGAAGCGGCAAGGACGCAACCGCTCGGTGGCGTTCTCCTGAGCCAGGCCCGCAAGGCCGGCTGACGGCGCACATCGCTCCGCTTCCCTCGCCCTCTTTCCGGCCCCTTATTCGCCCTCGAAACTGCGGCATCTCACAAAGGTTGTTATACTTTTCGCCGTTTCCGGCATCCCTGCCGGGTGTTTCGCGCATGTCCGCGCGCGCGGGCCGCCTGTTCTGCCCGTAAGCATTAAAACTTCTTGAACGCCTTTCAGCAGCGCCTCCAGCGGAGATCGTCTTGGCTGTTTCCAATCTTGTCGTGGACGATACAGAAATCGACGCCGCTGCCGCCACGTCCGGCAGCTCGTTTTATCTCGCAATGCGAATCCTGCCGGCCGCGCAGCGCGATGCGATGTATCAGGTCTACGCCTTCTGCCGTGCTGTCGACGATATCGCCGACAGCGACATGCCGCGCGCCGAACGCGCCGCCGGACTCGAGCGCTGGCGCGCCGACATCGACGCGTGCTATGCCGGCTCACCGCGCGCTTCCTTGCGCGCGCTGACGCGGCACATTCATACGTTTCATCTGCAACGCGAAGATTTTCACGCAATGATCGACGGCATGGCGATGGACGCCGCCGCCGACATCTGCGCGCCCGACGAAGCCACGCTCGACCTGTACTGCGACCGCGTCGCGAGTGCGGCGGGCCGTCTGTCGGTGAGGATATTCGGGATGCAGGAAGAGCCGGGCCGTTTGCTCGCGCACCATCTGGGCCGCGCGCTGCAGCTGACCAACATCCTGCGCGATATCGACGAAGACGCCGGTATCAACCGCTGCTATCTGCCGCACGAATTGCTGGCGCGCGAAGGTATCGCGGTGACGAACCCGGCGCAGATCGCCGACGATCCGTCGCTGCCGCGCGTCTGCGCGACGCTTGCCGAGCGGGCCAAGGAACACTTCGCCGCCTCCGACGCGATCATGAACCGCGAGCCGCGCAACCACGTGCGTGCGCCGCGCATCATGTCGGGCGTCTATCGCGTGCTGCTCGACCGAACGCTTGATCGCGGCTTCGATATTCCGCGCACGAAGGTCAGCAAGCCGAAACTGCGCTTGCTATGGATCGTCGCGCGTTACGCGCTCTTCTGAGCTGATGCCGAAGCTTATCCATGTGATCGGCGCCGGCGTCGCCGGCCTGGCCGCGGCGGTGCAATTGCAGCGCCGCGGCGCGCAAGTCGTGCTGCATGAAGCGGCGCCCCAGGCGGGCGGCCGTTGCCGTTCGTATTACGACCCGAAGCTGGGCGCCACCATCGACAGTGGCAATCACATGGTGCTGTCGGGCAATTTCGCCACGCTCAACTATTTGCGCGCGATCGGCGCCGCCGACGAGCTGTCCGGTCCGGCCCAGCCCGAGTATCCGTTCATGGATCTGGCGACGCGGGCGCGCTGGACCGTACGCATGTCGCCGGGCCGTCTGCCCTGGTGGGTCTTCGACCCGAACGCACGCGTGCCGAACACCGGGCCGGGAGACTATCTGGCGCTCGTGCCGTTGCTGTTCGCCAAGCCTGGGCGCAGTGTCGCGCAGACCATGCGCTGCAATGGCCCGCTGTGGGACCGCCTGCTGCGGCCGCTGTTTCTCGCGATGCTCAATGTCGAGCCGCGTGAAGCGTCGGCGGAGCTGACGGCCGCAGTGGTGCGCGAGACGCTGGTTGCCGGTGGTCTGTCGTGCCGGCCGCTGGTGGCGCGCAACGGTCTGGGCAGCGCCTTTGTCGACCCGGCGCTGCGCCTGTTGCAGCATGGCGGCGCGGCCATCCGTCTCGGGTCGCGCCTGAAAGACATCGTGTTTGCCGACGCCGACGCCGACGCCGGCCCCGGCTCCGGCCCCAGCCGCGTGTCGGCATTGAATTTCGCGGACGAAAGCATCGCGATCGACGCCAACCAGGCCGTGGTGCTCGCGGTGCCGCCGGACATTGCACAGACGCTCGTGCCCGGCTTGCGCTCGCCGACTCGTTTCGCGGCAACGCTCAACGTGCATTTCGCCGTTGAGCCGCCGTTCGGCATGGCGCCGATCACGGGGTTGCTCAATGCGACGGCCGACTGGCTGTTTGCCTTCGAGGGCCGCGTCTCGGTCACGGTCAACGCCGCCGAGCGCCTGCTCGACACGCCGCATGAAGCGCTCGCGAAAACCATCTGGGCCGAAGTGGCTCAGGTCGCCAGCGTGCCAGCCGAGCCGATGCCGGCCTGGCAGGTCGTGATGGAAAAGCGGGCAGCATTCGCCGCCTTGCCGGACCAGGAAACGCTGCGCCCCGGCACGCGCACTCGCTGGAACAACTTGATGCTCGCGGGCGACTGGACGGCCACCGGCCTGCCCGCGACGATTGAAGGCGCAATCCGCTCCGGCCAGAAGGCCGCGGACACGCTGCTGAATCAACCGATGGAACGCCGATGAACGACTTATCTCAAGCCCAGCCGCTGGACGCCGTCCTGCCCGAATTCGCCGATGCGGCGCCGACTGCGCCGGACGATGCACCGGGCGCGGCGCCCGCGACCGCGCCGCAAGCGTCCACAGCCGCGCTTGACGCCTCGCCTGAGGCCCCGCTCGACGCCGCGATCACGCGCGCCACCGACGCGATCCTCGCCGCGCAGAAGCCGGACGGCCACTGGGTCTACGAACTCGAAGCCGACGCAACGATTCCTGCCGAATACGTTCTGCTGGTCCACTATCTCGGCGAAACGCCGAACGTGGAACTGGAGCAGAAGATCGGCCGCTATCTGCGTCGCATCCAGCTCGCGGACGGCGGCTGGCCGCTTTTCACCGACGGCGCGCTCGACATCAGCGCGAGCGTGAAGGCGTATTTCGCACTGAAGATGATCGGCGACTCGCCGGATGCCGAGCATATGGTCCGCGCGCGCGAAGCGATTCTGGCGAACGGCGGCGCGGAAACGGTGAACGTGTTCACACGGATTCTGCTTGCGCTGTTCGGCGTGGTGTCGTGGCGTGCCGTGCCGATGATGCCTGTCGAAATCATGCTGCTGCCGCAGTGGTTCCCGTTCCATCTGTCGAAGGTGTCGTACTGGGCGCGCACGGTGATCGTGCCGTTGCTGGTGCTGAACGCGAAGCGGCCGGTGGCGCGCAATCCGCGCCGTGTGCGTATCGATGAGCTGTTCCGCGGCGCGCCGGTCAATACCGGCATGCGCGACCGGGCGCCGCATCAGCATCTCGGCTGGTTCCGCTTTTTCCGCGGCGTGGACGTGATGTTGCGCATGATCGACGGCCTGTTCCCGAAAGCGACACGCGAGCATTCGGTGCGCGAGGCGGTGCGCTTTGTCGACGAACGGCTGAATGGCGAAGACGGCCTCGGCGCGATTTTCCCGGCCATGGCCAACTCGGTGATGATGTACGACGTGCTCGGCTATCCGGCCGATCACCCGAATCGCGCGATTGCCCGTCAGTCGATCGAAAAGCTGCTCGTTATCAAGGATGACGAAGCATATTGCCAGCCGTGCCTGTCGCCGGTGTGGGATACCTCGCTCGTGGCGCACGCGCTGCTCGAGACCGGCGAAGCGCATGCCGAGCAAGCGGCTGAACGCGGGCTCGCGTGGCTGCGTCCGCTGCAGATTCTCGACGTGCGCGGCGACTGGATTTCACGCCGCCCGAACGTGCGTCCTGGCGGCTGGGCGTTCCAGTACAACAACGCGCATTATCCGGACGTCGACGATACGGCGGTGGTGGCAATGGCAATGGTTCGCTCGGCGGCGCTCACGCAATCGGACGTCGATCGCGAAGCCATTTCGAGGGCGCGCGAATGGGTGGTCGGCATGCAAAGCAGCGATGGCGGCTGGGGCGCGTTCGAACCGGAAAACACGCAGTACTACCTGAACAATATTCCGTTCTCCGATCACGGCGCCTTGCTCGATCCGCCGACTGCGGACGTGTCGGGCCGTTGTCTGTCGATGCTCGCGCAACTTGGCGAATTTCCGCAGGGCAGCGAACCGGCGCAGCGCGCGTTCGACTACATGCTGAAGGAACAGGAGTCGGATGGCAGCTGGTACGGCCGCTGGGGCCTGAACTACATCTACGGCACGTGGACTGCGCTGTGTTCGCTGAACGCCGCGGGTCTGCCGCACGACGACCCGCGCATGAAGCGTGGCGCGCAGTGGCTCCTGTCGATCCAGAACGAAGACGGCGGCTGGGGCGAGGGCGGTGAGAGCTACAAGCTCGACTATCGCGGCTACGAGCGCGCACCGAGCACAGCTTCGCAAACCGCGTGGGCGCTGATGGGCCTGATGGCGGCGGGCGAGGTGAATCACGAGGCGGTGGCGCGCGGCGTCGAGTATTTGCAGCGCGAACAGCGCGAGCATGGTTTGTGGGACGAAACGCGCTTCTCGGCGACCGGTTTCCCACGCGTGTTTTATCTGCGTTATCACGGCTATCGCAAGTTCTTCCCGTTGTGGGCGCTGGCTCGCTTCCGTCATCTGAAACGCAACGGGCTCACGCGCGTCGCGGTCGGGATGTAACGGATGGCGCTTTCGACAATGCCGGGCGTCGATGTTGGCCGCAGCACCTTGCCGGTGATCGTGGTCACGGGGATGGCGTTTGAGGCGCGCATTGCGCGTGGTAAGGGTGTTGAAGTGGTCTACGCGGCGCGTGCCGATTTGCTGGAGCGGGCGTTGAGTGCGGCAGTTGCGCGGGGCTGTTCCGGGATTGTTAGTTTTGGGACGGCGGGTGGGTTGGCGCCTGATCTCGAGCCCGGGGCGCTGATCGTCGCGGAGGCTGTTGAAGGGCCGTTTGGGCGGCTTGAGACGGATCGGGGGTGGGCTGATAGGCTCGCTGCCGCGCTGTCGACTGGGCCGCTTGTGGCGCGGCTGCGGCGTGGGGTGATGGCGGCTGTGACCGCGCCTTTAGTCACTTCTGAGGATAAGCGGGCGTTGCATCGGTCGACCGGGGCCCTGGCTGTGGACATGGAGTCGCATATTGCCGGGGCGACGGCTGCCGCTCATGGTTTGCCGTTTGCCGTGTGCCGCGCGATTGTTGATCCTGCGTGGCGGACGTTGCCTTCTGCTGCTACCGCGGGGTTGCGTGACGACGGGACCACGGCGTTGGGGCCGATTTTGCGGGAGCTGTTGCGGCAGCCGGCGCAGATCGGGGCGCTGATTCAGGTTGCGGTCGATGCGCGGGCCGCGCGGACTTCGCTGGTTCAGGCCCGGCATGCGATGGGGGTGGCGGGGGTTTTGCCGCTGGGGGGGGCTTGAGCGTTTTGGCCTTTCCTTGAATTCTTAGTGGTTTATTAGCGTTGCCCCTGTGCGGGGCGGCACTTACTTTCTTTGCCGCCGCAAAGAAAGATAAGCAAAGAAAGCGGCTTCACACCGCTAGCTCATAAGCGGGGCACCCGCGCAGCCACGGTAGTGGTGCATCTGGAATCTGTGTTCTCGCACATTCGGCGTCAGTGACACAGCAGTCATTCTTCCGGCGGCGCTGCGCGCGCCGACGCCTACCTCATAGAACCATCTGTTCGGTTTTGCGCGCGAGCCTCACTCGATGCCGCGGCTCGCCGTTGCATTCCCAACGTTTCTGCTTTGCATCAGCGCTTCATTCGAAGTGCGAATTCACACCTGCATACGCCGCCCGGCACGCTGTGGGCGCCGGGGCACGTGACTTCAATCCCTTATTGCGGTGCCGGTGCGGCTTCCTGCGGTTTCTTATCCGTCGGCGCGGTTGTCACTACGCCCGACGCGGCAGCGGGTGCCGCCGCGGGGGCGCTCGGCGTCTCGCCTGGATCGGTGTAGTCCGGGACGCCCGCCGGAGCGCCTGTGGCGCTTCCTGAGGCTGCGGTCGGGGCGTCCGCCGCGTCGCCGGGGTCCGCGTAATTCGGCAAGCCTGCCGCCGCGCCCGAAGCACCCTTGGCGGGCGCAGCCGCGCCGGAGTCGCTCTGGTCGTCGTAGTTGGGGAGAGGCGTGGCGTTGTCGCCCGCGCCGCGCAGACGCGCTTTACGCTGCTGGGTATAAGCGTCGCGAACGAATGAATACTTGTCCAGCGCGGCTTGGTCCAGCAAGCTGGATGCGCCCAGCAAGTCGGAACGCACACTCACGAATTGCAGCACGTACAGCGGATTGCGAACCGCCGGCTCAATGTAGTTCAATGGGTTGAACTTCACGTCCACCACCAGCCCCATGCTGTCACGCACCGTGCTCGGGCCGAAGAGCGGCAAGACAAGGTAAGGGCCCGACGGGACGCCCCAGTGGCCCAGCGTCAAACCGAAATCCTGGTGGTGCTTCGGCAGACCAGCCAGCGTCGCCCAGTCGAGCAGGCCGCCAAGTCCAAAGGTCGAGTTGAACGCGAAGCGCACGAGGTCTTCGGTCGCATCCGTGATCTTCAGCTGCAACAGGTTGTTGGCGGCGTTGGTCAGGTCGCCCAGATTCGAGAAGAAGTTGCTCACCGCCGTGCGCAACGGTTGCGGTGTCACCTTTTGATAACCCTTGGCGACCGGAATGGCGACGAAGCGATCCACGCCGTCATTGATTTTGAAAATCACGCGGTTCGCCGGCTCGAACGGGTCGCCCGGTTTGCGGTCGGGGCCAGTCGCGCAGCCCGAGATCAGACCGGTAGCGGCCAGCGCCAGCACGGTGGTTCGCAGCTTCATACTTATATTCCTTTGTGCTTCGCGCGACGTTGGCGCGGCTTGCCCATCAGTACCGGTTGGAACACCACCGCGCCGATCAGCGTGCAAAACAACGAAAGTGCCAGCAAGCGTCCCATGCTCGACGTACCCGGATGGTGCGACAGCCAGAGGCTGCCGAACGCCGTCGCCGTGGTCGCCGCGCTGAACAACACGGCATGCGTGAGGCTCGACTGCAAAAGGCCGGTCTGCCCGTTGCGCCACGCCATCACGAAGTAAATCTTGAATGCTACCCCGACGCCCAACATCAGGGGCAACGCAATGATGTTCGCGAAGTTCAGCGGCATGTCGAACACCACACACAACTCCAACGTCACCAGCGCCGACACCAGCAGCGGAACCAGGGTGCGCAACATGTCGCTGAGCCGCCGCAGCGCAATCCACAGCAGGATTGCAATCGACAGCAACGCGTAGCCGGCGGCCTGCAGGAACGCCTTGATGATCGTGTCCGCGGAATTCAGGATCGAAATCGGCCCGCCGATCGCGCCCGGTTCCGCTTTCTTCACCGAGTGGATGAAGCGGGCGAGCATGGCGTCGTCGTTCGGATCGGTGCCGGGTTTTACCTTCGGCGCGATGTCGACGAGCGCGCGGCCGTCCTTCGAGACCCAGCTCTTGGATATCTCCTTAGGCAGGTTGTCGCGCGTAATCTCGGTCGGCTGCAACAGATCCGCCAGTTGCTTCAGCGCGATGCGCAGCGGCTCGGACATCGCCGTTTCGGCGCGGTCGCGCGTGGCGGCGTCGGCGGCGGCCAGCTTTTGCAGCGTCGCGGACAAATGTTTGGCTTCCGCGGCGCCCGGGCCCGGGTGGTCGTCGGCGGCGAGCGAGAGTTGATTCGACGCGCGCTTCAACGCGGCGACGCGCACCGCGTCAGTAGCCTGAGGCGCGGGTTGCTGCTGCAGCGCGGGCAGGAGTTGCTGTGCCGCGCTTGCAATCAACATCAGCTTTTGCTGTTGCTCGGTCGGAACGAAGGTGTCCAGCGTGGTCACGCGGCCCACTTCCGGCAATGCGCGCAGGCGTGCGGCCTTCTGATCCGCGTCGGCAAGCGTGGGCGCCAGCACACTCACGTTGTTGACCGCCGCTTCCGGCGAATCCTTCAGCGACAGCAGCGTCGCCATCGATTCCGTATGCGGATCCTTCAGATGCAGCGGGTTGAAGTCGAAACGCAAATGCGTGAGCAACGGCGCCGCGCCGATCACGACGATGAGCGTTCCGATCAGCACGGGCCGGCGGTGATGATCGAGGAAATCGTCGACGGGGGCGAGTTGCTTGAAGCCGGGCGAAACGGGCTCGACCGGCGGGTTGAAGACCTTCAGCAGCGCCGGCAGCAGCGTCATGTTGGTGAAGTACGCAACGAACATGCCGACGCCGGCGATCTCGCCCAATTCCGACACGCCACGGTAAGCCGTCGGCAGGAACGAGAAGAAGCTCAGCGCGACCGCCACGGCAGCAAGCGTCAGCGGTACGCCGATGCTGTGCGCGGTATGCATGAGGGCGGCGGAAAGACGGTTGTCGCGATTGCGCTCCTCGCGATACTTGACGCCGAACTGAACGCCGAAATCGACCCCGAGTCCGACGAACAGCACCATGAAGGCGACCGAAATCATATTGAGCGCGCCGACGAGCATCAGGCCGAGCGCCGCGGTGATCGCGAGCCCGACGAACAGCGTGATGAACACGGCGACGATCATGCGGCCCGAACGCAGCGCCAGCCACAGAATGATCAGCACGACGATGAAGGTGCCAATGCCGTTGAGGGCGGCGCCGTCCTGGACCGATGCGAATTCCCTCGTCCGCGAGAGGCTGTTCTCCGGTCAGGCGGACCGTTGCGCCATAGCGCGTATCGAGGTGCAGCGAGGCAGCGGTGCCGCGGATCGCTTTCGACGCACTCGCGCCCGGCTCCAGCGCGTCGTAGTTCACGACCGGCTGCACCATGACGAAGGCGCGCGCCGGCTCCGTGGCGGCGCTCTTATCGACCAGCACGCGCCACGAGAACGCCGCCGGCTGTCCAGCCAGCACGCGATCGAGCGTGGTCGCGCTTTGCGAGAGCAAATGACTCATGTCGGCCAGCTTCACCTGACCCAGTTGCAGCGGCAGCAACAGGCTCGTGGTGAGCGTGCCGGCGAGGCCGGAGAGGCTCGGGTCGTGCGCGAGGGCGTTGACGAGCGGGCGTGACTGAACGAGTTGCGAAGTGGTCGAGAGAACCTCGTCGATTGACGGGAACAACAGACCATTGTGTTCGAAGAACGGGCCGCCGGCGGGCTGCGACACCGCGACGAATTCCTTCGGATCGGCTTTGAGCGCGGCCGTCAGCGCATTGGCGGCGGCATCGGCAAACTCCGGCGCGCGGGCTTCGACCACCACCAGCACGGTTTGACCGCGATCGGGGAAGGCCGCGTCCATGGCATTTTCGAGCGACGACCATTGCTTGTCGGTCTCGACAAGACGGCTGATATCCGTGTTGATCTTGAAGTTATAGGCGACGTAGAAGCTGCTCAATACGGCGAGCACGAGAGACAGGGCGATGATCCGTGACGGATGACGCACCGAATAGGCGACGAGACGGACAATAGATGACTTCAGCATGTAGGCGGAGGTGGCCTTATCACGGACGGTGTTTTTGACGAAAGTGCACAAGTATACAGAGCCGGAGCGACTCGGCTCCACTTCGGTAGCAAGGCCGGCTCCCGGGCGGCGCGGTGGGGGGCGGGAACGCAATATCGGTATACTGGTCTATCCTGCTTGCGCTGCGGGCTTGCGAGCCTGCCGGCGCTTACTTCTTGGGGTTTAGGCGAGCGTATGAAACGTTATCTTTCTGCTTTTCTGGCTGCGGCCGTGGTCTCCACTGCGGCCTATGCGCAAAGCGCGCCCGATGCGGTGGTGAAGAGTGCTGTCGAAGGCACCGTTGCCGCAATGAAGGCCGATCCGCAGGCACGCGGCGGCGATATGGCGAAGATTACCGACCTGGTTCAAACGCGATTCGTGCCGGCTACCGATTTCCAGCGGACCACGCGGATCGCGGTGGGAAAGGCATGGAGCACGGCAACCCCTGAGCAGCAGAAGCAGTTATATGACCAGTTCACGCTGCTGCTGGTACGCACCTACGCCGCATCGCTTTCGCAGTTGCGGGATCAGGACGTGAAGTTCAAGTTTCTGCCCGTCAATGTCGCGGCCGGCTCCAAGGACCTGGTTGTGCAGTCGCACGTGATCAGCAATGGCGGCGACGATGCCATCGATTACCGGATGACCAAGGGCGCCAACGGCTGGAAGATTTACGACATCAACATGATGGGTGCCTGGCTGATTCAGGTTTATCAGACGCAGTTTGCCGATCAGATTTCCAAAGGCGGCATTGATGGCCTGATCAAGTTCCTGACTGCGCACAACGCACGAAGCGCGGGCTGAGTTCACGCAAAAAGAAAAAGCGCGGTGGCAATCAGGCCACCGCGCTTTTTTTATGCTTCAAAAACAGCTTAGTGCGCGGAAGCGGAAGCCGCCGTTTGCACCTTCTTGCCCGTACCCGCGCGACCAATTTCTTCGAGCTTGATCTCGACGTGCCGCGAGAACACGTACTCGGCAGGACGTTGCTTATCCAAAGCAATATCCTTGACGAAAGCACCGGAAGTTTTCGGGCCACGCAGGCTAACCTTCAACGCCTTCAACGGATGCGCCACCGTATCCATCACGGCAGTCGCTTCGAAGCCGCAGTGCACCATGCAGTCCGCACACTTCTCATAGTTGCCCGTACCGTACTTTTCCCACTCCGTGGTTTCCATCAGTTCCTTGAAGGTCTTTACGTAACCTTCGCCGACCAGATAGCACGGCTTCTGCCAGCCGAACACGGTACGCGCCGGGTTGCCCCAGGGCGTGCACTCATACGTCTGATTGCCGGCCAGGAAGTCGAGGAACATGCCCGACTGGCTGAACGACCAGTTCTTGCCGTTGTTGCCGCGCTTGAAAATCTCGCGGAACAGCTGCTTGGTCTTGTCGCGGTTCAGGAAGTGCTGCTGATCCGGCGCGCGCTCATAGGCGTAACCCGGCGAGACGGTGATGCCGTCCACACCCATCGGCCCGAGCGTATCGAAGAACGCGGCCACGCGTTCCGGCACGGCGTCGTTGAACAGCGTGCAGTTGATGTTCACGCGGAAACCACGGCGCTTCGCTTCCTTGATGGCGGCGACAGCCTTGTCGTACACGCCTTCCTGCGACACCGAGTGATCGTGCGCCTGCTGGTCGCCGTCCAGGTGAACCGACCAGACGAAGTACGGATTCGGCTCGTAGTCGTCCATCTTCTTTTCCATCAGCAACGCATTCGTGCACAGGTACACGAACTTCTTGCGCGCGATGATGCCCTTCACGATCTGCGGCATTTCCTTGTGCAGGAGCGGCTCGCCGCCTGCGATTGAGACAACCGGTGCGCCGCATTCGTCGACTGCGCCAAGGCATTCTTCGAGCGACAGGCGCTGATTCAGGATGGGATCCGGATAATCGATCTTGCCGCAGCCATTGCAGGCAAGATTGCAGCGGAACAGCGGCTCCAGCATCAATGCGAGCGGGTAGCGTTTGTTGCCAGAGAGATGCTGACGCATGATGTAAGCGCCGACCCGGACTTTCTGTAGCAGCGGAATAGACAAGACGTCCTCCTTAAACTTCGCGTGCAGCGAGTGGTTGCATCAGTTTCGATGGCAACTTGAATTCGACTTTTTCTTCACGGCCCGCCATCGTCGTGACATCGACGGGCCCCAATGCGCGCAGCGCATCGATTACGTTCTTCACCATCTCTTCCGGCGCCGAAGCACCGGCCGTGATGCCGACAGTCTGCACGTTGGCAAACCACTCCGGCTTCACTTCCGAACCGTCGGCGACGAGATAACTCGCCACGCCGCTTTCGCTGCCAATCTCGCGCAGCCGGTTCGAGTTCGAACTATTGGTTGCGCCCACTACCAGCAGCACCTCGACTTCTTTGCTCAGCTCGCGCACTGCCGCCTGGCGGTTTTGCGTGGCGTAGCAGATGTCGCGCGTGTCGGGACCGACGATGTCGGTGAAACGGCGCAGCAAAGCGTCGATGATGCCACGGGTGTCGTCGACCGATAGCGTGGTTTGCGTGACGTACGCAAGCGGCGTATCGAGCGGCAGGTCCAGATGCGCGACTTCGGCCTCGCTCTGCACCAGCAGCACCTTGCCCGGAATCTGACCGATCGTGCCTTCCACTTCCGGATGGCCCGCGTGGCCGATCAGGATCAGGGTGCGGCCGGCCGCCACATATTGGCGCCCTTGCACGTGAACCTTGGTCACGAGCGGGCAGGTCGCGTCGAGCACGTCGAGGCCACGTTGCTCCGCGTCACGCTCGACCGTCTGCGCGACACCGTGCGCGCTGAAAATCGCCACGGCGCCCTGCGGCACCTCGTCGAGTTCTTCAACAAAGCGCGCGCCCTTCTGGCGCAAGTTGTCCACCACGTGGCGATTGTGAACGATCTCGTGGCGAACATACACGGGCGCGCCGTGTTGCTGTAACGCGCGATCGACAATCTCGATTGCACGAACAACACCCGCACAAAAGCCGCGGGGCTGAGCAAGGATGACTCGCATAAATTGGCGAACTCCGACTGACGCGGATTTCGAAGAAGTCGGTAAATATGACTTTATCGCCGCGACCATCTATTTAGTTGACGTCTTGAGCCCCGGCGACAAGCCGGTACAGCAAAACCAAACGCGCATTCTAACGCTATCAGCCCGGCTTTGCTCTGGTGCCCCGTCAAGGTGTTGGGACAGCGCCGCGCCGTGGGCTTGCCGCCCGGCGGCGTGTCCCTGCGCAGATGGCAATGATTACACGCTGCGCCGGTCTGGCGGAACCCTTAAACTACGTGGTCCTGCGGCGCGCGTGTGCGCGTCACATTACAGAATGGTTTCGACACTCGCTGGATGTTCACTCGAGGGTAATGCTTAATGGCGGTGGTTCTGTTTCTTCTTTCGTGTCTTTCCCTGCTGATCTGGTGCGTGTTGCTGTTCGCCCGTGGCGGATTCTGGCGGGCGCGTCCCGCCGCGCCGCTCACGCTCGAACCGCGCGAGACGTGGCCGGCGGTTGTCGCCGTGGTGCCGGCACGCAATGAGGTCGACGTCATCGGGCAAGCGGTTACCACCCTGCTCGAGCAGGACTATCCGGGCGAGTTCCACGTGATCGTCGTCGACGACCACAGCACCGACGGCACCGCCGACGCCGCCCGCGCGGCCGCGTTGCAACTGCAATGCCCGGACCGCCTGACGGTCCTGAGCGCGAAGCCGCTGCCGCCGGGCTGGTCCGGCAAGGTGTGGGCGCAGTCGCAGGGTATCGAGGCGGTGCGCACGCTCGGCCTGCCGGCCGATTTCCTGCTGCTTACCGACGCGGACATCGGCCATCCCGCGGACGCTGTCGCGCAACTCGCCGTCCGCGCGGATGCGGAAAAGCGCGATCTCGTCTCGCTGATGGTCCGTCTGCGCTGCGATTCGTTCTGGGAGAAGGCGCTGATTCCGGCCTTCGTGTTCTTCTTCGCCAAGCTGTATCCGTTCTCGTGGGTCAACAACCCGCGCAACCGCACGGCCGCGGCCGCGGGCGGCTGCATGCTGGTCCGGCGCAGCGCGCTCGAAGAAGCGGGCGGCATCGAGTCGATCCGCGCCGAGCTGATCGACGATTGCAGCCTCGCCGCGCGCATCAAACATCGTGGCACGGGGCGGCATCTGATCCGTCTGGATGTGGCGGCGCGCAGCGTGTCGCTGCGTCCTTACGATAGCTGGCGTGACATCTGGAACATGATTGCGCGCACAGCCTTTACGCAGTTGCGTTACTCGCCGCTGCTGCTGGCGGGCACGCTGCTGGGCATGACGATCATCTACCTGATGCCGCCGGTGGCCGCGCTGGTGCTTGGCCCGCAGGGCGCGCCGGCGTGGCTTGCCTGGGCGCTGATGTGCTGTGCTTATGCGCCGATGCTCAGCTATTACCGCCGCTCGCCGCTGTGGGCGCCGTTTCTGCCGCTGGTAGCGTTGTTTTATGTCGGCGCGACGTTTGCGTCGGCGGTGCGCTACTGGCGCGGCAAGGGCGGCCAATGGAAGGCGCGGGTGCAGGCGCCGGTGCAGGAGCGTTGAGGGGCGCAAGCGGAGGCAAGAACGTGCCGCGCTGAAGTGGTAGGCAGAGTGCCTCGGCGCCGACGCTGGGCCTTCTGCGTCTGCCGTCCAGGATGGTTCGTCTTGTCAGGTCAGTCCCCTTCAAGGGTGCGCCCTTCCTCCCACGAAACCGCCGCTGCCTCGTAGATGCCGCCATCGCGGCGGCCGACCGCTAGCACGACGATATCCGGCGAATTCTCGTTATCGCGGACCAGATAGACCAGCCGGTACCCGATACCCCGCAGCTTGATCTTGTAGCAGTCGACGAGTGGCGACCGGAGTTCGGCGCCCGGCACTCTCGGGGTTAGCAGGCGTTTCTTCAGCGCATTCTTGAAAAGCGCTTTGACCGAGCCGTCGAGGTCTGCCCAGTCTTCAAGTGCTTCAGGTACAAATCGGAGTTCGTGCGCCATCACAGGTCGTCGAGATTGACCTTGACCGCGCGTTTCACCGACTTGAGGCGGGACTGTACAAGCGCCGTCAGCTGGCGCTCGTCGTATAACTCGGCCATCTGAGCCATCAGCTCTGGCGACACCGTGTAGAAGGCTGGACGATTGTGATTGAGCACGGCGACAGGCTGACCATGCGCCTCTTCGACCACTTTCCCCGGGTTTTGCTTGAATTCCGAGATGCTGACGGTTAGCAGGCTGTGGATGTTTTCCATGGCGACACCAAATAGGTCAAAATTTAGCCCTATTTTACGCCAGATTTATCCAGTGTGCTCATTCAGCCATTGCGGCTGAGCGATGCACATGACCATCAGCCCTTGGTGAGCATCATGTACATCTGGATCACCATGTCGGGCGAAAACGTGAACGGCACCCAGCCGTGGCCGGTGTGGCGCATCACCAGCAGACGGTCGCCATTCGACTGTTTCTGCACGGCCATGACGGGATTCTTCGTCGAGACGAAGCGCCAGCCCGGCGGGATGCCCGGCGGCGGTTCAGGCGTCATCGAGGCGCGCGCGTTCGACAATTCCTCGATCAATTGCCCGATCTGCTCGGCACGCAACGCGACCGTCTGACCACCGATGGTCATCGTGATCTCGTTTTGCGCGGGACGGTTGATTTCGAGCGTGGGCTGCAACTGGGCAGCCCGCGCTTCGCCGGAGGTAGGTGCAGACTCCGCTGCTTCTACCGCGACCGCCGCTGCTTCTGGCGCGACGTCTTCCGCCTTCGATCCGGACGCGACATGATTCGCCAGCGGCGCTTCCTGCGTGGCGGTTGCTGCGACTGCGGGTGTCTCTGGGATGTTTTCGGCCTGTGGGGCCACGACAGCCTGGATAAGCTGATCGACGCCCATTTCCAGCGCGCCGAGCTGTTCGTGAAGATTCATGCGAGGTTTCTCTGGTAAGACCTACGATTTTACCTGCTGCGCGTAGGCTTTTACCTGTCGCAAACACAGTGACGTTGTAACAAAGTGCATGCAGGCCGCGCCGGATCGCCCGGCGCGGCGTGACCTGATCGTCATGCACGCATCAGGACTTCAAATACCCGCTTTGCCTGAACCATTCGATCGCATCGCTCAAGCCTTCGCGATAGGGCCGCGCGCGATAGCCGAGTTCGCGTTCCGCTCTCGCCGACGTGAAGTACATCTTGTTCTTCGACATTTTCAACCCGTCGACAGTGAGGAACGGTTCGCGTTTTGTGATCTTGGCGACTGCTTCGGCGCCCGCGGCGAGCGGATACAGCGGCCAGCGCGGCAAACTCAAGGTCGGTGCCTTGCGGCCCGTCAGCGCCGCGATATCCGCGAGCATCTGTTGCAGCGGCAGATTTTCGCCGCCGAGAATGTAGCGCTCGCCGATCTTGCCGCGCTCGAGCGCGAGAAAATGGCCGGCGGCCACGTCGTCCACGTGCACGAGATTCAGCCCCGTATCGACGAACGCGGGAATCTTGCCGAGCGCCGCTTCGACGATGATGCGTCCGGTCGGCGTCGGCTTGACGTCGCGCGGACCGATCGGCGTGGATGGATTGACGATCACGGCCGGCAGGCCGTCCTCGGCGATCATGCGCTCCACCGCGCGTTCGGCCAGCACCTTGCTGCGCTTGTACACGCCGATTGCCTGGTCGGCTTTGAGCGGCGAGCCCTCGTCCGCGGACTGGCCGGAACTCGTGACTTTCAGCGTGGCCACACTGCTCGTATAGACGATGCGCTCGACCCCTTCCTTCAGCGCCGCGCGCATGGTGGCCTCGGTGCCTTCGAGATTCGAGCGCTCGATTTCGCTCGGGTCCGGCGCCCACAGCCGATAGTCCGCTGCGACGTGCAGCAGATAACGCACGCCGCGTAGCGCGTTGCGCATGGATGCTTCGTCGCGCATGTCGCCGACGACGATTTCCGCGTCCAGCGACTCGACGTTTTTGCGCGAACTGGTGGCGCGCACCAGCACGCGCACCTTGAAACCTTTTTGCTGCGCGATGCGCGCCACCGACGAGCCGACGAAGCCGGAAGCGCCGGTCACGAGCACGAGATCGCGATTCTGTTCGGTCATTCTGTTTCATTCCCTGCGTGACAGTCGACGGATTGTACGTGTCGCGCGTACCGCGTGTCGCGCCGGTCGGCCGAGGTGCAGGTGAACTGAGACGCCGCCGAGCATTCTCGTCGCGACGCGACTAGAATGCCGGCTTGAAAGATTTGCGTTGCATAGGAGAGGATGGCATGGCCCCGGATCTGGATCAGCGGATCGAAACGTATTACGTGCGAGTGCGCGGCACCGTGCAGGGCGTTGGCTTTCGCCACGCCACCGTGCGGCAGGCCCACGCGCTCGGTATCAAGGGATGGGTGGCGAATCTCGACGACGGTTCCGTCGAAGCCATGTTGCAGGGCTCGGCCAACCAGGTCGACCGGATGCTGTCATGGTTGC
Organism: Paraburkholderia sp. BL23I1N1; assembly: GCF_003610295.1. Classification (NCBI taxonomy): domain Bacteria; kingdom Pseudomonadati; phylum Pseudomonadota; class Betaproteobacteria; order Burkholderiales; family Burkholderiaceae; genus Paraburkholderia; species Paraburkholderia sp. BL23I1N1. The sequence continues at coordinate 3,767,783 of NZ_RAPV01000001.1, forward strand.
GTCACGGGCCGCCGGCGGCGCGCGTCACCGAGGTGACCGGTGAAGAGCGCGCGACGGAAAAACGTTTTGAGCGTTTTGAGCAGCACTGAGACAGCACTGAGACAGCACTGAGGTGGCACTGAGGTGGCACTGAGCGCTAGCGCGCCACCAGCAAACTCTCCGCGAATCCCCAGCCGTCTTCGATCCACTGATGGCTGCACATGAAGCCGGCGTCGTTGGCGATCGCGGGCACCTCGTCAGCGCGATATTTGTGGCTGCTCTCGGTCCAGATCGTTTCGCCTGCTTTGAGCGAGACCGTCAGTTGCGCGGCGCCCACGTGCGCGGTGACGTCGCGTTTCGCCCGCAGATGCATCTCGATGCTGCGCGCGTCCGGATTGAAGCGCGCGACGTGCTCGAAGGCATCGAGCGGAAAATCGCCTTCGAGTTCGCGATTGATGCGCGCCAGCAGATTCAGATTGAACGATGCGGTCACACCGATCGCATCGTCGTAAGCAGCCACGAGCACGGGGGTCGGCTTGATCAGATCCGTGCCGAGCAGCAGCGCGTCGCCTGGCGCCAGCATGTTGCGGATATCGCGCAGAAAACGCGTCGCCGCGAGTCTGCCGAAATTACCGATCGTACTGCCAAGAAACAGCACGAGTAACCGTTCGTCCTCCGCGCGGTCCTTGCTCACCTCGGCGAGTCCCGCCAGGTAATCGCGTTCATAACCGACGATCGAAATCCGCTCGATGTCGCCCAGTTCGCGCCTGCACAACTGCAATGCGCTGCGCGAAATTTCAATCGGACAGTACGAAGTAGGGCGCTTTTTACACAGTGCTTCCAGAATGCGCCGCGTTTTGCGTCCGCTGCCGCTGCCCAGTTCGGCGACGGTCACGTCGTGCGGCAGATGCGCGACGATATCCGCCGCGTGCTTTGCGAGCAGCCGCTCCTCGGCGCGTGTCACGCCATATTCGGGCAGTACGGTGATCACTTCGAATAGCGCGGAGCCGACTTCGTCATACAGATACTTCGACGGCAGTTCTTTTTGCGGTGCGTGGGTGAGTCCGGCGCGCACCTCGGCGGCGAAGGCGGCGCGTAGTAGATCGGGCGATGCGTCGAGCGAGAGGGCTGGCTGGGTCATGCTGGCTCCAGTAGTCACATTCGATGAGCGGGATTACAGGCTAGGCGGCATGCGCGGTGAAACGCAGTGGCTGCATGCCGTGGGAAAGAAGGGCTGGCCCGGTCCACGTGGACTGTCTGTGCCGGCCCGGCTCATTGATGCTGCAGACGACGGTTGAAAATGACGGTTGCGACGGATATCCAAGGTGTCCCGGATGACGTTGCAAACGGTGTCGCCAGACTTCGTAGCAAGATTCGCGCTTGAGCAACAGCGCAGGAGGTTGCCGGTGTTGCAGTTGCGGATTCGCCTGGCGCGCGTGAAGTTATGTTTTAGTGCATCGGAGCGCGATGCGCATGGGAAAAATTGCTGCTATTTGCAAGGAGCATGCGGGCATGTTGGCCGGGAACCCGTCTAGAATGCCCGCTTGCATCGCCTATCGAAGATAAAAATGTGGCGCTTGATCTGCACTTCAGCCGCACTGCCAATCTGTGAGACTTCACTTCTAATGACAACAACTCGTGGCGCGCAGCCATATGCTGTGCCGCATACACCCGCATCCGCATCGCACGCCAAACCGATTGCGCCACGGGCCGCGCAATGAACCAGTATGACCCAAAGTGCGGTATCGCGTTGTCAGTCGGCGCGTCGGCGATGTTTGCTTTACTGTCCGCTTACGCCAAGCTGCTTGCGCCGCTGAGCGGCCTTGACATTTTCGCGTGGCGCGTCGTGTGGACCGTGCCTGGCGCGCTGTTGCTGATCGTGTTGCGCAAATGCCTGCCTATTCTCCGGTGGCTTCTTTACCGCATGGTGACGGAGCCGACGCTCGGCGCGGCGATGGTTGTCAGCGCAGTTTTGCTGGGCGCGCAGTTGTGGGTGTTTCTATGGGCGCCGCTGCATGGCCGCATGCTTGAAGTCTCGCTCGGTTATTTTCTGCTGCCGCTCGTGATGGTGCTGCTGGGCCGCTTCTATTATCACGAGCGCCTCGACGGTTTGCAGTGGCTCGCTGTGATATTCGCCGCTTTGGGCGTCGCGCATGAACTGTGGATGACGGGCGCTTTTTCGTGGCCCACCTTGCTCGTCGCGCTCGGCTATCCGCCGTATTTCGTGCTGCGCCGCAAAATCAACCAGGATTCGCTGGCCATGTTTACGGTGGAAATGGCGCTGCTGTTGCCGGCGGCGGCTGTGTTCGTCGTCATCGGCGGGTCGCTCGCGGCGATCGGCGACCGTATCGACATGTGGTGCCTGCTCTTGCCAGGGCTCGGCGCGCTCAGCACCATTGCGCTGGCTTCGTATCTGAAGGCGAGCCGTTTATTGCCGATCGCGTTGTTCGGTATCCTCGGGTATGTCGAACCGGTGTTGCTCGTGTTTGTCTCGATCACGTTGCTCGGCGAGACGCTCAGCGCCACGCAGATAGCCACGTATATTCCGATCTGGATTGCGGTTGCGCTGACGGCATTGCATAGCGTACGGCTCGTTGGGTTTGCGCAGCGCTAAGGCGCGTTGGTTGAGTCGCGGCGGGTGATTGAGTTGGGGCGATGCAGCGCGCAGCGTTGACCTTTGGCCGCCGAATCACGCGCCGCGGTTCAGCGGTGCGCTGCCGCGCGATCCGCATTGATACGCGTCGCGCCGACCTGCGCCTCGATCGCTTCACGCAGCGCCGGCCGCCAGTCAAAACCGAACAACGCTTCCGCGAGGACGAATAGCGGCCCGATCAGCAGACCAATCACATCGTCGACAAAGGCCGGCTTGCGATGTTCGTAGGCGACGTGGCCGATGAACTGAAACACCCAGCCGACCACGAAGAGTCCAATGCCCGAGGCGAGCCAGGTGAGCGTCGTTTGCGCGGCGAGCCACTGTCCGCATGCAACGCACACTACCGATACCACGGCCATCATCACGCCGAGCGGCACGTCGAGCACGAGGTAATAGACGGTCGCCGCGGCGAACAGCACCCACGCGGGCGATACGGTGAGCGGCAGCGCGCCCAGGCCAAAAGCCGGCCGGCTCAACAACACCGCCAGCGCCAGCACGATCATCGGAATGCCGATGAAATGCGTGGCGATATTGCGCCGGTCGCGATGATAGGCCGCGTATTGCGTAAGCTGTTGCGTCAGCGTTCTCATGGATGCCGCTCCTCAATCAAAGTCAGCATAATCGCGGGCAGCGAAATATGAAACCATCGGGTAACCGACAATCGGGCACGAATACCGTTCTATGACTGCGCGTTTTTCATCGAATGAGCTTGCCACGCTGCTCGAGCGCAGCGCGTGGTTCCGCTCGGCGCCGGCCGCCATGCAGGCGCAGTTGATCCAGGCGGGGCGTGCCGAGCGCCTGGCGGCCGGCGAACGGCTCTTCACGCGCGGCGATTCCGACGACGGCCTCTACGCCGTGCTCGACGGTCTGGTGCGAATCGGCGCGGCGAGTCCGGCCGGCAAGGAAGCGTTGCTCGCGGTCATCGAGCCGGTCAACTGGTTCGGCGAGATCGCGCTGTTCGATAACCGCCCGCGAACCCATGATGCGTATGCCGAACGCGATTCCGAACTGTTTCACGTACCGCGCGCCGCGCTTGCTACGCTGCTCCAACGCACGCCCGAGTATTGGCACGTTTTCGGTTTGTTGTTGACGCAAAAACTGCGCCTCGCTTTCGACGCCATAGAAGAAGCCGCCTTGCTTCCCGCCGCGCCGCGCGTGGCGCGCCGGCTGCTGTTGATGGCGGGCGGCTACGGCGAACCCGGCGCATCGCGGCGTGTACTCAAAGTGCCACAGGAGGACCTGGCGATGATGCTGGCTTTGTCGCGGCAGACGATCAATCAGGTACTCAAGCAGTTCGAAACGCAGGGCGCGTTGAAGCTGGGCTATGCGGAAATCGAAATCACGGACGTGCAAAAGCTCAGCGCGCTAGCCAATCTGAATCCGGCAGGAGATGGATCGAACTGAGTCGCGCTGAGGTCCCGCGCGGCGTGTCGTGTTACGAATGCAGCGCCTGGACGCAAGTTTGCGCCACGAATGATGAACTGATTCGCGGCGCAGTTGCATGCACATTGAAGCGCAACCCGCTATTCGTTAGCTCATCGCCCCGGCAAACTCGGCGCGCAGGTCTTGCAACCTGTCGCGCGCGGTGCTCACGCGCTCGACGAGTTGTGCCGAAGCGCGCGTGATCGGCATGCGCGTTTCGTCGGTCATCGCGTGATCGAATGCCAGCATCGCCTTGATCGCGGACGGATTGGGCGCGGAGAACAGCAGACGCAGCACGGGCAGCAAGCAGGCGAACAGATTGCGCGCATCCGCGTCGCGATGGGTTGCGATCAATTCCTGTACCGCAACCAGAAGATCCGCGCAAACGTGGGCACTCGCCAGAATGCCGCCGGAACCGCCGTTGTTCAGGCAGTCGTCCAGTGCTTCGTCGGTACCGCATAGCACGTTGATTGGCAGGCCGCGCAGCTTGCTGAAGTGTTCCTTGACGCATTCCTTGATCGCGACGATGTTGCCGTGCTCGACGAGGCGCGCAACCGTGTCCGGCTGGATCGTCACGCCGGTTCGATGCGGCACGTTGTACAAAACGATAGGGCGTTCGGTGGCGAGCGCGACCTGTTCGAAATGCCATTGCATGCCGGCCTGATCCGGACAGACGTACGACGGTGCAGATACCAGGTAACCCGCGCAATCCCAGCGTTCATAGCGCTGAATATCGTGCAGGACGTCGTGGGTGTTGGAACCGCCAACGCCGATCAGCATCGGCAGACGCGAGCCGATTACATCGGTCAGCGCCTGCAACACGGTGAGGCGTTCGGATTCCTGTAACAAAGCGGCTTCGCCCGTCGTGCTCAAGGCGACAAAACCACTGATCTCCGTACGCAGGTAGTTGTCCGCGAGACGCTGCAACGCGTCGACGTCGACTTCGCCGTTACGCAACGGTGTAACGATGGGCAGCCAGATTCCTGAAAACATGATTAGCGCCCCTTTGCGACGGCATGGCGGCGCTTCAGTGGCCCAATCATTGCGGCGGGCAGGGTTGAGATCAGCGTATGCAAGGTGAAGTCGAGGTCGTCGAGTGCAATGTCGAGTTGCACGCGGACTTCTTCGCGCACGGCCTCCGTGCTCACCACATACACGCCGAGCGGAGAACGAAGCAGGGTGCGGAGCTGAGTGCCGGGAAGATCGTGCGAGGGATGGGGCAGGGTCACCTGCAAGCGGGCGCGCGCCGCGGGGAAGGGAATGACATTGTTACGCCGGACCGGCGGCGCGCTGGGCGGCTGCGTTTCGAAGCTGTCGATTGATTGCGTGAGAGCCATTTAATGCGGCGTTCGTTGACGCCATGGTTGATCAAGACAGTTCGAGATTAGACGTCCACGAATAAACGCAGTGCAAAAATTGGGGTGTCAGACAAAAAAAAGGCGAGTCATCAGACTCGCCCTCCCTGAACGGCACCGTTCAGCTTCGATTAACTACACATGCGTGGCCGGTGTGTGCCGAAAGCCGATCACGTGTTATTGCGTCTTCGTCGTGTCGGTCTTTGCGCCGTCGGCTTTTGCCGGGGCATTGCTGGCCTCTTTCGCGCTCTCCGTCTTGGTCTTGCTCGCGCTTGTGTCGACGGTGGCCTTCCTGGTGGCTTTATGGGCTTTTGCGGTGTGGCTCGTGGAAGTCTTTTTCACGTGCGCCTTCGTCGCGGCTTTGGTCGGCGCTTTCGTGGCGGTGGCGCCTTCGTCCGTTGCGCTGGTCTGCGCGGCGGTGCTCGCCTTCAGATTTGCCTGGCCGGCAGGTTGCGTTTGGGCGGGTTGTGCGGCCGACGGCGCAGCGGTTTGTGCGAATGCGGTCGACACGACGAGAGCGGAAGCGAGAGCAGCGAAAAGCGTCTTCATGATGTAACTCCTGTTTGACCGGTGGTTTTTTGTGTCGCGGCTGAAATGTTTCAGCGCTGCCGGTTTAACGCAGGCGGGAGGACAGCAGTTGACGGTGCTCTGGTGACAAAACGTAACGGCGGATACATATTCCCAGGCGCAATTCGAACGCCCGCTATTGGGCGGGCGTTCGATCACACCGAACAGGATCAACGAGTATTGGCGAATACCTTCTGTGCGGTCGCGTCGACGGATTGCCGCATCTTGTCCACCAGTTCGTCGATCTGCGCATGGTCGATCACGAGCGGCGGGGCGACGATCAGCCGGCCGTTCGTCGAGCGCACGATGGCACCCAACTCGAAGCCGACCGTCCGGCTGTGCCAGGTCAACTCGGCCTCGTCGCTAAAGCGCTCACGCGTGGCCTTATTTTTCGCGAACTGTATCGCGGCCACCGCGCCCACGCCCTGGATCTCGCCGATCAGCGGATGATCGGCGAAGGCATCGCGCAATGCTTTCTGCAGATATGGTCCGGTATCGTTCTTCGTGCGCTCGACAAGACGGTCGTTCTCGAGAACATTGAGATTGGCAAGCGCGACCGCTGCTGCGACTGGGTGACCCGAATAAGTCAGTCCGTGCGCGTAGACACCGCCTTTTTCGACAAGCGCCTCGCCGATCCGCCGGCTCATCACCAGGCCACCCATTGGCACGTAGCCCGATGTCAGACCCTTCGCAATACAGATCAAATCCGGCTCGAAGCCGAAGTGCCGATGCGCGAACCATTCTCCGGTTCGCCCGAAACCACCGATCACTTCGTCCGCGCACAACAGCACGTCGTACTGACGGCAAATGCGCTGGATCTCCTGCCAGTAGCCGTCCGGCGGAAAGATCATGCCGCCCGCGCCCTGAAATGGTTCAGCGACAAAGGCGCCGACCCGGTCCGCACCGAGTTCGAGAATCTTCTTTTCGAGTGACAACGCGGCCTGCTTGCCGAATGCTTCGGGGCTAAGATCTCCGCCGTTCGCGTACCAGTAGGGTTCGTCGACGTGCGTCACGTTCGGAATCGGCAGGTCGCCCATCTCATGCATGAAGGCCATGCCGCCCAGCGACGCGCTGCCGACAGTCGACCCGTGATAGCCATTGATTCGCCCGATCAAAACCTTCTTGCCGGGCTGGCCCTGGATGTCCCAATACCGCCGGACCGTACGAATGAGCACTTCATTCGCCTCGGAACCCGAGTTCGTGTACACGACATGACTAAAGCGATCGCCGAGCAATGAGAAGAGCCGCTCCGACAATTCAATCACGGCGGGATGCGTGGTGTGAAAGAACATGTTGTAGTACGACAGGTTCTTCATTTGCCGCGACGCCGCGTCGATCAGTTCCTGACGGCCGTAACCGACGTTGGTGCACCAGAGACCGGACATGCCATCGATGTAACGGTTGCCGTCGTTATCCCAGAGATAGACACCGTCGCCTCGAACCATCACGCGCGCCCCTTCGTTGTTCAGGGCTTTCTGATCGACGAAGGCATGCAGGTGATGGGCTGCATCGCTTTGTTGGTAATCGCGAGTGGCGCGGTGCGGAAAATTAGGCGCATTCATGTTCAAGGTTCCAGTTGTGTGACGTGTAACGGACGGTTGATCGCCGGATCAGTAGGAAATCCACGTCGTCTTGAGTCCCGTGTATTTGTCGAGTGCATGCAACGACAGATCGCGGCCGAACCCCGATTGCCGGAAACCGCCAAACGGAGTTTGCGCGCTGAGTGCGTCGACGGTGTTGACGGAAACCGTGCCGGCACGCAGGCGCGACGCCACGCGATGCGCACGCGACAGGCCGCCCGTCCAGACCGATGCGGCGAGTCCATAAATCGAATCGTTGGCAAGCGCGATGGCCTCGTCCTCGGTATCGAATTTGAGAACCGAGAGAACCGGCCCAAAGATTTCTTCTCGCGCAATCGGATCGCTTGCGTTCACATCGACAAAGATGGTCGGCTCAACGAAATACCCCTTGCCGTCGACAAGACGTGTTCCGCCACCGGTTGCGAGCGTCGAACTCGTGCGGCCCCGCTCGATCCATCCTTTTACCCGGTCGAATTGGGCGCGGTCGACGATTGCGCCCATGCCGCTGGCAGGATCAAGCGGATCGCCCGGCATGAAGTCGAGCGAATGGGTGATCAATCGATCGACAAATTCATCATGGATCGAGCGATGCACCAGCAGTCGTGAATTAGCCGAGCACACTTCGCCCTGGTTGAAGAAGATGCCGAAGCACGCCTTGCGGGCTGCAAGATCGACATCGTCAGCGTCTTCGAAAACCAGATTGGGACTCTTGCCGCCGCATTCGAGCCAGACCTGCTTCATGTTCGATTGCGCGGTGTATTCGAGAAACTTCTTGCCGACGACCGTCGATCCCGTAAACGCCAGGACGTCGACGTCCGGATGCAATCCGAGCGCGCGTCCAGCCGTCTCTCCGAACCCGGGCACGACGTTCAGCACGCCCGGTGGCAGTCCAGCCTCGAGCGCGAGTTCGGCAAGACGCAGTGCGGATAGTGGCGATTGCTCCGCGGGCTTCAGTACGACGCTGTTGCCCGCTGCAAGTGCGGGTGCAATTTTCCAGGCCACCATATCGAGCGGAAAATTCCACGGCACGACTGCGCCGACCACGCCGAGCGGCTCGCGTGTAACAACAGCGAGATTGCCCGGATCGGTCGAGGCGACCTCGCCGTTCAGTTTGTCTAGCGCTTCGCCATACCAGCAGAACAGGCTGCTTGCGGCCGGCACGTCGATGTTGAAGGCGTCGGCCACGCGCTTGCCCATATTGAGCGAGTCGAGCAGGGCGAGCTCTTCGCCGTGGGACGCAATCAATGCACCTAACCGGCACAAGACACGCTTGCGTTCCGCCGGCGGACAACGCGACCAGTGTCCTGCATCAAACGAAACACGGGCAGCACGAACGGCGTCGTCGATATCCACAACGCCACAGGATGCAACGTTGGCAATCACCGTCTCGGTTGCCGGATTGATCGCCTGGAAAGTCTCACCGCTCAATGCGTCCGTGAAGCGTCCGTCAATGTGTGCCTGCGTTCGCGGGAGAACGTCCGCGGCCAGTCGCCGCCAGTCCATATGGCTGTGAATATCGGCTGAAGAGTGACTCAAGGATTAACTCCGGTCTGGAGATGGGAAACTCTGCGCGCCCATCTCGTGTGTCGATGATCGAAACAGCTACCGCTCTACCACCCCACTGTCGACCAACAAAAAGGGACCGGAAAGAACAAATTTGCTCTTCATTGCATCTGTTTTTCCTATTCATTTTGACAGTTGCATTCCTTTCCAGTAGTGAAGTACCCGTCGACAGCATGATCGTGGTCGGGCCTCAGCGCAAAAAACTCAGCGCTTCGCGTGCTGTTTTTTTATCTGCGCTTCACAGAAAGCCGTGAAATGCCGCACAACCTGTCTCGGCTTCATGTTGCGCGACTGTGCAATGCCCAACGTGGCCGCTGTCACGTCGTCCTTGAACCGCTTGACGACGAAATCCTCACCATCCACGGTATGAGTCGATTTGAGCGGAAAGTTCAGGATGCTGTATCCCAGACCGTTCGCCACCATGCCGCGAACCACCTCGGGTTGCGCGGACTTGAACGCCGGAACCGGACGCTCGCCCACCGCATCGAACAGCGCCGCAAAATATTCGCGGCTATGGGGCAGGTCCAGCATCACGTAGGGTTCCCCCACGAGATTCGAAAGCGCGACCGAGCGATGCTGGGCCAGATGGTGGGTTTTCGGCAAGATGACGTACGGCGGCAGCGTCAGCATCGGCAGGAATTCAATGTCGTCGGTCAGATCGATGCTGTAGGTCAGCGCGAGGTCGAGCGATCCGTCGTGCAGGGCCGTGAACAAATCTTCCTGATGCGCCTCCAGCGTCTGGAATACGACGCCGGCATGTTGAGCGACAAATTGGCTGATGAGCCCCGGCAGCAACGGCGGAGCAAGCGAGACCAGGCAGCCGAACGCAATGCCACCCGATATGCCGGTGTCCATTCCGCGTGCGGCAACCTGTAGTTCCTCTGCGTTCTTCAGCAGGTCACGCGTCTTGCCGAGCATCTCGCGCCCTGCCTGGGTCAGAGAGAGCCCGGAGGCATGGTGACGGAGGAACAGTTGCACACCAAAAGACTCCTCCAGCTCGGCAATCGCCGTGGAAATCGAGGGCTGCGAAATGTGCAGGATTTTTGACGCGCCGGTAAATGACAGCGCTTCTGCCGTCACGACAAAGTATCGCAACTGGCGCAGCGAATACCGAAGCAGTGGGCTTTCCATTGAACTGTCCCCATGAGAAAAATCATTCTGGCGGCGCCGGGCGCGGCGCCCGGTTACAGGCCGATTATCCCGCGCTTTGCATAGCTAAAACAGATGATTTGCATTTTTTAAATGTGTTTTTCAGATGGTGCGTATCCGCGTAGATTGCTTTCGTTAGTCGATCCTGGAGGGAGAGAGCCATGACAGTTGAAAGAACATCAATCGACACGCTTGTGGTTGGCGCCGGTCAGGCCGGCATCGCCATGAGTGAACACCTGGGCAAATTCGGGGTGCCCCACCTCGTTCTGGAGCGCGACCGTATCGCCGAACGCTGGCGCACGGGACGGTGGGATTCTTTGGTTGCCAATGGACCGGCCTGGCACGATCGTTTTCCGGGCATGGAGTTCGACGATCTCGACCCCGACGCCTTTGCAACGAAAGATCAGGTTGCGGACTATTTTGAAGCTTATGCCAGGAAGTTCAACGCGCCCATCCGCACGGGTGTGGAAGTGACGAAGGTTGTGCGCAATGCCGGCCGCTCGGGCTTCACTGTTGAAACAACTGAGGGTGTAATCGAGGCCAACCGCGTGGTGGTTACAACCGGACCTTTTCAGCGCCCGGTTATTCCACCGATCGCTCCAAAGGCTGGAACGATCGCGCAGATCCACTCCGCCGAATATCGCAATCCGAAGCAATTGCCCGAGGGGGGTGTTCTGGTGGTCGGCGCCGGGTCGTCGGGCGTGCAGATCGCGGATGAGTTGCAACGCGCGGGCAAGATGGTTTACCTCTCGGTTGGACCGCACGATCGTCCTCCACGCGCTTATCGCGGCCGTGACTTTTGCTGGTGGCTGGGCGTTCTCGGCGAATGGGATGCCGAGGTCATGCGACCGGGCAAGGAGCACGTCACGATTGCGGTAAGCGGTGCGCGTGGCGGCCATACGGTCGACTTCCGGCGTCTTGCCAATCAGGGAATGGCGCTGGTTGGTTTGACGAAGTCGTTCAATGACCGCGTAGTGACTTTCGAATCGGATCTGGCAGACAACCTTGCTCGCGGCGACGAAAACTATCTGTCGCTGCTGAATGCAGCTGACGCCTACATTGCCCGTAATGGTCTCGACCTTCCGGAAGAACCTGAAGCCCGCCATACGCTCCCGGACCCGGAATGCGTGACGCATCCCATTCCTGAGCTCGATCTCGCCGAGGCCGGCGTCACCTCGGTCGTCTGGGCAACCGGCTATGCGGTCGATTACAGCTGGCTGCATGTGAATGCCTTCGATGCAAACGGAAGGCCGCGGCATCAGCGCGGCGTGTCGAGCGAGCCTGGTGTCTATTTCCTGGGTCTGCCGTGGCTCTCGCGTCGTGGCTCCGCTTTCATCTGGGGCGTCTGGCACGACGCCCGGCATATTGCCGACCATATCGTCACGCAGCGCAAATATCTCTCCTACCGCGATGCCTCAGAACGTCAGGCAGAAGACGGTCGCGAGTTCTGCAAAGCAGATTTTCTTTCTGAGTATTGAGGTGCACTAATGAGCCAGCCTACACACACCCGAATCCGCATGTTCAACACCAGGGATACCTACCCGAACCAGACGCTGGACAACGATCTCTGTCAGGCCGTGCGCGCCGGCAACACCGTCTATGTGCGCGGTCAGGTGGGCACCGATTTCGAAGGCCGCCTCGTCGGGCTCGGCGATGCGGGCGCCCAGGCCGCGCAGGCGATGAAGAACGTCAAGCAGTTGCTGGAAGAGGCGGGCAGCGACATGTCCCACATCGTCAAGACCACCACCTACCTGATCGACCCGCGCTATCGCGAGCCGGTGTATCAGGAGGTCGGCAAATGGCTTAAGGGCGTGTTCCCCATTTCCACCGGCCTGGTGGTGAGCGCCTTGGGCCAGCCGCAGTGGCTGATGGAGATCGATGTGATCGCAGTGATCCCGGATAACTGGAAGCCGACCGAGGCCTGAGGAGTAGGACATGACATTCTCTATTGTCGGTCGTTGCCCGGAAACGGGGCTGCTTGGGATCGCCATCAGCTCGTCCAGTATCGCGGTGGGCGCGCGATGCCCCTGGGTGCGTGCACGGGTGGGTGCGGTGGCAACCCAGAACGTCACCCTGCCTGCACTCGGCCCGCAGATTCTCGACCTCCTCGAACACCAGTCGATCGAGCCTGCGGCGGCGCTGGACAGGGCGCTCAGTGCCAACGGCTGGAGCGAGTATCGACAGGTGACGGTGATCGATGGCGAGGGCCGTACCGCGTTCTTCAGTGGTAAAGAAGCTCTGGGCGTGCACAACGCTGTGGCGGGTGAGCAATGCGTAGCCGCCGGCAACCTGTTGGCCGGTGTCCAGGTCATCGAGGCGATGGTTCAGGCTTTCGAGAAAGCTTCCGGGATGCTGGCCGACCGCCTGCTGGCGGCCATGCATGCCGCGATGGCCGCCGGTGGCGAAGCGGGGCCCGTGCACTCGGCGGCGCTCAAAGTTGTTGGCGACGTGGCGTGGCCGATCGTCGATTTGCGTGTCGATTGGGCGGATGACAACCCAATTGGCCAACTGGACGCGCTCTGGCAAGCCTATCGGCCGCAGATGCAGGACTACCTGGCCCGGGCGTTGAATCCCACCGCTGCGCCCAGCTACGGGGTGCCGGGCAATGAGTGAGGTGTCCAGCCGTGAACTGCTCGAACGACTGATCGGTTTCGCCACCGTCAGCCGGGATTCCAACCTGGAACTGATCGCTTTCATCCAGCATTACCTGGCGGAACTCGGCGTGGAGAGCGAGCTTTTCCACAACCCGGAGCGCACCAAGGCCAACCTGTTCGCCACCATCGGTCCGCGTGATCGAGGTGGCGTGGTGCTTTCCGGCCATACCGACGTGGTGCCGGTGGAGGGGCAGGCCTGGACGATGGAGCCGTTCCATCTCACCGAAAGAGACGGGCGGTTGTACGGTCGCGGGACGGCCGACATGAAGGGCTTCATCGCCTCGGTGCTGGCGGCGGTACCGGTCTTTCTCAAACGGATGCTGGAGTTGCCGGTCCACCTGGCCTTCTCCTACGACGAGGAAGTGGGATGCCTGGGCGTGCGGCCGATGTTGGCGGAATTGGCAAAGCGTCCGCGCAAGCCACGCTTGTGCCTGATCGGCGAACCGACTGAGATGAAACCGGTGCTGGGTCACAAGGGCAAACTGGCCATGCGCTGCCAGGTGAAAGGGGCAGTCTGTCATTCGGCCTATGCACCTTATGGGGTCAATGCGATTGAATATGCGGCGCGACTGATCGGCCGGTTGGGAGAGATCGGTGCACAACTGGCACGGCCTGAACATCATGATCAACGCTTCGATCCGCCGTTCTCGACCGTGCAGACCGGCCTAATCAAAGGTGGCCGTGCGCTGAACATCGTGCCGGCTGAATGCGAATTCGATTTCGAGGTACGCACGCTGCCAGGCTTTCATGCCCACGCAGTCGCGGACGAGCTGCAGGCCTATGCTGAAGCCGAACTGCTGCCGAAGATGCGTTCGGTCCAGCCCGATACGGACATTCGCTTCCAGCCGCTCTCCGCCTATCCGGGATTGGCCACCTCACCCGACAGCGAAGCGGCGCGCCTGCTGGCGCTGCTGAGCGGTTCCACCGGGTTCGGCACGGTGGCCTTCGGCACAGAGGGCGGACTGTTCGATCAGGCGGGCATTCCTACCGTGGTCTGCGGCCCGGGAAGCATGGATCAAGGGCACAAGCCTGACGAATTCATTACCCTTGAGCAACTGTCGCGCTGCAATGCCATGTTGGCTCGCCTCGCCGACTATCTCCGGAGCCCAGTCTGATTCAGTCTCCGCACCGGAGCCGCATCGATTCGTCGATCGCTAATCGCACTTCAACCGGTATTTGTACCCATTAAGAAGTGGCGAAGCAGACCGTTAAGCCCTTTGTGCCTAGTTGGATCTTTGTTGTTCGCACACTGGCTTATCAGGTCTACCCATGCTGAATCGTTCCCCACTCTGGCTGGATCTTCTTCGTCGTCGCCAATTCGAGTTGGTCCTGTTCCTGTCTGTGTTCGTGTTGATCGGACTGGCCGGCTACGGCCTTGCTCGGGACCGCATCAAGTTGGTAGAGACGGGGCACAAGGACGCGCTGACCATTGCAGAGGCCGTGCAGCTGCATATTTCGGGTGAACTTGTGCGGGCCACCCATAGCATCCTGGGCGTTCGCTCGGATTTACAAGGCCATCCGGGTGCAGGCACGCGTCTGATGCAGGCTAGCCTGTCGGATGCGATGCGCTACGACACCGTTTCGGCGCGTGTTGGGGTCGACCACGGTGGCGAAGTCCTGATGGTGGACCGCGCGGGCTTCTTCCTCAATCAACCCGCCATGGCAAGCGCGCTAAAGGCGGCGTTCAGGACCCTGCAGGCGAACGTTGTCGAGCCCCTCCCGCTGATCCATGACGATGAGAGCGGCATCTGGTATTTACCCCTGGCGTTACGCAGCGCGGAGTCCAGCAGGGACGCGGACGTTTTCTTCTCACTCGTTCCGGCGGAGAAGTTGATCGAAGCGGCCGCCAGTCTTCAATTGGTAACGGATGGACGCTTTGGTTTGTTCACGGGCGACGGGAAAAGGCTGTTCCGCTACCTTAGCCGCGAGCGCGTCTTCGAGATTCGCCCGGCTCCGGTTCCACCGAACGCGCTACGAATCCTGGCGGCGCAGCAATCGGGGACATTTGAAAGCGAATCCTCCGTCGATCGACAATACGACATATTCGGTTACTCACACTCCGACGCGCTACCGCTCTTTGTGGTGGTGGGCGTGCCTAAGCGTTCGCTTGAAATCGCGTGGTTGAGACAGTCTGCCGTGCAGCTTTTTTTACTGTTGGCAGGGACTATTGCATCGCTTGTCTTCGGTTTGCGACTGAAGAAGACCGTTCTGGACCTGAGGGGCAGCCACAGCCAGTATCGGCAACTGTTCAGATCGGTGGGCGACGGATTGGTTATTCTGAATCGCGACGGCGTCATCCAGAAATGCAATCAGGCGGCTTCCCGCCTTTTGCGTGTTGGATCGGAACAGGATCTCGCCGGTGTGAATCTTTTCCATCTGACTGTTACGGATAGAGATTCAGCGGTGGTCGAGTCCCGCGGACTAAGACAACTGCGCAAACTCCAGCCGGGCGAAACGTGCATCCATGACTGGCAATTTCGGCGCGTTGGCCAGTCGGGCATGGTCCACGTGAAAATGCAGCTATTCGCGTCTCCGCACGAGACGGATGCATGCGTCACCGCGCTGCTGCGAGACGTGACGGCCGAGCGCGAGTACCTTGCGCGGCAGGAATTTCTCGCCCGGCACGATGCGCTCACGGGGCTGCTGAATCGTTCCGCGTTCCTCGATCATCTTGCTAGCCGAATCGGCCGCGATTCGAACACGTCGTTCTTCGTTGCGTTTGTGGACTTGAACCGTTTCAAGGACATTAACGATTCATTGGGGCATCACGCTGGCGACACGGTCCTTGAAATTCTGGGCGGGAGACTAAGCCGCGTGCTTGGAAGCCGGTCTGGCTGCATTGGCAGACTTGGGGGGGACGAAATTGCGGTTTGCGCGGACCCGACGCAATGGGCAGGTGGCGTCGCCGAGTTTTGCGACGAATTGCACGCAGCCGTGCAAAGAACCTTCACGCTCAACGATGCGAATTTCGAAATTTCCGCGAGTGTCGGCATCGCGGTCTATCCCGATGACGCAACCGATCCCGAGCAGCTTCTGCGCTGTGCCGACATTGCCATGTATTCCGCAAAACGGGCATTGATTCCGTTTGAGCACTATTCGTCGAAGCTGGATTGCTACGCGCCGCGCTCATTGACCTTCAAGTCCGATTTTGCGCGCGCCATCCGCAACGGCGATCTGGCGCTGGCGTACCAGCCAAAAGTGCGCTTGAGCGATGGGGCCCTGGTCGGCTTCGAGGCATTGGCGCGATGGACACATCCGAGTCAGGGTGCCATATCGCCTGGTATTTTCGTTCCTTTGGCGGAAACGACGGAGTTGATTTATCCCTTTACGGATCGCGTGATCCGGATGGCGATGCAGCAACTGAAGTGGTGGTCGCTGCTGGATCGGAGGGCGTCGGTATCTGTCAACGTTAGCGTGAACAATCTGCTGCATCGGGATTTCGTGGCGCAAGTACGCGCATTGCTCGTCGAGTTCGATGTTTCGCCCGAGCAACTCGAACTGGAAGTCACGGAAAGCGCACTGATGAGCGATCCCGGTACGGCACTGATGCAACTTTGTCAGATTCGGGACATCGGCGTCAGACTGTCTATCGACGACTTTGGCGCGGGCCACTCTTCGCTCGCTTATCTGAAGAGGCTTCCTGTCCACATCCTGAAGATCGATCGCTCCTTTATTGCCTCACTCATGACCGAAGAAGCGGATCGCCGGATCGTGGAATCGTCCATCGCGCTGGCGCATAGCTTCAATCTGGAAGTGGTGGCCGAGGGGGTGGAAACGTCCGAGGTAGCCGACTTACTGACGAACATGGGATGCGATATCGCGCAAGGCTACTTCTATGGCCGGCCGGCGGGAGCGGAGGAGATGACCGCGCAGTGGTTGTCGAAAGATTCGGCCGGTGCGAAAGCGAGGCGACCGGCAACGACAATGGTATGAGTGTGACGGTGCAAATTGGAAATGCGTTATTGAAACGGATTCTGCACCACGCCCGGTTTCGCATCCGGCTCGTCTTTCACCTTCGCCGGCAAATTGGGCTGCGCCTGCAGCGCAGTCACCACCGCATCGATCGCTTCCTTCAATGCAAGCGCCGCCTTCAGCCCGCGCTGATCTTGCGTCAACTCCAGCGTTCCGTTCAGCACCACGCGTGTGGTGCCGTTGCTGACAGTGAGTGCGTCGCCCTGGATGTTGAGCACGTCGTCATCGTTCGAATAGGGTTTAAACACCTTTCAGTCCTCCCGGTCGCTGGTCTTTGAGATTCTCCGGAATACCCGGAAAACGGATGCCCGAGGCCGCCTCGAGCTCGTGAATCGTCCTGAGGTCGTAGCGGTTGGTCGAAACGTTGTCCACCACCACCGCGAACGCCATTTGCCGGGACGGCACGTAGACCACCTTGAACAATTGCGTCGGTACGAAGACGCGCGTCGGTCCGATTGTCTGCAGTTGCTGGCCGTTGAAAATCGGTCCGGTAATCACATAGACATCGTTGTACGACACCGCGATCTTACGCACCGACGTTTCAATACGCGCCCACAGGCGCTGATTGTTCTCGCGGTTCTGCGGCACGACGTTGGCCAGCGAAAACGATTGTGCCATCGCTTCCTGATTCCAGCGATTGCCTGCCGGGCTCATATGCCCGCGATCGAAGCCGCTGCGCTTATAGTCCGCGAGCGTTGCGCCTTCGCCGTCGGGCAAACGCGCGTCTTCGAAGAATTTGTTGGTGCGCACCATGTCTTTGGCGGCTTCGATATGGTCGCGCGTCAGATGCTCGGCGGACCACAGCGGACCATGCGTGATACCCGAATGCAGCACAGCGAAATCGCTGTAGCAAAGCATGCGCGTTTTCGGCGCCATCTTCTGATTGGTCAGAACCGGCCATTGCGCATTCGGGGTGAACTGGGTGCAGGAAGGCGCCGCGCTCGCGTGAGCGGCAACGGCGAACAACAGACAGGCAAACCACTTCTTCATGTTTCAATCAGTTGAAGGATCGGGGGGCGCAAGTATAGCGTCGGAGGCCTGTATCGAGAGAGGTGGAATGCAGGAAATTACAGAGGAACGAAGCGGATTTTGCGCGGCGCCGGCGGCGATCAAAATGGTGCAAAGCGTATGAAGTGCATGGCGCACGGCAAAAGCGCCGCACCAAAAAAAACGGGCCGCTTTGCAGCGACCCTAATGCGTGGAATTCAAACTCTACGCGCGCAAACTTAAGATCGACTTAAGCGCGCGGTGCAGAGTATCGAATAGGTTGAAGATCGAACTCGCAAACCAATCCCCCGCACACGAACGGTGCGGTTTGAACGAGTAAAAATTTCGACCGGCGAAAAAGTGCCGGAACTTAATTGCCGAATACGCTGTGCTCGGCATGCACGTTCTGGCGGTCGACGGCCTGCAAGCGCCAGAAGCCGCTCGTCGCTGCGTGTGTGGGCAAGGCTGTCCAGGCCGCGGCGCCTTGCGCCGCGCTCACACGTTGCTTGCGATCAACATGCAATCCACGCAGCGTGCATAGCGGCGCATCCGCGCTTGGCGCACAGAGCGTTGTCACGCCGTCGTCGTCGTCGTGTAACTCGCCCCACGGGGGCAGATCGATCCCTTGATGCGCTTCTCTCGACCACCGGTGTTCTTCGGTGTCGAGCCATAGCACAGCGTAGTCATGGCTGACGGTGGGATCGGAACCGTTGATGAGGATGGTCAGGCGCATAGCAGTTCCGTACAAATTGCGAAGTATTGCTTTATCAGTCTATGCCGCAACGTGCGTTATGCAAGGCAAAAAGGGTCGACGATCGGGAACGAAAAAACATACGTCCAGCGCATCCGGTTGTACGATAGCCGCCTCAGTAAAACTTTCGCGGAGCCGCACCATGCTGCGTCGATTTTTCCAACTTTCGGTAATCGCGGGATGCCTGAGTGCGGTACCGGCACTCAGTGCCGCGGCGGATAGCGCGCCCTTCGCGGCGCCGGCGCCGATCGTCTATGTGGCCGACTTCGACCTCGACGTGGCCAACGTGACACCTGACAGCGGACCCGGGGAACGACTGCGCCGCCTGCGGGGTCTGCTGCCGAGCGGCCCCGGCCCGATGGGCAAGGACAAGAATCCGCAGGATCACGCCAAGGACATCGTGAACGAGATGGCGGACGCGCTTACGGCGGATCTGAAAAAAGGTGGCGTCGATGCACGCCGCCTTGCGTCCGGTCAGCCGTTGCCCGCAACGGGTTGGCAAGTGCGCGGCGTGTTTCTGAATGTCGACGACGGCAATCGTCTAAGACGCGCCATGGTCGGTCTCGGTGCGGGTCAGAACAATATTCAGGTCGTGGTGTCGTGCGACAGCCTGGGGTCGGCTGACTTGCCGCCGCTCTATCAGGCTGTGGAAGAGGCCGACAGCAAGAGTAAGCCGGGCGCGGTGATCAAACTCAATCCCTACGTGATCGCGGCCAAGTTCGTGATGGCGAGCGGCGATGAGAAAAAGACGATCAAGAAGACCGCGCAAGAGATCTCGGATGCGGTGATTGCGAAGCTGCACGGGGTGGCGCAGTGATTGACGCACTGCTTGCTCACCCCGCGAGCTAAGTAAGTGACGCAGGTAAGTGACGCAACTAAGCGACGCAGCTAAGCCTCTCAGGCCAGATTCAGCGTACCCGTCAAATCGCCAAGCGGCGCCAGGCCGTTCTGCGCAAAAGCCCGATCTCGTGCGGCAATTCCATCGAGCGGCGCCAGCCCATGCACGCGGCTAATCAGGCGAAGAATCGAATTGGTGTCGTACACCGTGTGATCGACATAGCCCTTCTTCGCCAGCGGCGAAATCACCAACGCGGGAACCCGCGATCCCGGCCCCCAGCGGTCGCCCTTTGGCGGCGCGACCGGATCCCACCAGCCGCCGTTCTCATCGACCGTGACGACCACGACCGTACTGGCCCACCGCGGGCCGCGCTGAAGATGCTCAATCACCGTCGCGATGTGACGATCCCCTGAAGCGACGTCCGCGTACCCCGCGTGCATGTTCAGGTCGCCTTGCGGTTTGTAGAACGTGACCGCCGGCAAACGCCCCGCGTCGATGTCGGCAAGCAGACGATTGGTGGACGCGTCGTCGCCGAGTCCCGCGTCGCGCAGATACTTGCGCCGCGCGGCCGTGCCCGGCGCGTAATTGGCAAAGTAGTTGAACGGCTGATGGTGGTACTGGAAGTCCGGCACCGCGCCCGTATCCTGATGCTCCAGCGCGTACTGCCACGCACCGCTGTACCACGCCCAGTCGACGCCCTTGTCCGTCAGACGGTCGCCGATCGTCGCGAAGTTCTGCGGCGGCATCACGCGCGGATTCGACGGGTCGGCGAGCGCGGGATTGCCACCTTCGGCCGGACGCACACTGCTCGGCTGGAACGGCGGCGCCATCGTGTTGACGGCGTAGCCGTCGGCGGTAAACGCACCGTCGTTGACGAATTTCGGCGGACCGTCGAGCGCGGATGCCGGCGAGTCCGGCGCCACCTTGAGCCGTGTGCCGGTCGGATCGTCTCCGTCGAGCACCGAGACCATTTTCTTCGCCGGACTGTTGTGGATGTCGGGATAGAACGGCGCCTGCGCCGCGATCAGAAAGATGTGGTTCAGCCACGACCCGCCGAAGGCCGCCATGAAGAAGTTGTCGCACAGCGTGTATTGCTGCGCGAGATTCCACAGACGCAGCGTGTCGGCGGAATTACGGTAATGCCCCATCACCAGGCCGCCGGAGTCGCCCCATGCGGCAAACTGATTGTTGCGCCCGGCGTTGATCTGCATCTGATTCTGATAGAAGCGGTGTATCAGATCGCGGGTGATCACGCCGTTCGGCAATGGTGCGCCTTGCGCGTCGGTGATATGGAACGGGCCGTTGCGCAGGTTGCCGATATCCTTCTGACCGATCATGTAGCGCTTGCCGTCCACCTCCTGGGCTTGCGGCACGAGGCCGCCCCAGATTGCCGGCAGGCGCGGCAGCGGCGTCTTGCCGTCGCGGTCGAGTTGCAGATAGCGCTCGGCGCTCACCGCATCCAGTGGATGCTGGACGCCGGGAAAGTTGCCGTACAGGTTCGCGAAGCTGCGGTTCTCGGCGTAGATCACCACGATCTGTTTGACCTGGTCGCGTAGCGCGGCGTCGAGCCGCAAGTCGGCGGCGCTGCGCGGCGCCATCTCGCTCGCGGCACCTTGCTCGGTCTTGCAACCGGTCAGCGCGAGTCCGAGGCCGACCGCGGCGATCCCGGTCAGGACACGGCGGCGTTCGGGGTCGTCGGGGGTGTCGTCGGGGTTTGGCGGCAGGGTGGAGTCGTTGTCTGTCATCGGTAGGTTTCGAGGTTAGCGTGACGGGCGCATGACAATCAGACAGCTGCCGCTCGGGGCGGCGTGCGCGCGGCACCGGGTTCAGAATCGAAGGGGCCGGAAGGTTCCGGCACAGCTAAGGTAATCGTCGCTTCACGCGCCAACTGCTGTGCGTCGAATCGATGGCGAATAGAAGCCAATGTCTGGCGTCCACAGGATGACGCCGCTGCGTAGCGTAACCGTCAACGGTCAACTCGAGTTCATCGAAAGTCCGCCGATGGCAGGTGGCGTGCGCCCCGGAGCCGTCCGCGAATTCGACTATCGCTGCGGCCGCGCCGGCCGGTTCGGGCAGATGCGCGATTTGCACGGCGCAGCCCGGATAAAGATGTGAATCGGCAACCTGGATCTGGACGGAATCGGACATGAGCGTGGCCTCCGGACGCCTGGCGGGAGCCAACGGGCGGCAATGAGACCTCGCGCGATGGACCGCACCAAAGAATAGCACCGGGATAGCACCGCGCGAAACGATCGCGGTGGCGATAAATGACCTGCGGATGCTTCGCGCTATGATGTTGATCTGTATCCGATGAACAGCAGAGACAACGGCAAAGACGGCAGCCAAGATGGCAAAAGAAGAGCAGACAGGAGCGGGACGCAAGCACGCGAGGCCACGCGGCGCGACGGTCGCGACTTCGCAGAACGATACGGCGTTGTCCCACGCGGAAAGCGCCGAATCCCCCGATTCCACCGACGAAGATAACGCCGGCGGATCGACTTATCTCGTGCCGGGGCTGGAGCGCGGCCTGCGCATCCTCGCCGAATTCAGCGCGCGCGAGCCGATTCTGGGCGCGCCCGAATTGTCGAAGCGTATTGGCATTCCGCGCACGACCACATTTCGTCTGCTGCAAACGCTCGAAGCTTTAGGCTTTCTAGAGCGCGTGAACGGTGACCGCTATTTCCGCCTGAGCGTCGCGGTGCTGCGACTCGGTTTCGAATACTTGAGTTCGCTCGAACTGACCGACGTCGGCACGCCGATTCTCGAACGTTTGCGCGACGCGACCGGCCTCAGCACGCATCTGCTGATCCGCGACCAGCGCGACGTGGTGTTCGTCGCCAAGGCGCAAACCCATGAGCCGATGTTCAGTTCGGTGAAGGTGCATGTCGGCACGCGTCTGCCCGCGCACGCCACGGTGCACGGCCAGGTGCTGATGGGCGATTTGAGTTTCGAAGCATTGCGCCAGTTGTACCCCGAGCCGCAACTCGAACGTTTCACCGAACGCACGCCGGCGACCGTCGAAGAGCTGTATGGAAGAGTGCGCGAAAGCGCGGCGCTCGGTTATGCGGTGAGCGAAGCGTCTTTTGAACGGGGGATTTCGGTTGTGAGCGCGCCGGTGCGCGATCAAAGCGGCAAGATCACGGCCGCGTTGACCGTCACCATTCCGCGATCCGATATCGGCGAAGCGGAAGAGCGCGAGCCGCTCGTGATCGCGGTTTGCCAGGCGGCGCTCGAATTGTCCGAACGCCTCAGCTATCGTCCGCGGCCGGATGATCCGACCGCGGCTCAAGCGCGTCGCAGACCGGTGACGGCGAACTGATCAGAACGAGTGGTGAATACCCGTCAGGACAATCGTCTGATTCCGGCCACTCGATACACCTGCTGTAAAAAACGCGGCGTCCGTATTCGAGCCCGCGCGCTCATACAGCGCATTCACGTATAACTGCGTCGACTTCGACAGCGCGTAGATATCGCCGATCTCGAACTGCGTCCAGCGATGGCCGGCCATGGTCGTGGTCGCGGCACCGCCCGAGACGCTGTTGAACGGCGTGAACTGATAATTCGCGCCCACGTCGTAGCTCTGATACGTGTCCGAATGGCCGGACGATTCCAGTTTCACGCGCGTGTACAAACCATGCACCAGCAGCTTGCCGAACTGGTATGACGCGCCCGCGCCCATGTTCTCGACCTTGGCCGCGGTGTAGGTCGCGGCCGCGACACCCTGGAAGGTGGTGATACCCGTCGTCACGATCGACGGCGTACGGTCGTGCTCATTTGCATAAGTCGCGCCGGCCTTGAACGGACCGTTCGCATAGCTAAGCGCAAAGCTCAGTGTCTTGCCGGTGGAGAAGTTGGTCGTGTTGCCGAGACCCATCATCGCGCCGACCGAGAAACCGTAGAAACTCGCCGAACGGAACTTCACCGAATTGTCGAACGGGACCACGCCCGTGTCAGCGAGTTCGTCGATGTTGCCCGGGTGGAACGCGTACCAGCTCGCGGCCTGATAAGCGGTGCTAAGCGGACCCAGCACGTCGAAGCTGAACGGCGTCTGATGGCCGAGCGTCACGGTGCCGAACTGGTCCGAACTCAAACCCACGAACGCCTGGCGATTGAACAGTGTGCCGGCCTTGGCGAATGCGCCCGTGTTCGTATAGAAGCCGTTTTCCAACTGGAAAACTGTCTTCAGACCGCCGCCCAAATCCTCGACGCCTTTCAGGCCCCAGCGGTCCGGCTGCATGTTGCCTTGTTCCTCGATCCACTTCGCATGGCCGCCTGCATTGCTGATGTACGCGATACCGGCATCCAGGCTGCCGTATAGCGTCACGCTGCTCTGCGCCCATGCGCCAGTCGTTGCGCAAATTGCCGTCAAGCCGGCCGCCGCAATGATGTGCTTCACCGTTGGTTCTCCTGATCACACGACGGATAGCTCGCGCCCTTGTCGTCGTCCCTGATCCTTGCTTTGGGTTGAAAGCAGCTTCGGGTTTATGCGCCAAAACTGCATCGCTTTATGTTCCACCTATGGGCGTTTGTATCGCCTATGGAAAAGTATAGTGAGTCTTGGCGTAGTCAAAATAAATTTTCGGACCCCGTACAAACCCGCATGCGCGCTTTGGCATTTGTCTGAAAATTATAGGGAAACTCAAGCCCAGAAAGGCTTCTGAGCACATTTGGCCATTCATGTCAGTCCACACAAAGCTGTGTGATGAACGCGACAGTCGGTGTTTTCCCCTACCAGCCCAGATTTTTATTTTCTCGAATCAAAGCCACTCCTATAATTATCCATACACGAACTGATGTTCCTTGTATGGAACATAAGGCTTCAGGAGAAGGCGAGAAATGACTGAACAATGGCGCTGCGCCGGCCATGCCGGCGACCTGTCCGAAGACGCGCCGCTCGAGTTCAAACTCGACGGCACCGAAATCGGCATCTACAAGGTGGGCGATGCGCTGTACGCGCTGGAAAACGTCTGCCCTCATGCGTACGCGTTGCTGACGCAGGGCTTTGTCGACGGCGACACCGTTGAATGCCCGCTGCACGAAGCCGTGTTCCATATCCCGACCGGCAAATGCCTGAAAGAGCCCGGCGGCCGCGACCTGAAGATGTACTCCGTACGTCTCGCCGGTGAAGAAATCCAGATCAAGGTGGAATGACATGCGAGAACAAATCGTGAACTTCAATCCCTTCCTGAAGCCGTGGCTCGCGCCGCAGCCGAACAACGTCGCCGGCAAGGGCGTGATCGAAAAACCGGGCGAGACCGAAAACTTCATCTGGCAAACGCGTAAGGCGGTGCCGACCCAATACGAAAACGACTTCGGCGACGCGCTCGAGAAAGTTTTCGAAGCCGGCGCGAACGAGTTGCAGGAAGTCGTCGACGGGCTGAACCACGTGGGTTTCCGCACTCCGGAAGGCAATACGTGGGATGCCGACCGTCTCGCCGCCGAATTCCGCCTGCTCGCCGAATAAGCGCGCTTTCCCGAACACGTCTCATCGCTTTCGTATCCGGAGTCTCTTTATGACGTCCCCCAATACAACGATTCAAGGCGCGGCCGATCCGATCCAGTCCTATCTGGACCGCGGGCTGCGCAATTACTGGTATCCCGTCGCGCCGAGCTGGCAAGTCGGCGACGCGCCGGTCGGCATCACACGTCTCGGCGACCAGATCGTGCTGTGGCGCGACAAGGAAGGCAAAGTCCGTGCGCTCGAAGACCGCTGCCCGCACCGCGGCGCGCGTCTGTCGCTCGGTTGGAACCTTGGTGGCAGTGTTGCCTGCTGGTATCACGGCATTGAAATCGACGGCGGCGGCACGGTCACGAAAGTCCCGGCCGTCTCGAACTGTCCGCTGGAAGGCCAGAAGTGCGTGAAGTCGTATCCGGTCGAAGAGCATGCCGGCGCGATCTTCCTCTGGTTCGGCGACGACGCCCACAAAGAACCTGCGCCCCTCGTGCTGCCGGAAGAACTGGTCGGCGAGGAGTACGCCAACTTCCTGTGCATGTCGAACTGGAAGTGCAATTACCAGTACGCGATCGACAACGTGATGGACCCGATGCACGGCGCGTATCTGCACGCCACCTCGCACTCGATGGCCGAAGGCGACAAGCAGGCCGACATGCGCGTGCGCAAGACCGAAACCGGTCTGATGTTCGAAAAGGTCGGCCAGCGCGACGTGAATTTCGACTGGGTCGAGCTTGGCGAAACCGGCACGCTGTGGATGCGCCTCGCGATTCCGTACAAGAAGAAATTCGGCCCGGGCGGCAACTTCGGGATCATCGGCTTTACTACGCCGGTCGACGAAAACAACTGCCAGGTTTACTTCTGGCGCACGCGCAAGGTGTCGGGCTGGCAGCGCGACGCATGGCGCTTCATGTATCGCAACCGTCTGGAAGGTCTGCATTGGGACGTGCTGGAGCAGGATCGCTATGTTCTCGAAAGCATGGCGCCGAATGCACGTCAGCACGAATTCCTCTATCAGCACGACGTCGGCATGACGCGTGTGCGCCGCATGTTCCGTCAGCGCGCGCAACAACATTTCGCCGAGCTGGACGCGTATCGCGTTCAAGCGGATCAAGCCACGCAAGCCGGCACGGCTCAAACCGAAGCAGGCCACAGCCATGCATAACGAAGCGGCACCGGCATTGTCAGCACTCAACGGCCGGCGCGTCTTGGTGACCGGCGGCGCGCGCGGTCTCGGCGCGGCGTTTGTTCGCTCGCTGGTGCAAGCCGGTGCGCAAGTGGTGTTTGGCGATGTGCTGCATGACGAAGGCTGTGCGCTTGCCGCATCGCTCGTCGAGCAGGGTCATGCGGTGACATATCTGCCGCTCGATCTCGCCGACCCCGCCAGCATCAAGCAATTTGCCGATCAGGCGGCGGCGCAGCTTGGCGGTGCGGACGCACTGATCAACAACGCGGCGATCACGAACTCCGGCGGGAAGTTCGCCGACGAATTGTCGGTCGACACGTGGGACGCGGTGATGAACGTCAACGTGCGCGGCACCTGGTTGATGAGCACCGCGGCGCTGCCGTATCTGCGCGACTCGGGCCGCGGCAGCATCGTCAACATCGCGTCGGACACGGCGATGTGGGGCGCGCCGAAGCTGCTCGCGTATGTCGCGAGCAAAGGCGCGGTGATCTCGATGACCCGCTCGCTGGCGCGCGAATTCGGCGCCCACGGCGTGACGGTCAACGCCATCGCCCCGGGCCTCACCGAAGTCGAAGCCACGGCTTACGTGCCCGCCGAGCGCCACCAGTATTACCTGCAAGGCCGCGCGCTCACGCGCGCACAAGTGCCCGACGACGTCACCGGGCCGGTGCTGTTCCTGTTGTCCGACGCCGCGCGCTTCGTGACCGGCCAGTTGCTGCCGGTCAACGGCGGCTTCGTGATGAATTGATCTTGTCGAATCGAAAGGAGAAAGAGATGGCGGACGCCGAACTGGAACGCAAATCGTGGGAACAACCCGCGGACGCGAACTTTGCACAATGGTTGGACAGCCGCGTCGCGCGTCTGGAAACGCGTCGTTATGACTGGGACGCGCTGAAGTTCCAGGCCGACTACGACCCGAAATACCGCCGCGCGCAAATGCGCTATGTCGGCACGGGCGGCACAGGCGTCGCGAAGGATGTGAACACGGTGCCCGCGGGCGGCTTCACGTTTTCGACGATGGTGATCCCGGCCGGCAATATCGGTCCGAGCCATATTCATATGGATGTCGAAGAAATCTTCTTCGTGCTGCGCGGCAAGATGAAAGTGATCTGCGAGAAAGACGGCGAAACGTGGGAAGCCGTGCTCGGCGAGCGCGATCTGATCTCGGTGCCGCCTGGCGTGTACCGCACGGAAGTGAACATCGGCGAAGAAGACGCATTGATGTGCGTGATGCTCGGTTCGCCGAAGCCGATTACGCCGACGTATCCGCCGGATTCGCCGTTGGCCAGGCTCAAGCGCTGAGCCTTCCGTTATCTACGCCGTTTTGAAAACACCCGCGAAGGAAATCATGTCCGCAGTCCCGTCCGCTACCGCCGATCAGAACGCTACGCTCGAAGCGCGCCTTGCGCGCTTTCCCGCGCAGCAGATCTGGCTCGCGTCACAACGCGCCGTGAGCTATCGCGAGGTGGATAGCGCCACAAGCGAAGCACTGCCTGTGGTGCTGCTGCACGGTATCGGTTCGGGCGCGGCTTCGTGGGTACAGCAGTTTGAAGTGCTGGGCGAAACGCGCCGCGTGCTGGCGTGGGATGCGCCGGGCTACGCAGCATCCACACCTGTGGAGGCCGAATCGCCCGTTGCGAGCGATTACGTCACTGTATTGAAGGCGTGGCTCGACGCGCTCGGCATCGAACGTTGCGTGCTGCTGGGGCATTCGCTTGGCGCGATCATCGCGGGTGCGTTTGCCGTAACGAATCCGCAGCGGGTGGCCGGCTTGCTCTTGTTGTCGCCCGCCGGCGGTTATGGCGCTTCGTCAGCGGAAGTGCGGGAAACGAAGCGCGACCAGCGTCTCGCGATGTTGCAAGAACTCGGTCCGCAAGGCCTCGCCGAAAAGCGCAGCACCAATATGTTGTCCGCGCACGCGAGCGACGAAGCGCGCGCATGGGTGCGCTGGAACATGTCACGCGTGATCCCGCACGGCTATGCGCAAGCGACGCATCTGCTCGCCAACGCTGATCTTGCCAGCGATCTCGCGCGCTACACAGGCCGCATCAACATCGCGGTCGGCGCCGACGACGCCATTACGCCCCCCGAAGCCTGCGAGCGACTCGCGCTGGCCGCCGGCACCCAACTGCAGGTCGTGCCACGCGCGGGGCATGCCGGTTATATCGAAGCACCCGCCGCGTACACCGCGATCATCGACACGTTCTGCCGCGCGAGCGACGGACAACGGAGCCTATGAATGACGCCCGACACGATTAGCGCCGAGCGCGGCGCGGACAACGACCGCAATGACGCAGACACCAGCAGCGAGATCAGCTATCGCGTGCCGGGTCTGGAACGCGGTCTGAAGATTCTGACGGAGTTCTCGCCACGCGAGCCGGTTCTCGGCGCACCGGAATTATCCAAGCGCCTGAAGATTCCCCGCACGACGGTGTTCCGTCTGCTGCAAACCCTCGAATCGCTCGGCTTTCTCGAGCGTGCCGACAAAGACCGTAACTATCGCCTCGGCGTCGCGGTGCTGCGGCTCGGTTTCGAATATCTGAGCTCGCTCGAATTGACCGATCTCGGCTTGCCGATCATCGAAGCGCTGCGTGACGACACCGGTCTCACCAGCCACATTGTGATTCGCGATGGACGCGACGTCGTGTTCGTCGCCAAAGCGCAAAGCCACGCGCCGATTTTCAGCTCGGTGAAGGTGAATGTCGGTACGCGTCTGCCGGCTTACGCGACGACGCACGGCCAGGTGCTGATGGGCGACATGACGCTCGACGAGCTGAAAAAGCTCTATCCCGAGCCGGAACTCGAACGCTTCACGAAACAGACGCCCGCCACCGTCGACGATCTGTACGAACGGATTCGCGACGACGCCAAGCGCGGTTTCGCGATCAGCGAGTCGTCATTCGAGCGCGGTATTTCGGTGGTGAGCGCGCCGGTTCGCAACGACACGGGCCGCATCGTCGCGGTGATCACGACGACGATTCCGCGCCACGAGATCGATGCCTCGCTGCTCGACAGCGGCCTGATCGACAAGGTCCGCCACGCGGCTGATGAACTTTCGCAGCGGCTCAACTATCGGCCGAAGGGTAGCCCGAATGCGGGCACGAAATACATGAAGGCACTGGGGCTCAAATGATTCAAATCGACTTGACCGGACAGGTAGCGGTGGTGACGGGTGGCTCGTCCGGCATCGGCCTCGCGACTGCCGAACTGTTTCTGCGGGCAGGTGCAACGGTCGCGATCTGCGGACGCGATGCCGAACGGCTTGCAAAAGCGGAAGCTGCATTGAAGACGCAGTTTCCTCAAGGGCAACTGTTGGCGCAAACCTGCGACGTGCTCGACGCCGACGAAGTGAACGCATTCGCGCAAGCGGTGCGGGCACGCTTCGGTCGCACCGACATGCTGGTGAACAACGCCGGCCAGGGCCGCGTATCGACCTTTGCCGACACCACCGACGACGCCTGGCGCGAAGAACTGGACCTGAAGTACTTCAGCGTGATCCGCCCGACCCGCGCCTTCCTGCCGATGCTGCGTGATGCAGCAAACGCAGCGGTGGTCTGCGTGAACTCGCTGCTCGCGCTGCAACCCGAGCCGCACATGGTGGCGACGTCGTCGGCGCGCGCCGGCGTGCTGAGCCTCATCAAATCGCTCGCGGTCGAACTCGCGCCGCAACGCATCCGCGTGAATTCGATTCTGATCGGCATCGTCGAATCGGGTCAATGGCGCCGGCGTTACGCGAAAGAAGCGCAGCCGGGCCAGAGCTGGGAAGACTGGACCGCCGAACTGGCGCGCAAGAAAAACATTCCGCTAGGCCGCTTCGGTCGCCCCGAAGAAGCCGCACAAGCGCTCTTTTATCTGGCTACGACGCTGTCGTCCTATACGACGGGCAGTCACATCGATGTTTCTGGAGGCGTTGCACGACATGTCTAACACAACCACCGTTGGCGAACTGATCGCCGCTTTTCTCGAGCAATGCGGCGTTCAAACCGCATTCGGCGTGATCTCGATCCACAACATGCCGATCCTCGACGCGATCCACAATCGCGGCAAGATTCGCTACGTCGGCGCACGCGGCGAAGCGGGCGCGGTGAACATGGCCGATGGCCTCGCGCGTGTCTCCGGCGGCCTTGGCGTGGCATTCACCAGCACCGGCACGGCAGCGGGTAATGCCGCCGGCGCAATGGTCGAAGCACTGACGGCCGGCACCGCCCTGCTGCACGTCACCGGCCAGATCGAAACCGAATACCTCGACAAGGACCTCGCGTACATCCACGAAGCACCGGATCAACTGTCGATGCTGCAGTCGATTTCGAAGGCCGCGTTCCGCGTGCGCTCGGTCGAAACCGCATTGCCGACGATCCGCGAAGCCGTACGTGTCGCGCAAACCGCGCCGAGCGGTCCGGTCAGCGTCGAAATTCCGATCGACATTCAAGCGGCCGAAATTGAATGGCCCGCCGATCTGGGCGCGCCGCACGTCACCACGCTCACGCATTGCAGCACGCGCGTCGCGCAATTGGCGGATCAACTCGCGAATGCGAAGCGCCCGCTCCTGTGGCTCGGCGGCGGCACGCGTCACGCTCGCGCTGCGATCGAACGTCTCGTGGCGCTGGGCTTCGGTGTCGTGACCAGCGTGCAAGGCCGTGGCGTGCTGCCGGAAGATCATCCGGCAACGCTCGGCGCGTTCAACGTGCACGCCGCTGTCGAGCGCTTCTACAAGACGTGTGACGCGCTGGTGGTGGTCGGTTCGCGTCTGCGTGGCAATGAAACGCTGAAATATAAGTTGGCGTTGCCGCAACCGCTGTATCGCATCGACGCCGACGCGCTCGCCGACAACCGCGGCTATCGCAACGACATGTTCGTGCACGGCGATGCATCGGCCGTTCTCGAAGAACTCGCGACGCTGCTCGAAGGCCGCCTGAAGGTCGATCCGACCTTCGCGCAAGACCTGGCCGCCGCGCGCGAAAGCGCTGTCGCGGATGTGGGCAAGGGCCTCGGCCCGTACAAGCGGCTCGTCGACGCGTTGCAACAGGCCGTGGGCCGCGACTACAACTGGGTGCGCGACGTCACGATCTCGAACAGCACGTGGGGCAACCGCATGCTGAAGATCTTCTCGCCGCGCGCGGGCGTTCATGCACTCGGCGGCGGCATCGGCCAGGGCATGCAGATGGGCATCGGCGCCGCGCTCGCCGGCAATGCGGCCAAGACCGTGTGCCTGGTTGGCGACGGCGGCCTGATGGTCAACGTCGGTGAACTCGCGACGGCCGTGCAGGAAAACGCCAACGTCATGATCGTGCTGATGAACGATCAGTGCTACGGCGTGATCCGCAACATTCAGGACGCGCAATACGGCGGCCGCCGCTGCTACGTCGATCTGCACCAGCCGGATTTCGCGCAGTTCTGCGAGAGCCTGAAGCTCACGCACTACCGCATCAAATCGCTCGACCAGGCCGAAGACATCATCCGCGAAGGCATGGCGAAGACGGGCCCCGTGCTGGTTGAAGTGGACATGCTGTCGGTCGGCTCGTTCGCCACCGCGTTCGCGGGCCCACCGGTCAAGGAACAGGAGCCGGAACATGCATGACGCCGGCTACGCGGGGCATCACGCACCCATCGACGTCGCGATGATCGGCTTCGGCGCGATCGGCCAGGCGGTGTATCGCTCGGTCGAGTCGGATCCGACGGTGCGCGTGTCGCACGTGATCGTGCCGGAGCGTCATATGGCTTCGGTGCGTGAGGTGGTGGGTTCGTCGGTCGATGTCGTGGCGTCGGTGTCCGCGTTGAGCAGCCGGCCGCATTTCGCGCTGGAATGCGCGGGGCATAGCGCACTGGTCGACCACGTGGTGCCGTTGCTGAAAGCCGGTACGGATTGCGCGGTCGCCTCGATCGGCGCGCTGTCCGACATGATGTTGCTGGACGCGCTTTCCGCCGCAGCCGATGAAGGCGACGCAACGTTGACGCTGCTGGCGGGCGCGATCGGTGGGGTGGATGCGTTGTCCGCCGCCAAGCTCGGCGGTCTCGACGAAGTATTGTATACGGGCCGCAAGCCGCCCACGGGCTGGCTCGGCACGCCCGCCGAACAAGTCTGCAATCTGCACACGCTGAGCGAAGAAACCGTGATTTTCGAAGGCAGCGCGCGCGAAGCGGCGCGGCTGTATCCGAAGAACGCCAACGTTGCCGCGACGATCGCGCTTGCCGGGCTGGGTCTGGATCAGACCATGGTCCGCCTGATCGCCGACCCGCAGGTGTCGCGCAACGTGCACCGCATCGTGGCGCGCGGCGCATTCGGCGAGATGTCGCTGGAAATGTGCGGCAAGCCGCTGCCGGATAACCCCAAGACGTCCGCATTGACCGCGTTCAGCGCGATTCGTGCGCTACGCAATCGCGCGGCCCGCTGCGTGATTTAAGACATTAGCTGAAGCAAACCGGAACGACCGACATGACTCACTTCGATACCAGCCTCGTGCCCACCGGCGATATTTTCATCGGCGGCGAATGGCGGCAAGGGCGTGGCAACCCGTACAAAAGCCTGTATCCGGCGGATCAGTCGGTCAACATGGAAATCTCGACGGCGAATGCCGACGACGCCCGCGAAGCCGTGGAAGCCGCGGATATCGCCTGGCGCCGCGCGGATTGGTCGGGTTTGAAGCCGCATCAACGCGCACTGATTCTGTACCGCATCGCCGATCTGATCATGGCGCGCCACGAAGCGCTCGCGCAATTGCAGCGTCGCGACAACGGCAAGCCAATCGGCGAAACGCGCGTGCTGGTGGCGAGCGCGGCGAACACCTTCCGCTATTTCGCGGCCTGCCTTGAAACGCTTGACGAAGAAGTCACGCCTTCGCGTGGCGACTATCTGACGATGAGCATTTACGAGCCGATCGGTGTGATTGCGGCGATTACGCCGTGGAACTCGCCGATTGCATCGGACGCGCAGAAGCTGGCTCCGGCGCTGGCAGGCGGCAACGCCGTGGTGCTGAAGCCGGCTGAAGTGACGCCTTTGGCGTCGCTTGCGTTGGCTCGCATCTGTGAAGAAGCCGGTGTGCCGAAGGGCGTCATT
The DNA here is from genome assembly GCF_003610295.1 of Paraburkholderia sp. BL23I1N1. Classification (NCBI taxonomy): domain Bacteria; kingdom Pseudomonadati; phylum Pseudomonadota; class Betaproteobacteria; order Burkholderiales; family Burkholderiaceae; genus Paraburkholderia; species Paraburkholderia sp. BL23I1N1. Next base: position 3,800,945 of record NZ_RAPV01000001.1, read on the forward strand.
AGCGTGGTGCCCGGTAAAGGCTCGGTGATCGGCGACGTGTTGGTGCGCCACCCGCTGGTGAAGAAAGTGTCGTTCACGGGTGGCACCGAAGTTGGCCGCGGTATCGCGCGCATCGCTGCGGACAAGTTGATGCCGGTCTCGCTCGAACTGGGCGGCAAGTCGCCGACCATCGTATTCGACGACGCCGATCTCGACCACGCGGTCAACGGCGTGCTGTACGGCATTTTCAGTTCGTCGGGCGAAGCGTGTATCGCGGGCTCGCGCCTGTTCGTGCAGCGCTTGATCTACGACGCATTCATGAAACGTCTCGTGGAAGGCGCACGCAAGTTGCGCGTCGGCGATCCGTCGCGTGCGGAAACGCAGATGGGTCCGCTGATTACCTCGGCCCATCGCGAAACCGTCGAACGCTACGTCGCATTGGGTCTGGAAGAGGGCGGCCGCCTGCTGTGCGGCGGCGAGCGTCCGGTGGGCGATGGCCGCGAACAGGGCACCTATTTCCAGCCGACGATACTCGAAGGCCTCGCGAACGACGCCCGCATTTGCCAGGAGGAAATTTTCGGCCCCGTGCTTGTCGCCATGCCGTTCGACGACGAAGCCTCGCTCCTGAAAGAAGCGAACAACAGTGTGTTCGGCCTCGCCGCCGGCATCTGGACGCGCGATTACAAACGCGCCTACCGGATCGCCCGCGCGCTTGAGACCGGCACTGTGTGGATCAACACCTACAAGCTGTTCTCGATCTCGACGCCGTTCAGCGGCTGGAAGGAGAGCGGCATGGGACGCGAGAAGGGCCGTCTCGGCATCCGCGAATACATGCAGCAGAAGAGCCTCTACTGGGGCTTGAACGACGCGCCGCTGGCGTGGGCGAACTAATACGCAAGATACGCAAGAGGCACGTTATGACGATTCTCGGCATTGAACAGATTATTTACGGTGTGACGGATCTCGCGACCTGTCGGCGGTTTTTCGCTGACTGGGGCCTGAAAGAGATCGCGCACGACGACCAGCACGCACGCTTCGAAACGCTGAACGGCTGCACGATTCTTGCGGTCGATGCGAACGACCCGTCGCTGCCGCCCGCGTTCGAAGAAGGGCCGACGTTGCGCGAAGTGACATGGGGTGTGGCAACCAAAGGCGAACTCGACGCATTGCGCGGGCGATTCGCCGGTCAGCCGGGTCATTTCGAAACGGAAGACGCTGTGGGTTGTATCGATCCGAACGGCATGGCGATTCGCGTTGAAGTGACCCGCAAGCGTGCGCTCGATATTCACGGTTCGCCTTCGAACGTGTGGGGGCAAACGCTGCGAGTCGATCAACCGTCGCCGATTTACGAACGTGCCGAACCGGTCGAAGTGGGTCACGTGGTGTTCTTCACGAATCAACTCGCGGAACAGGAAAAGTTTTACCAGGAGCTGCTCGGCTTCGAAATGTCGGACCGTTATCCGGGCCGCGGCGCGTTCATGCGCTGCGCACCGCACGGTGGCCACCATGACATCTTTTTGCTGGCCTTGCCGGGCGGTAAGCGCGGTCTCAATCACGTCGCGTTCACCGTGCGCGATATCCACGAAGTGTTCGGCGGCGGCATGCACGTCAGCCGTTGCGGTTGGGATACGCAACTGGGCCCGGGGCGTCATCCGGTGTCGTCGGCGTACTTCTGGTACTTCCAGAATCCGGCCGGCGGCCTGATCGAGTACTACGCCGACGAAGACCATCTCACGCCCGAATGGCAGCCGCGCGATTTCGAACCGGGTCCGAACGTGTTCGCTGAATGGGCGATCGATGGCGGCATCGATGGTAATACACGTCGGCAGAAAAACGCGAAGGCGCCGGAAGGCAAGTTCATGACGGAGCGAAAAAATGACTGACGCTGCTGCTGAAAAGGCTCAAGCCGCGCATGCCGGACTCGAAGCGCCGCGCACGATCGTCGTGATCGGCGGTGGTCAGGCGGCGGGTTGGGTCGTGAAGACATTGCGCAAGGAAGGTTTCGCCGGCCGCCTCGTGATGATCGCCGACGAGATTCATTTGCCGTACGAGCGCCCGCCGTTGTCGAAGGCTGTGCTCTCAGGTGAAGCGAATATCGAAACCGTGCGCCTCGTGACACCCGACGATTTCGACGCGCTGAATGTCGAAACATGGCAACCGGAATGCGCGACGTCGATCGATCGTGAACAGCGGGTCGTGCGCACGCAGTCGGGCCGTGAGGTGCAATACGACCGTCTCGTGATCGCTACGGGCGGCGCGGCGCGCCGCTTGCCGCAATCGCTGGTGAAGACCTCGCACATCACTTATCTGCGTACGCTCGACGAAGCCGTCGCTTTGGGCGAACGCTTGCGTGCAAGCAAGCGCGTGCTGGTAGTCGGCGGTGGCTGGATTGGCCTCGAAGTCGCGGCTACTGCGCGCAAGCTCGGCGTCGAGGCAACCGTAGTAGAAGGTGCGCCGCGTTTATGCGCTCGCTCGTTGCCGCCGATGGTGTCGGATTTCCTGCTGCAACTGCATCGTGCGAACGGCGTGGATGTACGGTTGAAGGCGGCGCTGGTCTCGATTGCGGATCATCCGAACGACGCCAACCGTATTCGCGCAACGTTCGCTGATGGTTCGACACTGGACGCCGATTTCGCCGTCGCCGGCATCGGCCTCACGCCGCATACGGCGCTCGCGGAAGCAGCGGGCATCAAGGTGGAAGACGGCATCGTCGTCGATCACTTCGGCGCGACTGACGACCCGCGCATCTTCGCGTGCGGCGACGTCGCGAATCATCCGAGCGCGTGGTTGAAGCGCCGCGTGCGGCTCGAATCGTGGGCCAATGCACAGAACCAGGCGATCTCGACGGCGAAAGCATTGCTCGGCAATTTCGAACCGTATGCGGATATTCCGTGGTTCTGGTCCGATCAATACGACGTGAACCTGCAAATCCTCGGCGACATTCCGGGCGATGCGCAACTCGCCGTACGCGGCGATGTGCCGGGCAAACGCGCCACGCTTTTCCATCTGGAAGACGGCACGATTCGCGGCGTGATCTCCATCAACACTCCGCGCGAACTGAAATTGTCGCGCAAGTGGATGAACCAGGGCCGAACCATCGACCTGGCCACCCTGACTGACGCCTCAACGGCGCTTGCCTAACCACATCTACGGACGGCACCACGGCATGAGAACCATCGACAACACCATGGGGGACCGCAGCAGCGCCGGTGTCTCAGGCCCCGTGACCCGGGGCTCGATCATCGCGCGTCTCGAGCGCTTGCCGAAGAATGCGATGCAGGTGCGCGCGCGCATACTGATCGGACTCGCGACGTTCTTCGACGGCTTCGACGTGATCGCGATCGCGGCGACGCTGCCGATCCTGATTGCGAAATGGCATCTGACGCCTTGGGAAATCGGCTTCCTGATCGGTTCCGGTTCGGTCGGGCAATTGATCGGCGCGTTCGTGTTTCCGTGGTACGCGGAGCGTAAGGGCCGCGTGAAGGCAATTGCGTTGAGCTCGGGGATTATCGGTATCACGAGTATTGCTTGCGGCTTTGCGCCGACCTTCGCGGCGTTTGTCGTGTTGCGCGTGATTCAAGGGCTCGGGCTCGGCGGTGAATTGCCGGTAGCGGCGACCTATATCAATGAGATCAGCCGTGCGCATGGCCGTGGTCGTTTCGTGCTCCTGTATGAAATCGTTTTTTCCGGTTGGTTTGCTCGCATCGAACGCGTTGGGTGCATGGATCGTGCCGCGTTTCGGATGGCAGGCGATGTACTTTATCGGCGGCATGCCGTTGATCCTGTTCTTCGTGCTGCGCAAGCTGGTGCCGGAATCGCCGCGCTGGCTCGCCGAGCGTGAACGGATGGCCGACGCCGATGTTGCGGCGCACGCTTTCGAGCGCGCTGTGAAGGGTCCGCTGCCGCCAGTTCTTAATTCGGCTGAATTCGAAGCGATGGCCAATCGCCATCCGAAGCGCCGTATGGGCGATCTTTTTGGACCGGCCTATCTGAAGCGCACGATGGCTGTGGCGATGTTGTGGATTACATGCGGCTTTATTCAGTACGGTTTGTCGACGTGGCTGCCGACGATCTATCGCACGGTTTATCACGCGCCGCTGCAACTGGCGTTGAATCTGGCGGTGGCGGCTTCGGTGCTGGGTGTAGTGGGTTCGCTGACTTGTGCGTTGCTGGTCGATAAGGTGGGTCGCAAGCCGATTATCAATGTGTCGTTCTTGGCGTGTGCGTTGTCGTTGCTGCTCGCGGGTGTGTTTCACAATTCGTCGGTGTATGTGGTGGCGACGTGTTGCGCGTTTTCGCTCGGCTTCCTCGCTTGCGGCTTCATCACGGCTTATGTTTATACGCCGGAGTTGTATCCGACGAGTATTCGTGCGATGGGTTGCGGTGTGGGCGGCGCGTGGCTGAAGGTGGCGGCGATCTTCGCGCCGGCGATCGTGTCGAAGACGATGATTGGCGGCAATCTGGACGTGGCGTTTTATATTCTCGCGGCCGTGCCGTTCATGGCGGCGATCGCAGTGCACTTTCTGGGTATTGAGACCAAGGGCAAGGTGCTTGAGCAGCTCGAGGCTTGATGCTTATTACGTGCGATGAGTTTGATGAGTTTGGTGGGCGGTTGAGGTAGCGGTACCGCAATGGCAGGAAAGCGAAGGGCGCACTGGGTGGTGCGCCCTTCGCTTTTGAGCGAGAGGTGTGGCGCCAGGCGAGCCGGTCATTGCGAAACTTGCTTGGCGGAGTAGTTGTTCCACAACTCACCCAGGATCCACAAAGCCATCAATCCAACCGACGCTGCGGCGAGCGTTTTGGGCATCGCTATCGCGACCGTCAGACTAATCAGAAAGAGATAGACCTTGGCAAGCGGGTTGACCGCTGCAATCGTTTTTCGCCATGACGTCTTGCCGATTATGCTGCCGGCAACCGGCAATACCGCAAACAGGCACCACGCAAACTGCGCCGCGTTCGGCGCCGACGACATGGATAGCGCGACGAACACAGCGGCGCCGAAAAACCAGCCTGCAGCTAAAAGCCGGATCAGCGCAGGTCGGTGCTGCAGCAAGCCACGCAGCGCAGGCAGCGAAAACTCACAGAACAATGCGATCAGCACGCCGTGCGCAATCGGCAAGGTCCATGAGCCGGGATCGACCGACGTCCAATGGCCGTAATAGCCGCAACAGTAGGCCACCTGCGCCGCGAGGATAAGGACGTTCATCGTGCTTCGCAATGGCCCGTGCGCGATGATCGCGCACCCGATACATAGCGCCAGCAAAACCATCGCCGTGGGTGTAGTCGACGGGTCGGGTCCGGTGGCCAGATCGCTCGTCACGACCACGAGCCACAACACCACCCATCCATAGCGCACAAAGGGCGACAGGCGCAGCGCGTGCACTTTTCGCATGATGGCCGGGGCGAGGTCATACAGGCGTGCTGCTGCAATGCCGAGGTGGATCGCGACGATAGCCAGCGCCGCGAACAATTCGCGTGGGCCCCATGCGACGATCGAGCGATGTTTCTCCGCCGGCACGAGCGTACCGACGAGCAGCATGCTGCTCGTCGTGCCGATCAGCAGTGCGGTGCCGACCAATCCGGAGAAACCTGCGCGCAGGGTAAGACATCGCGCCCAGAAGTCGAGCCTGGCTGTTTCGCCGCGGGCCTTCACGACGTTCGGGTAGTAGTTAAGCAGTGCCGGTACGAGCTCGGCCATCTCGTCACGGACCGTTTCCGTACGTAGCGCCCATAAGCCACGAGTGAGGCCCGGCGCAGGCGCGTCCATCAGAGCGATCGCGCGTGGAAATCGGACCCGCAACGCCAGGTAGTCTTCGTCAGTGTAGATGCGCGTCAATGCGCGGGTCGCCGTGGCCCGATCACGTCGCAGCAGATGCTCTGCGTTTTCACGCCAGCGGAGGACCGTGCAAAGCGCGGTTCTAAGTTCTGCTGGCATGTCTTCGTTCAGGCAGTGGCACAGCGCCAGCCATTCGAGTTCGTCGAGTATCGAGAAGCTGATGACGGATTCGAAAAGATCGGCTACCGAGCGGCGCAGCGATACCTTGTCGGGGTTCGCCAGAAACGCATGCCAAAGCCGGGTCGCGTCTTCTCGCGATTGCGCCGCGCGCATCGCGGCGGATGGCACGGGCGCTTCCGGCGCGGGCTCAGGAGATGCTCGCGGCGTTGGCGTCACGTTTATGACGGGTGCTTTCGCGGGCTCACCACTAGCTGTCTCGGCAATTACGGGCGCCGCGGCGCCCGCCGCCATTTGCAAAGCAGACTCATACGCGTACCGCAGACGCTGAAACGCCTCCGCATCTTCATCCGGGCGTTGCTGTTTCAAAAGACGCGCATAAGCGCGGCGCACGGTGCGCTCGTCGGCGTTCGCCGCGATGCCGAGCAGGTCCCACGGCCAGTGATAGGTAGAAGTCGTATCCATAGCCGATCAATACGTCACGTGCACATCGAAACGATCCAGCAGCGCGCTCAGTTCACTTCTCGCATGAGCGATTTCCTCAGTGTTCTGCCGTTCGAGCAGCGACTGGAACCGCGCGATATGCGCGGCCAGATGTTGCCGCTGGTCGCCGAGCGTTTCCTCATAGACACGATCCGCGCGCGTGAGCAGCGTACGATTCTCCAATTGATCGCGCGGATGAATCTTCAGCGCGCTCAATGCGGCGAGTCGTTCGCGGATTTCTTCCGGGGTCAGCACGCCGGGGTTTTCTTCGATCACCATCGCGCGCTTCACGCCGTCGGGAAAGGCCGTGGCTTCCACTTCGAGCACGCCGTTGATGTCATACGTGAAACGCACATCCGCACCAGCCTGGCCGGCAGGCTTGACCGGCACCTCCAGCTTGAATTCACCGAGCGGCACGTTGCCGGCGGTCAAGCGCGCTTCGCCCTGGAACACCTTGATGCTTAAGGCCTGCTGACGGTCGCTCACTGTAAAAATGCGCTGCATGCGGCTGACCGGCACGATCGTGTTGCGCTCGATGATCGGCAGAAAATGCCCCGGCACATATTGATTGGCGCCGACCTGCATCGCGGTATCGATGCCGAGGCTATACGGCGCGACATCGGTCAACACCATTTCGTCGAGGCCTGCGTCACGCGTAACGAGCCCTGCCTGCACCGCAGCGCCGAGCGCGACGACTTCGTCCGGGTTCAGATGGGCGGCGGGCAAACGGCCGAACATCTTCGAGACCAGCTTGCGCACCATCGGCATACGCGAGGCGCCGCCGACAAGAATAATTTCGTCGAGTGCATCGACGGCGATCTTCGAATCGCGCAACGCGCGCTCAACCGGTTTGCGCAGCCGTTGCAGCAAATGTTCGCAGGTCCGCTCCGCAGCCGCCGCATCGAGTTCGAGGCTATGCTCGCCGTCGCCAATCGTGAGCTTGAGCGTGACGCTATCGGCGCCGTTTTGCGTGAGCATTCGTTTCGCGCGTTCGGCCTGCTGATGCAGGCGCTGCGCGGCAATCGGCGTGAGCGATTCGACTCGAAGGTTATTGCGCTTGCAGAACAACTCGACCAGCGCCTCGGTGAAGTCTTCGCCACCCAGAAAGTTGTCGCCCGTGCTGGCGCGCACTTCCATAACGCCTTCGAAGAAGTCGAGCACCGAGACATCGAATGTGCCGCCGCCCAGATCGAAGATCAGGAATTTGCGTTCGCTGTCGCGCTGATGCACGCCGTACGCGAGCGAGGCCGCGGTCGGTTCGTTGACGAGGCGCAGCACATTGAGCCCCGCCAGTTCGCCGGCAATGCGCGTGGCTTTGCGTTGCGCGTCGCTGAAATAGGCGGGCACGGCGATCACGGCGTCGTATACGGCTTCGCCGAGAAACGCCTCGGCATCGGCCTTCAACGATTTGAGCACCAGCGAAGACAGTTCCTCCGGACGCAGTGTCTGCACGCCAAGCGACACGTTGCGATTCGTGCCCATGTAGCGTTTGAAGTTGGCGGCGGTGCGTTCGGGATGCGTATGTAATCGATCGTGGGCAGGACGGCCGACGAGGATCGAGCCGTCGTCGTCGATCGAGACGCACGAGGGCGTCAGCACGTCGCCCAGTGCATTCGGGATGAGGGCCGCCTGATTATTGCGCCAGACCGCCGCAAGACTATGCGTGGTTCCAAGATCGATGCCGATGATCGAAGGCATGTACAGTTTCCGATTCGTTCTGCGCCCCTCCGTGAGGAGATCGCCCAAGGTCGCTAAGGTCGCGTGGGGGCCAGGTGTAGCCCCGTCCAATGGCGATAACGGCAGACTGCATACAAACTTGAGCCGCGCTGGGTCGCAGCTGCGATTCGAATCGGCTTAGGGGATGCGATTCGCATGGCAGCTGGACAAGCAGCCCGCCATACGAATGCTGTGCGCCGCGGGTGGCCGGCGGCGCGAGGAGGGGAGCGAACGCCTGCTATACGGGCGTGTTTTGCAGAATCACAAGGCTTTGCGATAGATGATGAAGCCAGAGCGGTCAGCGACCTTGTCGTACAGTTTCATCGCCGTGTGGTTCGTCTCATGCGTTTGCCAGTAGACCCGCTCCAAACCGTCAGCCTTGGCTCGCGCATACACCGCTTTGATCAGCACACGGCCGACCCCTTTACCGCGCTCCGCTTCCAGCGTGTAGAGATCCTGCAGATAGCAGGTCGGCGCCACCATGGTGGTGTGACGGTGATACAGGAAGTGCACGAGGCCAAGCAACTGGCCGTTGCGTTCGGCGACCATCGCGTGAATCGGCTCGTAGGCGTCGAAGAAACGCCCCCACGTGACCTCTGTCACCTCGCGCGGCAAGGCCGTTTCGCCCGAGCGGCCGTAGAACGCGTTGTAGGCGTCCCACAACGGCAGCCAGGCGTCGAAGTCGGCGCGCGTGACGGGGCGGATTTGAATCGAATCGGGCATGGGCGTGGCTCCTTGTGTGGTGAGGGTTGTCGGCGAGCGGATCGCCGCTGCCAAGGCTGGGTCGAACAAGCATAGACGGCCGTGCAAGTCGTCAGCATAAGAAATTTGTGGCACCATTGTTAGCTCCACAATGTGACCAGAATTTGGAGCCACGAAATTGGACTACGGCCTGTTGATGTCGAACGTGGAACGCGCAATGGGTGGGCGCAAGCTCACGCAGCAGGACTTGCTTTATGAGAGTCTGCGCCGCGCCATTCTCGATGGCGATATCCGTCACGGCAGCCGTCTTCTTGCCACGCGCGCGCTCGCCGAACAATTGGGCATTGCGCGCAACTCGGTGCTCTACGCCTACGAACGGCTGACCGACGAGGGCTTCATCACGGCGAGCCGGCATGGGTCCATCGTCAGCATGGTGAGCGGTTCCGCTACGTCGATCTCAGCAACAAGCGGCAGCACGCGGACGCCTGAAAATCGCCTGTCGCGCCGCGTCGCCGATCTGCCGCGCGAACGCACGAACCCCGACGACCCCACGCCGTTTCGTCCCGGCGTGCCCGCGCTCGACGAATTCCCGCTCGCGCAATGGCGTGCTTCAATGGAGCGTGCATGGCGGCTGGTGGACCCGAGCGAACTCGGCTATGGCAACAACGCCGGGCACCCCGCATTGCGCCGTTCGATTGCCGAATACGTGCGCGTGTCGCGCGGCGTGCGATGTTCGGCGAAGCAGGTGTTCATCACCTCGGGCACGCAGGCGAGTCTCGATCTATGCGCGTGCATGCTGGCCGACCCCGGCGACAGCGTCTGGGTCGAGGACCCCGGCTATCACGGCGCGAAGGCTGCGTTTCAGGCCGCCGGTTTGCAACCGGTGCCGATTCCTGTGGATGCCGCCGGCATGGCGCCGACGCCCGATCACTGGGACCAGACGCCGCCACGTCTGATGTACATCACCCCCTCGCATCAATATCCGCTGGGCAGCGTGCTGAGCCTGGAGCGGCGCTGGTCGATCATCGAGAACGCGGTAGCGCGTGGCGCCTGGATCATCGAAGACGACTACGACAGCGAACTGCGCCACAGCGGTCCGCCGCTGCCGTCGATCCAGGGCCTCGCGGCCAACACGCCGGTGATTTACCTCGGCACCTTCAGCAAGACGATGTTTCCGGCGCTGCGGATGGGCTTCATGGTCGTGCCTGCGCACCTCGTCGCCGAAATCGACGAGGCGCTCAGCGAGATCGCCCGGCAAGGGCGCGTGGCTGAACAGATCGCGTTAGCGGATTTCATCGACAGTGGGAAATATGCGCGGCATTTGCGGCGCATGCGGCGGCTATATCAGCAGCGCCGCACCGCATTGGTGAATGCGATCGAGCGGCACATGAGCGACCTGGTGACGGTTTCGTCAGACGGAGGTGGCATGCATTTGACGGTGCGGCTCGATGCACCGCTGCGCGATCAGGACGTGAGCGCAGCGACGCGTGCGCACGGCTTGCATATCGCGGCGCTCAGTGCGTTTTGTCAGCCGTCTGCTAAAAATGCCGCGCGCTACAACGGCTTCATGCTTGGCTACGCGGGGATCAAACCGCACGAAGCGGACGCGCTAGTGGCGCGGCTCGCTGCCGTGGTGCGTGGGCTAAACCGTGAACGCCGCATTATTACGAAGAAATAACGCTAGGCCGCTTCCGCCCGCAGCCAGCGCGCGAGCGTAGCGTCGTCGTCGGTATCCAGGGCTTGCGCGACCCGGCGGCCGACTGCCGCACCGAATTTATAGCCGTGGCCCGAACATGCCGACACCACCAGCGTGTTGCCGACGCGTTTCGAAAAAAACCGGTCGTCCGCAGTAAACGTATAAGCACAGGTTTTTACTTCGGTGACCGTATATTCGTCGATGCGGCTGAAGGGCGGTGAAAACAACCGGCGCAGACTATCGCCTTCTCCGGGCGCCGCGACCCGATTGGCGTCAGGATCAGGCGCGCGTGATTTATGCACGCCGGCGCCGAACTTCAAACCGACGCCGTCGATCGGCGGCAACACGTAACCGCCGTTATCGCCGCCAATATCGACGATAGCGGGCGCATTCGACCATGCGTCCTCCAAGTCCGCGGGCGGCTCCATATACGCGACCGCATTGCGATAAGTCATCAGGTTTTCAGCGAGCGCGGGGAACAGTTGCAGCGTCCACGCGCCGGCGGTGACCACGAGCCGGTCGGCGCGGATGAGGGTGTCGTCCTCGATACGCACGGAGGCCGAGTGCGCATCGACTGCGAGCACCTTGGTGTGGGTGCGAATTTCCGCGCCGCGCATCTTGAGCCACGCTTTCATGTCGCGTGCAATGCGTTCGCTAAACAGCGCGCCACCATCGTGATCGAGGTAGGCGTAGCGAAACGTGGCGGGATCGAGAAACGGATAGCGCTCGGCCGCTTCGCGCGGGTCGAGCTGTTCATAATCGAATTTCAGGCGGTCGAGGCCGGCACGGAATTGCTCGGCGCCATCGCCCGCGTGTTGCGAAATGCCGAGTATGCCGCAGTTCGCATAGTGGGACACGCCCAGGTCATTCCACAGCAGGTCCCAACTATCGAACGCCTCGGCGATAGTGCGTGCGTAGCCGTCGGCGTCGCCATAAGCGCGACGGATCATGCGATGACGGTCGCCCGAGGCGGCGAGTGGATTCGGAATCGAGCCCTGCTCGATCAGCGTGATGTCGTGTCCCAGCTTGGCGAGCGACCACGCCGTGCTCAAGCCGGCAATGCCAGCGCCTACGATTGTCACCCGCATGCCGCCTTCCCCCCGAGTCGATGTATCCGGGTCAGAGTCTAGCAGCGGGAAAATAAATCGTACGCGTTCCAGCGAATCAAAAAATAAATCGCCACGCGAGCCAGCGAGGTCGATTCAGCGTATTACGGGCAAGCAGTGGTCTCCGCGCGCCGCCGTATCAGTGTTTGTGCTTCGACGTAAGGCGCAACTGGTCGCGCACTTTCTTCGCGGCGAACAGGGGAACGTAATCAAACACACGCGCTTCGAGCCGGTAGTCGGCCAGTGTGTCTGCGTACATCTTCGAGACCGTTTCCGTGGGCGTGTCGGTTTCCTCAGCGATGCTTTTCACGACTTCGTCGACTTTAGGCTCGGGTTGAGACATGGATATCTCCGGGGCAGGCGGGGGTGGACTGGCGGGGTTGCCATGAGCGGGCGCGCACGACAGGAGTTTCATTAGAGGATGCGTTTGGCGTTGATGCCAATTGAATCGGTCTATCGCATAAACCGTTCCACAGAGATTTTTGTCTTGCACTGCCGCAAGCGCTCGCGCTGCATGGCGCTGCGGAAAATCAATGTGTATGCCGATGATGAATATCTGGGAAATGCGCGTGTGCATGGGTGATCAGCGCATGGGAATGCGGGTGGGTGTGCGGCTCGTTGCCGTCCCAGGGGAAATCGTGCTCGTGCTGGTGATGCGCGTCATGCCGATGGCGATGCGTGTGATCCAGCGGAACGTGCGTGTGCGGATGCTCGTGACGTTCGCGAATGTGCAGCCAGACGCCGAGCGTCATCAGCGCTGCGGCCACCCAGAACAGCGGCGGCGGCATCTCCGGCCACAGCAGCCACGATAAGGTCACACCAAATAGCGGGGCAACCGAGAAATAGGCGCCGGTCCGCGCGGTGCCGAGATTGCGCAGCGCGACGACGAACAGCACGAGACTCACGCCGTAGCCCGCGAAACCCGTCAGCATGGCGAGCGCGACGGTCGCGGCCTTGGGCCACAATGCACCAAAAGTGAGCGCAAGCGTCACGTTAACCGAACCGGCGACGAGTCCTTTTACGCAGGCAATGAACATGGCGTCGTGAGTCGACACCTTGCGCGTGAGATTGTTGTCGACTGCCCAGCACGCGCAGGCGCCGATCAACAGCAACGTGCCGGCCGGCAGGCCGACCGCGGCCGGCTGCCACGATAACGCGACGCCGCCCGCAACGATCGCGGCCATGCCGAGGAACACCTGAATGTCCACGTTCTCGCGAAACACAATCCACGCGATCAGCGCAGTGAATACGCCTTCGAGATTCAGCAGCAGCGAACCGGTGGCGGCCGGCGTCGTCTTCAGACCCAGCATCAACAGCGCCGGTCCCGCGACACCGCCAGCCACGATCGCGCCAACGAGCCACGGCACGTCGCGCAACGGGAAGCGGTGGTGACTGACCGGTTGCCCGTCCGCGCGACCTTTCAGGCGGCGTGCCAGAATCACGGCGGCAAGGCCGGTGCCGCTGCCGAGGTAGAACAGTCCGGCCAGCAGAAACGGCGACAGCGAGCCGAGCAGCGCCTTGGCGAGCGGCGTGGTCGCACCGAACAAGGCGGCGGCGAGCAGGGCAGTGAAAGCTGCGTTGAAGCGGGTAGGCATGAGCGGGAAAGTCGGTGGATGCGGGCGTTGCCGACACGATACCGCTATCGGGGCGCGCACGCCTCAGCGGGATTTCGATCTCGGTGACGCGTGGGGCTTAAAGTACTAATGGATGTCGCTGCGTAGGCGGGCGGCGAAATTGAATCCAGATCAGCGTCAAGGTATGACCGTAAGCAAACCCATTCCTCTGAATCAGCTATTGCGTGACATACGCGCCTGTACCGTATGCGCGCCGGTGCTGCCGCATGCGCCGCGGCCGGTCGTCGTGGCGTCCGCCGACTCGCGCATTCTGATCATCGGCCAGGCGCCCGGCGCGCGCGTGCATGCTTCGGGCATTCCATGGAGCGACGCAAGCGGTGCACGTTTGCGCAACTGGCTCGAGGTCTCAGACGAGACTTTCTACGACGCCTCCAAATTTGCAATCGTGCCGTTGGGCTTCTGCTTTCCGGGCCGAGGCGCGAGTGGCGATCTGCCGCCGCGGCCCGAATGTGCCGCGCATTGGCATCAGGCCTTGCTTGCCCAGTTGCGCCAGGTCCGGCTCACCTTGCTGATTGGCCAATACGCGCAGCGTTTCGGTCTCGGCGACGCATTCGGTCCGACGCTAACCGATACGTTGCTGCGCTGGCGAGAATATGGCCCGAAGGTGATCCCGCTTCCGCATCCCTCGCCGCGCAATATCGCCTGGTTCAAGCGTAATCCGTGGTTCGAGGCGGAGGTGTTGCCGACTTTGCGGACTCGGGTTGCTGCGGCGCTCAAGGAATGACTCGCTACGCGCGGTCGAAATAATCCGAAACACGTCGCCAAGCGCCTGATGGAATAAAACGTCACACTAAAGCGTTTGCTTCATATCGGCGGCGCGGCCGGACCTGCTCCGGCATCCAGGCTCAGGTATTGGCCGAATTTTCAAATAGCTTTCGCAACAAAACCCATTGCAGACGGAACGACCTATGAACACTCACGCCGATTCCCTGACCGATTCGACCGGCATGCCGCTGCCGTCGCGCTATACCCGCACGGCGATCACGCTGCACTGGCTGATCGCGTTGCTGATGATCGGCAATGTCGTACTCGGCCTGACCGCCGAATCATGGCCCGACGACTGGGTGCGTCCGGTCGTCGATACCCACAAGTCGATCGGCATCACGGTGCTCGGTCTCGCGCTCATGCGCATCTTGTGGCGCGTGTCGCACAAGCCGCCGCCGTTGCCGCGCGAGTTTCCCTCGTGGGAGAAAATCGCCGCGCATGTCGCTCATTTCCTGCTGTATCTGCTGATGATCGCGTTGCCGCTGTCCGGCTGGTTGCACGATTCCGCGTGGAAAGACGCAGCCACGCATCCAATGCGCCTGTTCAACCTGGTCCCCTGGCCGCGCATCGGCTATGTGATGAATCTCGACCCGGCGCTCAAGGAGACCTTGCACGATCGCTTCGGCGCCTTGCATACATGGCTCGGCTACGCGCTGTATGCGTTGCTGGCGATGCATATCGGCGGCGCGTTGAAGCATCAATGGATCGATCGCAAGTCGGTTCTGAAACGCATGGTGCCGTAAGCACCGCGCCATGCTGTCTGCTATCTGCTTCCTTTCTAACAACCGCATCAACGACGGATTCGGCAGTCATTTTGAAGAAAACTCTCGAACAGGCGCTCGCCCTCGCATCTCCGCGCATTGTGCCGCGCCCCACTACGCTGCTGAGCACGATGATTCATTTCAGCGTCGTCGTACTGTGGCTGCTACTGTTCGCGCGCGCGTTCTTCCTGCAAGGCGTGGTGGCGTGGTCGACGGGTATTGCGTACGTGGTGTACGACACGTTGCTGCTCGCGTTCGTCACATGGAAAACACTGCCGTTGATGCGGCCCACGCGGCCGCTCGAGCCTGACTTCGATTCGCGCAGCTTGCCGGACATGGGTGTGATCGTCGCTTCGCACAACGAGGCGGCGGTGTTGCCGGTGACGCTCGCGGCGTTGCTGCGCCAGACGCATGGCCCGGCGCAAATCGTGATCGCCGACGACGGTTCCACCGATGCCACTCACGCGCTGCTCACCGGGCGCTTTGGTCTCACAGCCGCGGCCGACGGTGTGCTGAGCGCGCCGAGTGCGCCCTACCCGAATCTGTACTGGCTGCGCGTGCCGCACGGCGGCAAGGCCCGTGCGCTGAACGCCGCCATCACGGTCATGACCACCGACACCGTGATGACCGTCGACGCCGACACGCTGCTCGACGACGACGCCACCTACGCGATGCGCGCCGCCTTCGCGAGCGAGCCGAAGCTCGTCGCGGCGGCCGGCATTCTCGTGCCGGTGTGCGGCAAATCGCTATCGGACCGCGTGTTCCAGTGGTTCCAGACCTACGAGTACATGCGCAACTTCATCGCTCGCTTTGCGTGGATGCGCGCCGACAGCCTGCTGTTGATTTCAGGCGCCTTCGCATCGTTCAAACGCGAGGCGTTAGTCGACGTGGGCGGCTTCGATCCGCAGTGTCTGGTCGAAGACTACGAACTGATTCATCGGCTGCGCCGCTATTCGGTCGATCATGGTCTCGGCTGGGACGTACGTGTAGTTGGCGATGCCCACGCGCATACCGACGCGCCGGGCAACCTCGGCAGTTTCCTGCGGCAGCGTCGCCGCTGGTTTGCGGGCTTCCTGCAAACGCAATACTGGAACCGCGACATGACCGGCAACCCGCGTTACGGCACGATGGGTATGCTGATGCTGCCGGTCAAAGCCATCGACACCATGCAGCCGATCTACGGACTGACTGCCTTCGCGTTGCTACTCGGCTTTCTGTTCGGCGGACACGGCGCGATCGTCGTGTCGATCTTCAGCGTGATCGGCCTCAAAACGGCGATCGATCTCGCGTTCTATCTCTGGTGTATCCATCTGTACCGCTGCTGGACCGGCGAGCGCACCCGCTCCAGTTTATGGATGGCGATGCTCGCTGCGATCGCCGAGCCGTTCACGTTCCAGCTGGTGCGTCATGTCGGCGCGCTGCTCGGCTGGCTGCATTTCCTGCGTGGCGGCCGCTCGTGGGGCGTGCAGCGCCGCTCCGGGCTCGTGACGCACGACGAAAGCTAACAGCCCATCGCCTTCTTATTGGACGCGTGCATGCAGGGCGGCAGACAGGCGCGAATGCGCCCATCGGCTGCGCGGAGGAGCATGTGGTCCCGACAGCGGAACCATGCCCCTTCGGGTTCGAGTAGACTGTGCATCGATGTCGGCCTGCGAATTGCAGGGCGGCAACCTTCTATCCGCTGGTGCACGGAGGCTCCACCCATGCATGCTGTTCCCCCGCTCGAACAAGACACCGTCGATGCGCCGGTCGATGTGTCGGCTGCTGATGCAGCCGCACAAACCAACGCTCCCGCAGCAGGGAATGCACACGCGCCGGATCAGGCCGCCAACGAAGCTCCGGTGCGCGATCTGCGCCGTGTCGGTATTCACCCTGATTACTGGTATCCGCTCGCGTGGTCGCAGGAAGTGAAGCGGGGCAAGACGCATGGTGTGACGTTCGCGGGCGAGCCGATCGTGCTGGCGCGTACAGAGTCCGGCAAGGTGTTTGCGCTCGAAGATCGCTGCGCGCATCGTCAGGTGCCGTTGCATCAGGGCGTGGTGGATGGTGAATCGATTCGTTGCGGCTATCACGGCTGGACCTACGACTGCTCGGGCGCGTGCATCGACGTGCCGTATCTGGGCCGCGAGCGTCTGCCCAATGGCGTGCGTTCTTATCCGTGCCGCGAAATCGAAGGCCTGATTTTCGTCTTCCCCGGCAATGCCGCTTTGGCCGAGGAGCGGGCGCTACCCGCGTTTGGCGCCGTATCCGACAAGAAGTACAAGACACGCCGTTTCGGCCGTCCAGTGAGTTGCCACTATTCGTTCATGCACGAGAACCTGATGGACATGAACCATCAGTTCCTGCATCGCCGGCAGATGGGGCAAATGCGTGCGCGTTCGATCGGGCGGCGGCGCGGCGAAGGCTGGGTCGAAGTCGATTACACGTTTGCGCGCATGGCCGGCCAGCAGCCGA
Organism: Paraburkholderia sp. BL23I1N1; assembly: GCF_003610295.1. Taxonomy (NCBI): domain Bacteria; kingdom Pseudomonadati; phylum Pseudomonadota; class Betaproteobacteria; order Burkholderiales; family Burkholderiaceae; genus Paraburkholderia; species Paraburkholderia sp. BL23I1N1. Next base: position 3,818,194 of record NZ_RAPV01000001.1, read on the forward strand.
TCGGCGAAGCGATTGTGTTCGGCCAGAGCCGCAAGACCGGCGGCGACAACGACAAGGACGTGATGACGATCCGCACCGAGTATCCGTATCAGACGCTGCAGATCCGCACGTCCGATCAGACGCTGGTGATGGATTTGTGGATTGTCTACGTGCCGCTCGATCGCGAGCAGCGCACGAACCGTACGTTCGGCCTCCTATCGATTCGCAAACCGGGTATTCCCGGCGTGCTGAATCTCGCGTGGCCGCTGCTCGTGTGGTTCACCGAACGCATTTTCAAGGAAGACCGCGCCATCGTCGAAGCCGAACAGCGCGCGCATGATTCGCAGGGTGCGGACTGGAATCACGAGGTGTTTCCGGTCATCAACGAACTACGCGCCTTGCTGCGCGAGAACGGCGCGCCGGATCTGCGGGTGGGCGCCGGCACGGGCGGCGAAGCAGTGATCCGCTTCTGGGACTCGCGTCACGGCAACCCATTGTCGAATACTTGATATTCGAGGTTTTTGGCGCTGCGTTTCCACCCGCTGGAGAATGAATCCATCTCCACCGGGTAGGGAATTCAGCCCGATCGAGCAGCGATAATGGCATCTAACACACTTGGGTTTGCGCCAATCGAGATGCGGCGGCCTTCGATCCGTGTACCATTTCGCTTTTTCCGATCTTTAAGAACCTCCCTGTGACTACGCAACACATCCCCACCACATCCCGTAAATCTCTGACTCTGCTGCAACTGCTGGGCCTCATCGGCGCCGCCGGACTGATCGCGGCCATCGTGCTGAACCAGTTCGCCTGACCCTGACTCCTGCCACGAAGCGCTCGCTTCAAGCATCCGACCCTATGCCGGCGCTCGCCGCCGGCTTCATCGATATTCCGATTGGCCATGTACAAGAAGGGCGTAGCCGTAGAAATCCAGTTTTCCCCCGAGCGGCTCAATGACGGCGCAGGCGATCCGTACTGGATCGATTTAACGCAGGCTGAAGCGCAACGGCTACTGGAAAGCCTGCAGGCACGTCTTGCCGAAAGCAGCGTGGGTACGGCCCCGCCGTTAGTGGTGAGCCTCGATCAGACGCCGGCGTCGCACCTGCTCGCTGCAGCGCATACCTCAGAAGAAAGCGCAGCCTCGGCCGACGACTTCAAACAATGGGTCTGTGTGATCTGCGGCTGGATTTACGATAAAGCCGCCGGCGTGCCGGAAGAAGGGATCGCGCCGGGCACCCGCTGGGTAGATGTCCCGGCCGACTGGCGTTGCCCACTGTGCGACGTGGGCAAGGAAGATTTTGCGTTGGTCGAGTTTTAAATCTGATTTCTAAACCGGCTTTTAATCAGGTTAGACGCCGGGCAACACGGCGAACTTAACCCTTAGCCCGCTCCCTCTGGAAAATCCGCGCCGATCGTCGTGGCTTGCCACGTATCGAAGTCGCCGCGCATGAAGTCCAGTTTCTTGCGCGCCAGTTCGAGCGCAGTCTTGCCGAGTAGCAAACGCAGCGGCGGCTTCTCCGACAGCGCGGCGTCGATGATCGCCTGAGCGGCGCGCACCGGATCACCCGCCTGTTTGCCGCTTCGCGCCTCGGTCTGTTTGCGGCACTCGCCGGCCGTGGCGGCGTAGTCGTCGATCACCGTGGTCGATTGCTTGATCGACGGGCCCGCCCAGTTCGTGCGGAACGGGCCGGGTTCGACGATCAGTAGGTCGATGCCGAGCGGCTTCACCTCCGTTGCGAGCGATTCGGATAAACCTTCCACCGCGTATTTGGTGGCGTGGTAGTAGCCGGTCGCGGCGAAACTGGTAATGCCGCCAATCGACGACACATTCACGATCAGGCCACCGCGCTGCTCACGCATGATCGGCAGCACCGCCTTCGTGATATCGACCAGACCGAACACGTTGGTCTCGAACATCGCGCGGATTTCGTCGTCCTCCCCTTCTTCGATCGCGGCCAGATAGCCGTAACCCGCGTTATTGACGAGCGCGTCGATGTGGCCGAAATGCCGTTTGGCCTGCGCGACTACGTCGTCGATCTGCTTGCGGTTCGTCACGTCGAGCGGCAGAACCAGCGCGCGATCGCCGTGTCCTTCGGCGATATCTTTCACTTTCGACGAGTCGCGTGCGGTGACGACCGCGCGCCAGCCGCGCTCCAGCACCAACTTCGCCAACTCGCGGCCGAAGCCAGTGGAACAGCCTGTAATCAGCCAGACGGGATGGTCTCGATTCATCATTTGGGAAGCTCCTGTTGATGGGCCAACGTGGCGCGGACCAATCGTCGAATGGCGCCCTTACTGCTGCTTGCGTTTTGAGTGGGTTTTTAATTGTAGTCGGAGCGCGGCGGCTTCGCTTTGCAGCGCTTCGACGAACGCGCCGGCCAGCGGATGGCTCGGACGATGCTCCGGATGAATCACGCTCACGCGAAACGGCAGCGACACGGCTAGCGGCCGGATATGCAGATTGCGGCCCACGAAATCGAACGCGGTAAGCGGATTGACGATAGCCATGCCGAGGCCTTGCCGCACGAAACTGCAAACGGAGACGGCGGTGGGCGTCTCGATCATCTGGCGGCGCGCGATGCCCGCTTGCGTGAAGGCTTCGTCGATCTGGATCCGGTAGGGATCGTTCGACGACAGGCTGATAAATGGCTGATTCAGGAAATCCTTCAACTCGATCACGCGCCTGGCGAGCAAGGGATGCGCATCGGGCATCACACAGACTTCGTCCACTTCGAGCAACGGCGTCAGGCGGGTGCCGGCGGGCGGCGCGCCGTGTTCGGTCAAGCCGAGGTCGTAGCGCTGCGCGGTCAGCCATTCTTCGAGAAACGGAGATTCCTGCGTCGCGATGGAGAGGCTGACACCGGGCTGTGCGTCGTGGAAACGTTTCGACGCGCCAGGCAGGATCGAATGCGAAAACGCGGGTAACGCGATGATAGAAAGCTGGCCGCCCTGAAACTCGCGCAGGCTTGCCGCCGTGGACACCACTCGTTCGAGTCCGACATACGCGCGCTTGATTTCGTCGAACAGCGTCAACGCGGACAGGGTGGGGCGCAATCGACCCTGCACGCGTTCGAACAAGGCAAAGCCGATGCTCTGCTCCATGCGCGCGAGTTCGCGGCTCACGGTGGGCTGCGAGGTGAAGAGCATGTCGGCCGCTTTGGTGACGCTGCCTGCCGTCATCAACGCGCGGAAAACTTCGATATGTCGATGAGTGAGCGCCATGATGCCTATATCAAGAATGAATGAGTCTGCGAAGAATAGGTATTTTACTGAATGGCCGGTTTTCAGCATCATCTTGCTCATACCCATACTTCGATATAGAAAACCGCAAATCGTGACCACGTTCAATCCACAACAACTTGGCGAACTCGCGCATCAGCACGGCACACCCCTTTGGGTCTATGACGCCGACGTCATTCGCCAGCGTATTGCCGAATTGCGCCGCTTCGACGTGATTCGCTATGCGCAGAAAGCATGTTCGAACGTGCACATCCTGAAGCTGATGCGAGACGAAGGGACGATGGTCGATGCGGTGTCTTTGGGCGAAATCGCGCGCAGTCTCGCGGTGGGTTTTACACCGGATGGCGATCCCGAGGGCGTGGTTTTTACGGCGGATCTCATCGATCACGCGACGCTGGCCACCGTGATCGAACATCGCATCACGGTCAACGCCGGGTCGCTCGATATGCTTGAACGTGTCGGACAGCATGCGCCTGAGGGTCACCGTGTGTGGCTGCGGATCAATCCCGGTTTCGGTCACGGACACAGCAACAAGACCAACACGGGCGGCGAGCATAGCAAGCACGGCATCTGGCTCGACGACCTGCCGCTGGCGATCGCCATGGTGCGGCGTTACGGCCTGAAGCTGGTCGGGCTGCACATGCATATCGGCTCCGGCGTCGACTACACGCATCTTTCGCGCGTGTGCGATGCGATGGTCGAAGCGGTGCAAAGCCTGGGGCACGATATCGAAGCGATTTCGGCGGGCGGCGGTTTGTCGGTGCCGTACAGCGAAGGTGAGCCGCGGATTGACGCCGAGCATTATTTTCGTCTTTGGGACACGGCGCGGCGGCAGATCGAAGCGCATCTCGGGCATCGCGTGAGGCTGGAGATCGAGCCGGGGCGTTTTCTGGTTGCCGAAGCAGGCGTGCTGGTTGCCGAGGTGCATGCGCTGAACCGGCGGCCGAACCGGCAGTTCGCCTTAGTCGATGCGGGCTTTAATGATCTGGTGAGGCCGTCGTTTTACGGCAGTCATCATGAGATGACGGTGATGAAATGCAATGGCATGCGGAGTGAAGCGCCGGTCGGCCCGTTCGCAGTGGCCGGGCCCTTGTGCGAAGCGGGCGATGTGTTCACGCAGGCGGCGGGTGGCGTCGTCACGAGCCGTTCCATGCAGACGCCGGAAGTGGGGGACTTCATCGTGCTTCATGACGCGGGGGCGTATGGCGCGTCGATGTCATCGAACTACAACAGCCGGCCGCTGGCGCCTGAAGTGTTGCTGGAGAACGGCAAGCCGCGTTTGATTCGGCGCAGGCAAACCATCGAGGAGTTGATCGCGCTCGAAACGCTGGACTGAGCACGCTGATTTCATCGCGCCCGTACGGTGCGCGTGTACGACGCGATCATCGTCGCGAGTTCCTGCGCGGCGGGTGTGACCGGAATCGCCGCGCGCTGCAGCAGGCACACGTTCTGTTCGATCGCGCGCTCGCGCACGTTGATCGACGTGAGCGTGCTCGCAAACGGCCCGCGCTTCGCGACGATCGACGACTCGAGCGACAGGCAGTCCGTCGCGCCGACCAGATGCAGCGTCTCGTACAAACCTTCCACCGTCGCGATGATTTTCGGCGGCGGCAAGCCGTGGCTCTCCAACAGATGGCTCAAACGGTTGATTTGCGGATCGTCGGTGAGATTCGGCGAACGCGTGGCCACCCACGTGCAATCGGCGAGCTCGGCAAGCGTGGTGGCGCCGGCTTTCGGATGACCGCGACGGCAGACGATCACCGGATCGGACGGATAGAGCGGCGTGACGGACAGATCGGCTGTGTCGGTATGTTTCGACACAAGCGCGACAGCGAAATCGAGCGTGCCTTCGCGAATCCACGAGATCATCATCCGCGAAGTGCCGGTGCGCAAATGCACCGCGACCCGTTCGAAGCGCGCGCGGAATTCCATCAGCACCGGCGCGAAGGCATCGATGAGCGGCTCAGTGGTCATGCCGAACGTGACCTCGCCCGCGTAATCGCCGCGCAATTGCTGCACCTCCTGTTCGGCCCGCTCGCATTCGCCGAGAATCGCGCCGGCGCGCTGTAACAGGCGCTGACCGAGCGCCGTCAGTGCAATCCCGCGATTCGTGCGGGTGAATAAAGTCGCCCCCAACATCGATTCGAGGTTCTGCAACTGCTGCGTGATGCCGCTCTGGGCGATGCCGAGCGCCCGCGACGCCGCGCGGATGCTGCCATGCTCGGCAACGGCGGTGAACGCGCGCAACTGGGAGATCGTCAACGCCATGAAGAAACTCTGTGATCGGTAAAAATGATCATGATATTACTTTTGGGGCTTCTTTGAGGCGCGGCGGCGGCATAGGATGGCCCTGTACTCCGTAGTAATCCGCCCAACCCACACCTGCCTCCCATGAAAATCCCGCTGATGATCTTGAGCGCCGCGCTGGCTTTTAGCAGTGGTGCGATTGCCGCCGAGCCGACGACGCTGCGCCTCGGTATCGATCCGAGCTACCCGCCGATGGACGCAAAGGCGCCCGACGGCAGCTTCAAAGGTTTCGACGTCGATCTCGGCAACGAAATCTGCCGGCGCATCCATGCGCGTTGCCAGTGGGTCGAACTCGAGTTCTCGGGAATGATTCCCGCGTTGCAGGCGCGCAAGATCGACGCGATTCTTTCGTCGATGGCGATCACCGAGAAACGCGAGCAGCAGATTCTGTTTTCGTCGAAGCTGTTCCAGTTCAAATCGCGGCTGATCGCACGGCAAGGTTCGGCGCTCGCGGGCGGTACGAATGCGTTGGCCGGCAAGCAGATCGGCGTGCAGTCGGGCACGCAGTTCGAGGGGTACGCGTTGAAGAATTGGGCGCCGCTCGGCGTACATGTGGTCGCGTACAAGAGTCAGGATGAAGTGTTCGCCGACTTGCAGAATGGTCGTCTTGATGGCGCGTTGCTTGGGTCCGTCGAAGCCGACTACGGGTTTTTGCGCACGGCTGCGGGGAAGGGTTTTGCGTTTGTCGGCGAGCCGCTTTCGATGGGTGATCGCGGTGTGGGCATTGGTTTGCGTAAGGACGAGACTGCGGTGCAGGGGTCCATTAACGAAGCGATTGCTTCGATGCTCAAGGACGGTACGTACGCGCAGATCGCGAAGAAGTACTTCGACTTCGATCCGTACGGTAATTGACTCTTCTAATTTCTCTTTTTAAACCTTGCGCTCATGAATAAGCAATCGATTCCGCTTCTATCGCCGGCTATCGGTACGCACCGTGAACTGGTGTCGTTTCATTTTGGTCCTGCGGATAGCGGACAGAAGATTTACATCCAATCGTCGTTGCATGCTGATGAAACGCCAGCGATGTTGACGACGGTTTTGCTTAAGCGTCGATTGACTGAGCTGGAGAAGCAGGGCGCGTTGAACGCCGAGATTGTGCTGGTGCCGGTGGCGAATCCCGTAGGGCTTGGGCAGTATGTGCTCGGGCAGTTTCTCGGGCGTTTCGATCTGGGCAGTGGCAAGAACTTCAATCGACATTTTCCGCAGTTTTCGAAGTTGGTGGCGCGGGCTAAGGAGGTTTTGGGTTCGGATGCTGTGGAGAATCGGCGGATTGTTCGTGAGTTGATCGCGGCTGAGTTGGCTGAACAGAAACCGTTGACTGAATTTGAGTCGCTGCAATTGGCGTTGCTGAAGCTCTCTTTCGATGCGGATGTGGTGATCGATTTGCATTGCTCTTTGGAAGCGGCAATGCATCTGTATACCAGTGAGGCTGCGTGGCCTGAGTTTGAGGCTTTGTCGCGGTATTTGGGGGCGCAGGCTTCGTTGCTGGCTACTAACTCGGGTGGTGAGTCTTTCGATGAGACGCATAGCTTGTTGTGGTGGACGTTGCAACAGGAAATGCCCGCTGATAAGCCTGTGCCGAATGGGACGATTGCTGTGACGGTGGAGTGCCGTGGGCAGCGGGATGTTTCTTATGAAGTCGCGCAGGAGGACGCTGACGCGTTGATCGATTATCTGGTCTGGCGGAACGCTATCAAGCTTGATGTTGTTAAACCGTTGCCCGAGTTGTTGTCGCCTGCGACGCCGCTTGCTGGAAGTGAGCAGTTTTATGCGCCCGTTAGTGGGATTCTTGTTCATCGGGCGAAGATTGGGGACATGATTCGCGTCGGGCAGGCGCTGTTCGATATTGTCGATCCGTTGACTGATGAGACGACTACGCTTGTTAGTAATACAGACGGTGTGTTCTATATGCGGCGAGCGATTCGATTTGTTACGGCTGGGGCGCCGTTGGGGCGGGTGACTGGGGTGACGGCTTTTAGGACTGGGGTTTTGTTGGGGGCGTGACGGTTTTTTTGCCTTCGCGGCGCTTTTTGTCTGTTCGCTTGGGGTGTTGGCCTTTCCTTGTTTTCTTAGTGGTCTATTAGTGTCGCCCCTGTGCGGGGCAGCACCTACTTTTCTTTGCCTGCCGCAAAGAAAAGTAGGCAAAAGAAAGCGGCTCACACCGCGAGCTTATAAGCGGGTCCCCCGCACAGTCACGGTAGTGGTGCATCTGGAATCTGGGTTCTCGCACATTCGGCGTGAGTGACAAAGCACTCATACTTCCGGCGGCGCTGCGCGCGCCGACGCGTACTTCATTGAACCATCTGTTTGGTTTCGTGGGAGGTTCGCCCGACGCTCCGTACTTCGTCCGGGCTTCGATCGAGTGGTCCAACAAGCAGCCGCCCAACCGAAGCCCAGTTCGCAACCCCCAGCCCTTAATTCACCACCAGCACCGGCGCCACGGCCGCCGGATCGCTAATGCTCGGCCGGCCATTTTCCACGTGCCCCGCCAGACGACGCGAGAAGCTGGCGTCGTCATTGCTCGTCACCGTCAAGTCGTACCAGTGATGGCTCGACGCCAGCACCCACGCCTCTTCGATATGTGCCTCCGCCGGGACCAGCACCGGACGCGTCCGTGCCCCATACGCGTTGTCCGTCACCGTCAATCGCGCAACGCCGCCGCCCTTGTTGCTGAACTTCAAAAACACATTGCCGTTCGCAACGTCGTACTGCACCTTGATCTCCGGTAGCGCGGGTTTATTGTGGCCGCGCCCACCCGTCGCCTGCTGCGTATTGCCCTCAAACTTGCGCACGAAGCCGTTCGGCCCGAACACCTCGACCGCGTACACGCCGTTCGTCGTCGTCAGATCGAAGGTCTCGTTGAGCGACTTGCCGGCCTCGACCGTATAGCGCCACGGGCCATCCGTGCGATTCGTCGAGTACACGTAGAAATGCGCGCCTTGACCGCCGGTGTTGGCAAGCACGATCTCGAACGTGTTCTTCTTCACATCCGCGTGACCGTTCACGTGCAATTCGTACGGCAACGCACGAGCGAAACGAATGCCCGATTCCTGCGGATCGAATGCGACTGGCGTCGCAGGCACCGTGGGTTTCGGCTGCGACGTACACTCGTTGGCGATCTGCTGATAGTTGCTCGTATCCGGGAGCGGCGGCACGCTGGCGTCCGGCGTGCGAAAGTCAAACGCTGTCGTCAGATCGCCGCACACCGCACGGCGCCATGCCGTGATATTCGGCTCATACACGCCAAAGCGCGTTTCGATGAAGCGAATCACCGACGTATGGTCGAACACCTGCGAGCATACAAATCCACCCTTGCTCCACGGCGACACGATCGTCATCGGTACGCGTGGGCCGAGGCCGTACGGCAAACCGTCTGCCGTGTACGTGCCGCCACGCGCAGGATTGACCACGTTGTGAATCTCGCCGTCGGTGCTGACCGTCGACTGGCCTTGTGCCGGTGTCGTCGCCGGTTGCGGCGGCACGAGGTGGTCGAAGAAGCCGTCGTTCTCATCGTACATGATGAACAGCACGGTCTTGCTCCACACTTCGGGACTCGACGTCAATGCATCGAGAATCTGCGACGTGTATTCCGCGCCGTAGGCGGGCGTATAGCTCGGATGTTCCGGATAGGCAGCGGGCGGGCACAGCCACGATACCTGTGGCAGATTACCCGCGAGCACGTCGTTCTTCAGGTCCGTGATCGTGCGCACCGTCTGCGCGCGCTCGTACAACGGCGAACCCGGCTGCGCGTTGATGAAGTTCGCGAAGTTTTGCAGAACGTTGGTGCCATAGTTGCCGTTCAACGGGTCCGCGCCAGTGAGACCTTGTTGGTAGATCTGCCATGTGATGCCCGCGGCTTGCAGACGCTCCGGGTACGTGGTCCACGAGAGCAATTGATAATTCGGCGGTCCGTCGCCGTCGACGTAGTCGCTGTTGTCGAGCAGCGGGCCCCCCATCGTGCCGGTCGGATCGACCATGCCGGTCATCAGGTACGAACGGTTCGGGTGCGTCGGCCCCGGCAGCGAACAGAAGTAAGCATCGCAAACCGTAAAGGCGTCGGCTAGTGCGTAGTGGAAGGGAATGTCGCTACGCAAGTAGTAGCCCATCGTCATGTCGGTCTTGTACTGGGGCCACTGGTTGTACGCGCCGTTGTTGATCGCGTAGTGCGTCGGGTACCACGAGTGGTCGAGATCGCCGATGCATTGCGCGCTGGTCGTCTGCGTGTTCAGATGGAACGGCAGCACAGGTTGCGCCGCGTTTTCTTTCGACGGCTGGTACCACACGGGTTGCTGGCCGCCCGGCAGCGGAATCGGGAAGCGGTCGTTATAGCCACGTACGCCGCGCAGATGGCCGAAGTAGTGGTCGAAGGAACGGTTCTCCTGCATGAAAACGACAATGTGCTCGACATCGCGGATCGTGCCGGTGCGCGAAAACGCGGGCACGGCAAGCGCGTTGCGAATGGACTCGGGCAGCGCGGTCAGCGCGGCAGCAGCGCCGGCGGATGAAGCCACGGTCTGCAGGAAACGGCGACGGCTATTTGATGTCATCGAATATCACCTTCTGCGAGTAGAGAAAGAATAGCGCGCCACGCGCGCGCCGGTGGAGTCAGGTCAGTTGCTATTGGCGTTGTCGCCCGGTGCGTAATGCATCACGGGCGCGACTTGCTGGCTGTCGGCAGCGAGACTGGCTTGCATGATCTGGGTGATGGCGTCGGAGGCGGCAGCAGACCCGGCAGCGGGCTCGGCTGCGAGTGGCGCTGATGCATTGAGCATGCCAACCGCGGGGGCTAGCGTGGCGCTTTGCGCAGCATCGTTATTAGCGGCGCCCGGTGATGAAGACGTTGAAGACGTCGAGACCGAGGTGGAGTCGTCGGCGCCGCAACCGCTCAACGCGAAAGTCGCAATTGCAACGAAAGCGACGCTGACCAGGCGAGTGTCTGTTCTCATGTCTGCATCCATTTTGTGGCTGCGAATGCAGTCTCCATTCCTTTCGAGAAATAATTGTGAAACGTTTGCGAGTGAACAAAGCTTAACAATTCGCGTCAGATAATCGAAAGGAAGCGGAAAGCGATAAGCAGGAGAATAGTCACCGTAGCGCCACCCGCCTGAAGTCCAGGCACACCGAAAGAATTGCGGTTTGCATCACTCCGGTACGCGCATGACACACATCGACAGACCTTTCGACATCACGCGTCTCGAAGACGAATGGCTCGAAACAGACGGCTTCGGCGGCTTCGCATCGGGAACCGTCGGCACGCTGCGCACGCGCCGCTATCACGCGTTGCTGCTTACCGCCACGCGTGCGCCCGGCGGGCGCGTGGTGCTAGTCAACGGCATCGAGGCGTGGCTCGAAGCGGACGGCAAGCGTTATCCATTGAGCATGCAGCGCTACGTGCCGGACGTGATCTATCCGGACCTGAGCGCGAGTCTCCTCGCGTTTAGTACCGAGCCATGGCCCACGTGGCGCTTCCAGCCTGATTCGCAGAGCGTGATGACGGCTAAAGTATTCGTGAGCAAGGCGACGGGCGAAACTGTTCTGCGCTGGCGGCTGGAAGGTTCGGGAGTAGCGACCGCTGCGAGCGCGTTCAGTCTGAAAGTCAGGCCTTTGCTGTCCGGCCGCGACTATCACGCGCTGCACCACGAGAATTCCGCGTTCAACTTCAACGCGCAGACGAGTGGCGACCTGGCCTGTGCGAGTTGGCAACCCTATGGCGACCTGCCGGTCATCAACGCTGTAACAAACGGCGTCTACATGCACGCGCCTGATTGGTACCGGAACTTTTGCTACGTTCGCGAGCGCGAGCGGGGCCTGGATTTCAGCGAAGACCTCGCCACGCCCGGCGTGTTCAGCTTCGATCTCGCTGATGGCGAAGCGGTGATGATCTTTAGCGCGTCGATCGAATCGTCAGCGCCGACAGGCACGAAGACAGCCAGCTACGCAACGGAACCGGCTGGCACTGCCGCACGTGTAACCGAATCACTAAGCACCCAATCAGCCACCGCCCACGCAACCGAACTCGCGCGCATCGAACAGCAGCGCCGTTGCGCACTCGGCTCGCGCCTGCAGCGCTCCGCCGACTCCTACGTCGTAGCACGTAACCAAGGCCGCACGATCCTCGCCGGCTTTCCGTGGTTCACCGATTGGGGCCGTGACACGTTCATCGCCATGCGCGGCCTGCTGATCGTGACGGGCCGCCTCGACGAAGCCGAAGCGATCCTGCTCGGATGGTCAGGCACCTTGTCCGAAGGCATGCTGCCGAATCGTTTCCCCGACTATGGCGATACCCCGGAATACAACTCCGTCGATGCATCGTTATGGTTTGTCATCGCCGTCCACGACTATCTGGCAACGAACCACGCAAAGGCCGACACCCAAGCGCGCCTGCAGCAGGCAGTCGAAGCCATCCTCACGGGTTACACGAACGGCACGCGCTTCAACATCAAGGCATCCGCCGACGACGGCCTTCTCAGCGCCGGCGTTCCAGGCGTACAGCTTACGTGGATGGATGCAAAGGTCGGCGACTGGGTGGTCACGCCGCGCATCGGCAAACCGGTGGAAGTGCAGGCGCTCTGGATCAACGCATTGCGCATTGCAGCAACGTGGAATCCGCAGTGGCAGCAATCTGCGCAGCGAGCGTTGCAAGCGTTTCATGAACGCTTCACCGATCCGTCGACGCAAACGCTGGTCGACATCGTCGACGTGGATTTTGTGCAAGGCACGGTCGATCGCTCGATCCGCCCGAACCAGATTTTCGCCGTAGGCGGTCTGCCATTTCCGTTACTCGAAGGCGCGGCTGCGCGGGCCGTGGTCGATCAGGTCGAAGCGCAATTGCTCACGCCGCTTGGCCTCAGAACACTGGCCCCGTCCGATCCGGCCTACCGCGGGCACTATGGCGGCACGCCGCTGGAGCGCGATGGCGCCTATCATCAAGGGACGGTCTGGCCATGGCTGCTAGGCCCGTTCGTCGAAGCATGGCTACGGGTTCACGGTACCGAGCCAGATGCCCGTGCACAAGCCACAGCGCGTTTTCTCGCCCCCCTGTACGCGCATCTCGATCACGCCGGCCTCGACCATCTCTCCGAAATCGCCGACGGCGACGCGCCGCACACGCCCGCCGGCACACCGTTTCAGGCATGGTCGCTGGGGGAGTTGCTGCGCATCGAAAACCTGCTTGCCCGGTAGGAGCCCATCGCCGCCTAAACCGCGCTACGATGTGAATCCCACCGCCAGGCCCGTCGCAAGGACATCGTCATGCCACCGCTGCGCGCTGCCAATCTGTTCGCCACGATCGAAGGCTCCCGCCTCCATTCCGCCGACTGCGCCCATTGGCAGCGCTGGGGGCCGTACCTCAGCGAGCGTCAGTGGGGCACCGTGCGCGAGGATTACAGCGCGGACGGCACCGCCTGGGACCACTTTCCGCACGATCACGCGCGCAGCCGCGCCTACCGTTGGGGCGAAGACGGCATCGCCGGTTTCGGCGACGACAAACTCAGCTGGTGTGTGTCGCTCGCGCTGTGGAACCGCAAAGACCCGATCCTGAAGGAGCGTCTGTTCGGCCTCACCAACGCGCAGGGCAATCACGGCGAGGATGTGAAGGAGCTGTACTTCTACGTCGATGGCACACCTACGCATTCGTACATGCGGATGCTCTACAAGTATCCGCACGCCGCCTTTCCGTACGAGAACCTGGTTGAGGAAAACGCGCGGCGTGGCGGTGACATGCCGGAATACGAAATCCTCGACACCGGCGTGTTCGACGATCTGTGTTACTTCGACGTGCAGGTCGAATACGCGAAACATACGCCCGACGACATCCTGATGCGCGTCACGATCGAGAATCGTGCCGGCGAGGCGGCCTCGCTCGACGTGCTGCCGCAGATCTGGGCGCGCAATTCGTGGTCGTGGAAGGAGAACAAGGACAAGCCGTCGCTCGTAGCAGGCAAGGACCACGACGGTGAGGCTTACGTGACCGGCCGTCAGCATGGCCATGAGCCGATCGTCGTGACAGCGTGGTCGAAAGACGCGCCGCAGATGGCGTGGCTGTTCTGCGAGAACGACACCAACGTCAAGCGCCTGTTCAACATGGACGGCGCCGGGCCGTTCAAGGACGGCTTCAATGACTACCTCGTCCACGGCGACGAACAGGCGATACGCCGCGACGCCGGCACCAAGGCGGGCGCGCACGCATCGATCAAGCTCGGCCCGCATGGCCGCGCGGTGGTGTACATGCGCTGGCGTCCGCAGTCGAGTCCCGATAACGTGCAACTCGATGCCGATGCGGTGTTCGCTCACCGCATTGCCGAGGCCGACGAGTTCTATGGCGCGCTGCAACACGAGATCGACGATCCCGACGCGCGCCTTGTGCAGCGCCAGGCGCTCGCCGGCATGTTGTGGTCCAAGCAGTACTACCAGTACGACGTGCAGCGCTGGCTCGAAGGCGATCCGCTGCAACCCAGGCCGCCGGAGTCCCGCAAGCGCGGCCGCAATGTGGACTGGCGGCATCTGTGCAACGCGGACATCGTGTCGATGCCCGATAAGTGGGAATACCCGTGGTACGCGTCGTGGGACCTGGCGTTTCATGCGACTGCGTTCGCGCTGATCGATCCCGCGTTTGCCAAGCGTCAATTGCTGCTGCTGGTGAAGGACCGTTTTCAGCATCCGAACGGCCAGATGCCCGCCTACGAATGGGCGCTCGGCGACGCGAATCCCCCTGTGCATGCCTGGGCTGCGTGGCGCGTGTATGAAATCGACCGTGCGCTCACGGGCAAAGCGGATCGCGATTTTCTGGAACTTGTCTTCCACAAGCTGCTGCTGAACTTCACGTGGTGGGTGAACCGCAAGGATGCGGACGGTCGCAACATTTTCCAGGGCGGCTTTCTCGGGCTGGACAACGTCGGCATTTTCGACCGCTCGTCGCCGCTACCTACCGGCGGCCATATCGATCAGGCCGACGGTACCGCGTGGATGGCCGCGTACGCGCTCGACCTGATGCGGATCGCGCTCGAACTGGCGTATGCGAACCACGTGTTCGTCGATATCGGCGTGAAGTTCTTCGAGCACTTCCTGTATATCGCCGAGGCCGTGAGTTGCGACGACGGCTGCGATACCGGCCTATGGGACAGCGAAGACGAATTTTTCTACGACAAGCTGCGCCTGCCCGACGGCAGCAATATTCCCATGCGCCTGCGCTCGATCGTCGGCCTGATTCCGCTTTTTGCCGTACATGTGCTCGAAGAACGTCTGCATGGTCACTTGCCGGGTCTGCGCGAGCGGCTCGTCTGGTTCCTTGAACATCGCCCCGATCTGGCGAAGCTGGTTTCGCGCTGGAACCAGCCCGGCAAGGGCAATGCGTTGCTGCTCTCGCTATTGCGCGGGCATCGGATGAAAGCATTGCTGCGCCGTGCGCTCGACGAAAGCGAATTCCTCTCCGATCACGGCGTGCGGGCGCTGTCGCAAATCCATCGCGACCATCCATTCGAGTTTGACCACAACGGCACCCGCGTCACCGTCAAGTATCTGCCGGCCGAATCCGATACGCGCGTGTTCGGCGGCAATTCGAACTGGCGTGGACCGGTGTGGATGCCGGTGAACTATCTGCTGATTGAATCGCTGTACGAATTTCATCGCTATTACGGCGATGATTTCCGTGTCGAATATCCGACCGGTTCGGGGCAGAAGTTCTCGCTCAGCGAAATCGGCGATGAACTGGCGCGCCGGGCGACCACCCTGTTCCTGAAGGACAAAAACGGTGAACGTCCGGTGATGGGCGCGTATCCACTCTTGCAGGCTGACCCGCGTTCGCGCGATCTCGTGCTGTTCCATGAGTATTTTCATGGCGACAACGGGCGCGGCGTGGGCGCGTCGCATCAAACCGGCTGGAGCGGGCTGGTGGCGTTGCTCCTGCAACCGAGGGCAGTGGCCGCATCGGGCAGTGTGCCACTGGCAGGCGAGCCGGACCGGGCGCCCATACCAACATCGCCAAACTCCACTTCGGCGCCTGCTCCTGCATGCCCACCCGAGTCCGCGCCCGAACCCGCGCCTGCGCTGGCAGCGGCGGTGACCAAGTAACGGCTTCCTTAGGCGAATCCCATGTCGACTACTCCGAATACCCCAACTTCCACGAGCCACGAACCCAGTTGCAAAGTCCGCGCGGGTCCGCATGAGGGACCGTCGTCGCCGGCCGGCAAGCGGCCCGCGCCGTCTTGCACGCTGGTGATCTTCGGTGCCGGCGGCGACCTGACCAAGCGCCTGCTGATGCCCGCGCTGTATAACCTCGCGGTGGACGGCCTGCTCGACGACGGCATGAAGATCATCGGCGTGAATCACGGCGCGCGCGAGACGAGCGCATGGCGCGAAGACCTGCACACGTCGCTGCAGCAATTCGCCGCCGACAAAGCCAGCACCTTCCACGCGGGCAAGCTCGACGACACAGCGTGGGACTGGGTCGCGCAGCGGCTCGAATACATGGCCGGCGAGTTCGAAACCGACGATACGTTCACGAAGCTCAAGCAAAAGCTCGATCAATCGTCGGGCGGCAATGTGATTTTTTACCTGGCGGTCAGCTCGCGCTTTTTCAAGCCGATCGTCGAGCATCTCGGCAAGGCGGGCTTGCTGAAAGAAGGCGAGGGCCGCGCGGGTGGCGCGGCTGGCTTTCGCCGCCTCGTGATCGAGAAGCCGTTCGGCACCGATCTCGCTTCGGCACGCGATCTGAACGCGCACATCCTGTCGTATGCGAACGAGTCGCAGGTGTATCGCATCGATCACTTTCTCGGCAAGGACACGGTGCAGAGCATTCTCGCTGTGCGTTTCGCGAACGCGTTGTTCGAGCCGATCTGGCGGCGCGAACATATCGACAGCGTCCAGATCACCGCCGCCGAAACGATCGGCGTGGAAGGGCGCGGCAAGTTTTACGAGCAGACCGGCGCGTTCCGCGACATGCTGCCGAATCATCTGTTTCAATTGCTCGGCATGGTCGCCATGGAACCGCCCAATTCGTTCGATGCGGAAGCCGTGCGCGACAAGAAGGCTGAAATCTTCGACGCGATCCTGCCGTTGACCGCTGACGATGTCGTCTTCGGTCAATACGAAAAGGGGCCGGCGGGCGTTGGCTATCGTGAGGAACCGGACGTCGCACCGGGCAGCACGACGGAAACCTACGCCGCCGCGCGCGTGTATGTCGAGAACTGGCGCTGGGCGGGCGTGCCGTTCTATTTGCGCACCGGTAAGCGGCTTGCCGCGCGCCGCACGGAGATATCGGTGCAACTCAAGCCGGTGCCGTTTCGCCTGTTCCGCGACACGCCGGTCGACGCGCTGACGCCGAATGTGCTGACCTTGCGCATCGATCCCGCGCACGGCACGAGTTTCGACTTCAACGTGAAGACGCCGGGACCAGTGATGCGGGTCGGCGCGGTTCAATCGTCATTCGACTACGCCGACTTCTTCGCGGACCAGGCCAATGTCGGCTACGAGACCTTGCTATATGACTGCATGCTGGGCGACGAGACACTGTTCCAGCGCGCCGACAGCATCGAAACAAGCTGGTGCGCGGTGGACGATGTGCTGCACCCGAAGACCGGCGGTGCGATACCGGTGCACGGTTATGCGGCTGGCGGCGAGGGACCTGCCGAAGCGGACGCGCTGCTCGCACGAGACGGCCATGCATGGCGGCCTTTGAAACAGGATGCAATCGAAAAGAAGTAACTCCATGAGACGCACCGACACAATCGGGGGACACCGTGGTCACACGTAAGACGAAAGTAAAAAGCAGTACCGAGCG
This sequence comes from Paraburkholderia sp. BL23I1N1, assembly GCF_003610295.1. Lineage (NCBI taxonomy): Bacteria > Pseudomonadati > Pseudomonadota > Betaproteobacteria > Burkholderiales > Burkholderiaceae > Paraburkholderia > Paraburkholderia sp. BL23I1N1. Next base: position 3,835,493 of record NZ_RAPV01000001.1, read on the forward strand.
AATTCTGGCGATCGACGTGGGCGGCACCGGCTTGAAAGCCGCGATCATCGATGCGGATGGGCAGATGAAAACCGACCGATTGCGCGTGCCTACGCCGCATCCGTGCACGCCGGATCAACTGGTCGATGCATTGGCGAAGCTGGTCGAGCCGCTCGTCAAAAAGGAGACGCCCACGCTGATGTCGATCGGCTTTCCTGGCGTGGTGCGCAACAACCGCATTCTAACGGCGCCACACTTTGGCGTTGAAGGCTGGCACGACATCCCGCTAGCGGATTCGCTGGCGCAGCGCCTGGGTGGTTTGCCGGTGCGGATGATCAATGATGCCGAGATGCAGGGCTTTGCCGCGATCGAAGGTCATGGGCTCGAATTCGTGCTGACGCTTGGCACAGGCGCGGGCACGGCGATGTTCCGCGACGGCGAGCTGATGCCTCACCTTGAGCTTGCGCATCATCCTGTCAGCAAGAAGGGCGTGGCGTACGACGAGTACATCGGCGACGCGGCGCGAGAGAAGACGGGGAATAAGCGCTGGAATCGCCGGGTGCAGAAGGTGATCGGGATTCTCGATGCGCTGGTGAACTACGACAAGCTGTGGATTGGTGGTGGCAACGCGGCGCGGTTGACGTTCAAGTTGCCCGAGAACGTCGCGACAGTATCGAACGATGCAGGAATAGAAGGCGGCGCGCGGCTGTGGCATCCGAAGTCATTGCGTGAAACGCGGCAGTTGCCGGAGGCGAATGCGCGGACTGGCCGGTTCAAGTGATACGTGATGCGTGCGATGTCGTTGAGCGATTCACGTTGCGTCGGCGGAATAAAGCGGCAGGTCGATACGTTTGACCATCCGGTGCCGCGACACCTACGCTCGCGCGTTTCCCTGCGGCCGCTTTTTTTCGACTAGCCATCAAACCTGAAACGAGGGACGGTCAACGATGATTCGAATCAATGACGCCAGCATTGCGCGACGCCTGCTCGCTGCAAGTGTTTGCGTTTCTCTGGCTTTAACTGCGGTCAATGTCCGCGCGGCGGATGCCTTCGCGCTGTCGTCGCCGGGTGTGACCGATGGCGGCACGCTGGATTCGAGCCATGCGGCGAGCGCGAACAATTGCGGTGGCGGGAATGTGTCGCCGGCCTTGCAATGGCGGAACGCACCTGCCGGCACGAAGAGTTACGCAATTACGATTTTCGACCCGGACGGCGCAAAGGGATTGGGAATTGTGCACTGGGTGCTCTATGGCGTCGCGCCTTCGGCGACCGGGCTTGATGCCGGCGCTACGCCGCCGGCCGGCAGTGTGGCCGGAACGAACCGGACGGGCGGCCCGGGATATTACGGACCCTGTCCACCCGTCGGAGAGGTTCCGCATCATTACACCGTGCAGATTTATGCACTTGATTTGCCGCCCGACGCATTGCCGGCAGGTTTGACACGGGACGCGTTGCAGGCGGCCATGAAGAATCATGTGCTTGCCGCTACCAGTACGGTGCTGCGATACGGACGATGATTTCTCCTGCCTTGACGGCGGCGGCCGTGCAACCAACCAGCGCCGCCGTCAAAGAAGCAAAACACTACCTGGCGGCATCGCCCCATCGATATTCCAGACTAACCTCGTCGAGCTGCGCCTTGACATGCGCGTCGAGCACAAATTCCGGAGCAGCCAGCGTATCGCTCAATTGCTCGGCGCGGCTGGCGCCAATAATCGCCGAGGTAATCAGCGGATTGGCCAACACCCAGGCAAGCGAAACCCGAGTCAACGACTCGCCGGTCGATGACGCGATCGCCTTCAACTTTTCGATCGTTTCGAACTCGCGCTGATGCCAGTACCGCTCCTGGTACATCGCCCCCGCCTTGCCGACTGTATCGGTAAATCGCCCGGACGTGGGCGCTGCATCCACCCGATGCTTGCCTGTCAGCAAGCCACCCGCCAGCGGGTTGTAAGGCATGACGGCGAGTTCCTCTTCATCCGCCAACGGCAACAACTCTCTCTCGATCTGCCGGAACAACAGGTTATACCGGGGCTGCACCGATACAAATCGCGACACGCGCAACACATCGGCGCGGCCTAGAGCCCGCGCCAGCCGATAGGCCAGGAAATTCGACACGCCGATATACCGTGCCTTGCCCGATCGTACGATCACGTCCAGCGCCTCGAGCGTTTCATCGAGCGGCGTATTCGCGTCGTCGGAATGGAGCTGGTACAGGTCCACGTAATCCGTGCCGAGCCGCCGCAGTGATGCGTCGATCGCGTCCAGCAGATGCTTGCGCGACGCACCCTGGTCCCACGCAGACGGCCCCATCTTGCCAACCGCCTTGGTCGCCAGAATAAAGCGGTCGCGTTTGCCCTTCAGCCACCGGCCGACGATCTCCTCCGTGCGCCCGGCAATGCTCTCGCCGCCGCCGAGCGGATAGACGTTGGCGGTATCGATGAAGTTCACGCCGGCATCCGCCGCCGTGTCGAGAATGCGATGCGAATCGTTTTCTTCAGTTTGCAGGCCAAAGGTCATCGTGCCGAGGCACAGGCGCGAAACGGTCAGGCCGGTGCGGCCGAATTTGCGGTATTGCATGGTCAACTCCGAAGCAGGACGGAACGGTAGCGGTATGCGGCGTTGAAAAAAGGATAAACGATGTGGCGATTTCGCGTTCGATCACCCGTGGCTCGCCCGCCCGGAACCCTGCACGCCCGCCAGCGGGAAAGTAGGCACCCGCGCTAGAATCTTCGCAGACGTCCAAAATGTTGGCCCCGCCGGAATTCTGCCGATGACCACACTCCCCAATCAGATCGACGCCGCGCTGATGTCGCGGCGCTCGATCCGCGCCTTTCTGCCCACGCCGGTCGCGCGCGCCGATATCGAAGCGATTCTCGAAACGGCCAGCCGCGCGCCATCGGGCACCAACACTCAACCGTGGAGGGTTTACGTGATGACGGGCGAGTCGCTCGCCCGGCTGTCGCAGACTTTGGTCGCCGCCTATAACGATCCCCGGCGCGACGCGCTGTATCAGGAAGAGTATCGCTACTACCCGCATCAATGGGTGTCGCCGTATATCGATCGCCGCCGCAAGGTTGGCTGGGATCTGTACGGCCTGCTGGGCATCGAAAAGGGCGACAAGGCGCGCATGCATGAACAGCACGCTCAGAACTATCGTTTTTTCGGTGCGCCGGTCGGCCTGTTCTTTTCGATCGAGCGGGTGATGGAGCGCGGCAGCTGGCTGGACTACGGCATGTTCTTGCAAGCGGTCATGACGGCGGCGCGCGGCCGTGGTCTCGATACTTGTCCGCAGGCAGCATTTACGCCGTTTCATCGCGTGATTTCCGAGCATCTCGGGCTGCCGGACGAAGAGCAACTGGTGTGCGGCATGTCGCTCGGTTTCGCTGACGAAAGCGCGCTGATCAATACGTTACGCACCGAGCGCGAACCGGTTGAACGGTTCACGCGATTCCTGGATTGACGGTATCCCCACTTCCCCTCGGACCATGATGAAAACCTCACGCCGCCATTTTCTGATGCTGAGTGTGGGCATGAGCTCATCGCTCATGCTGTCCCGCATTGCTTTCGCCGACACCGCGGACACACTGAGCGAAGCTGATCCGAAGGCGCAAGCCGTCGGCTATAAAGAAGATGCATCGATGGTCGACAAGGCGAAATTCCCGGCCTATACCGCCGGGCAAACCTGCGCCAACTGCTCGCTGTTCCAGGGTAAAGCCACGGACACCTACGGCGGCTGCACTCTGTTCGGCGACAAGCAGGTCGCCGCGCGCGGCTGGTGCAGTTCGTATTCGAATATGTGACCGCGCGCGGGCAGGGGTGATTAAAAAAACGCCGTGGCCCTAGTTCAACGCGCTCAATACCAGGTCATGCGAATGACCGATCCAAATCGCCGCGTCACGGTGGTCGCGCAAGGCGTCGCCGGTATTCGGGTGCAGAAAAATATCGAGCGCGCCGTGATTCAGCGTGAGCCAGCCGACGAGTTCGGCGAACTGCTCTTGCGCGAACGCGAGCTGATACGACCACATCGGATGTGGCCCAACCGGGCGTTCGTGAAAACGGCCCATTTGCAGTTTGCCGTTCCAGTGTGCTTCGATCTGCTCGCGAAAAGCCCACGCGGCGTCGCGGCTGTCTGAATCGAAGTAAACGTGGGCGTGCCAGCTTTCGATGGCCGAAATATCGCGAAGGGTCATAACAAGGTCCGTACCGGTTCCGTTTATCAGACACCCATTCTGCTTGAGTTTCCGCCGACGCGTGCGGCGCATACCTACGCGCCGATTCGGCAAATTGACCTGCCAATTCCCCTCGTTTCGCGCAATTGCATTCGCGCACTCTCACATAAACTGTTTTCCATGGAGCGACAAGTCACCGAGCCCATCGACGCGGTCTTCCCCCGCGTTGTTTTGAACCGTACCGTTGATAGCAGTTTGCCGCGGTTGTTTAACGTGGCAGGGCAGTAAAGCAGTAGGAAGTCGAAGCAATGCAAAAAGTGCGCGATCGAAGCAACAATGCGCGCGAATCCGCAGGGGGTTGCAGCGAGGTGATGTTGATAGCGAGGGACCGAGCTGTAACGCAGTAGCAGTTCAAGTAGCAACAGCTTTGTTAGTTTGTGGTGGGTATAGGTCGGCAAGCATCCACGCGCCTGTACGACTCTCCATCCTGTCCGACCCTGTTCCCTCGCGGGAACAGGGTTTTTTTTCGTCCGTGCGGCCAATACGACTTGTATTTCGCCGGTCCGAACCTATATGGCAGAGTTGCATTTCAGGCTCGCAGCAGGGGACATTCTGCTCGCGCGCGGCGCGATGTCACGCACAAGTCACGCGCAAGTCCTGCACAAGTCACGCGCAATCGAGACTTTGAGTCGTTTAAGTCTGTCTTAATAGTTGCTTGCCATGATGGCTGCACAGACTCACATTAGGGCCTGTCAAGCCGCCGGCGTATCGGCGGCGTTTGTCACCGGAGAACACACCATTCGGTGGCAAAGCCAAGAGTTAGCGAAGGAGGTTGAATTCATATGTCCAGTAAATCGCGAGTCCGCAAGCACACCCAGCCGGCCATGTCGCCGCTACTGCGCGCGCTGACCTATAGCCGCACCGCCCACGAGCCGGTCACCACGGCGATGCTCCTGCAGTGCTACACCGCCCTCGATGCATTCCAGCGCGGCCGCGGCTCGCGGGATTTGCACCTGACCTTGAGCCGGCATTTGCTGGTGTCGCAAGAATTGGCGCGTCTGGGTCTTGGAGAAGACGTTCTGGCCGATATCGAAAGCGCGCATGCGGCGATGGTGCAGCTTGACGCGCGTGAGCATCAAGACGGCGCCTGGATTCTCGAGGACGGCGAATACGCCCGTCTTTGCACGGCGCTGGCGATTCTCGACGGCCAACTGTCCGCCGCATCGTTGAGCGAAATCGCGAACGCGGAAGCGAAGATGGTTGAAGGGCTGATGAGATCGGCCCGTGCGCAGGCAATTGTCGAAGCGGTTGCCTAACAAACCGCGTCGCCGCTCTGCGGCAACGAACGCACAAACAAGGAACGCCCTGCTTACCCGGGGCGTTTTTGTATCTCGACGCAAATTCTGTTGCTTGCCAATCCGATGTACCGAGGTTAAAGCACCGCGGCTATAATCTCGGTCATGAAATTTCTGCGGACCTTGCTCCTCCTGTTGCTGTGTGCTGCGTTGCCCGTTAGTGGGCTGGCGGCCAGCGGCTTGACTGGAGAATGTCCCATGCAGATGAGCATGAACGCCGACGAAGGCGATTCGATGTCGGCGGACATGCCCGGCTGCGAGTCCAAGCCTTCATCGCAGACCGGAAAGGCCAAAAGCTTTTTCTGCAAAGTAACGGCGCAATGCCAGCTTGGCAGTCTGTATCACCCGGTCTCTCCGGCCGGCATAACCCGCCCTGCCGGGTTATCGAGCACCGTTGCTTTCCACTACTCGCAGTCGCTGCCGGTCCGTGAGCCGACCGGCTTGTGGCGACCTCCTCGCGCCATCTAATCCCTTGCTGACAGGTTCACCGCATTTGCGGTGAGGTCGTCCTGCGTCCAGGACGTGGACTCCCTTTGGGAGTTCGCCGTTGGGGTTAGAACATGCCATTCATTCTTCGCACGCCGTCAAACCGGCGTGCACCACTGCGCGCGCGCTCGCTTTGCGCCGCGCTGATTTTCGCGAGCGGTGCGGCGCACGCTCAGGAGCCAGGCTATACGCTCGACGCGGCGCTTCAGGCCGCGACCGACCGTTCTTCCGCCATGGGGGCCGCGCAGGCATCCGTGCGCGCCAGCTCCAATGCCGCAGCGCGGGCCGGGCAGTTGCCCGACCCGATGCTCAAAGCAGGTATCGACAACCTGCCGGTGAACGGACCGCAACGGTTCACCATCGGTCAGGACTTCATGACGATGCGCCGTATCGGCATCGAACAGGAATGGGTCTCCGCCGATAAACGCCGCCTGAGCACCGCCCGGGCGAACGATGTGGTGGACCGCGAGCGCGCCGGATATCTGGTGCAGCTCGTGAATACACGGCAGCAAACGGCGGCTGCGTGGCTGAGCGCCGTCTATGCCAAGCAGGCGCTCGTGTTGCAGCAGGATCTGGTGCGTCATATGCAGCACGAACTGGATGCGACGCAAGCGTCTTATCGTGGAGCGAAGGCAACGGCCGTCGACGTCGTGCAAGCCCAGGCGATGCTTGCGCAAACGCAGGATCAGCAGCTCAAGGCCCAACAGACGTTTCAAACCGCTCTTATCGGTCTGTCCCGCTGGACTGCCACGCCCGTTTCCGACGTGAGCGGCGATCCACCCGCGCCGCAATTGTATGTTGCATCCCTGCCATCCGACGAACTGCGCGACGTTCAACCGGTGCTCATTGCAGCTTCGCGGGATATCGCGGTAGCCGATGCCGACACGGCCGTCGCCAACAGCAACCGCAGTCCTAACTGGACGTGGGAAGTCTCTTATCAGCAGCGCGGCGGGCAGTACTCGAACATGGTGTCGGTTGGCGTCAGCATTCCGCTGCCGATCAATCGCAAGAATCGCCAGGACCGCGACGCCGCGGAGAAGGCGGAACTCGGCACCAAAGCACGACTGATGTACGAAGACGCCGAGCGGCAAGTCGAAGCGGATATCCGCACCCAGTCGGCCACGCTCGCCAGCGGCCGAGAGCGCATCGCGCATCTCACGGACTCTCTGCTGCCCGCTGCGGATCGCCGCGTCCAGCTTGCTGCCGCGGCCTATCAGGCGGGTAGCGGCTCGCTCGCGGACGCGTTTGCCGTGCGACGGGCGTTGCTCGACGCTCAACTACAGGTGCTTGATCTTCGGCGCGAAGTGTCCCAGACATGGGCCCAGCTCGAATACCAGGTTGTGCCCGCGTCGATGTCCATCAGCCAGTGAAGGAGAACGCCATGCAAAAGAAACAACTGGTGCGCGCAGTGCTCGTTACGTTCGCCGCCGCGGCTTTATTAGGCGCAGGCTACCTGGCCGGTACGCGTCATTCGGCGCAGGCGGCTTCCGCGTCCGCCGCCACGATGTCTGCCACGGGCGACAGGATCGATCCGAAGACGGGGCGCAAAGTGCTGTACTGGCACGACCCGATGGTGCCGAATCAGCACTTCGACAAACCGGGCAAGTCGCCTTTCATGGACATGCAGCTCGAACCCGTCTTCGCCGATGATGCGGGCACGAGTGGCATCAAAATCGACCCGGGCTTGCAGCAGAACCTTGGCATCCGCTACGCAACCGCGCGGCGGCAAGACATCGCTGAAGGATTCGATGCCGTCGGGACCACGCAATTCGACGAGTCGCGTTCTGACGTCGTGCAGTCGCGCGTGACCGGCTACATCGACCACCTGTACGCGAGCGCGCCGATGCAGCGGATAGCGAAAGGCGCGCCGATCGCGTCGCTCTTTGTGCCGGACTGGCTGGCGCCGCAGGAGGAGTATCTCGCGCTCAAACGCAGCAGCATGGATAGCGGCCTGCTGGAAGCCGCTCGCGCGCGCATGCGGGCGATGTCGATACCTGACGGTGTCGTCGCGAATCTCGACCGGACCGGAAAGGCGCAGACGCATGTTGTGCTGAGCTCGCCCGAAACGGGCGTTGTCAGCGAACTGAATGTCCGCGACGGCGCCATGGTGGCGCCCGGACAGACGCTCGCCAAGATCGCGGGCCTCTCGACGTTGTGGCTCATCGTCGAGATACCGGAATCCCTGGCGCTGACCGTGCGGCCCGGCATGACGGTAGACGCGGCATTCGCTGGCGATTCCACCCAGCGCTTCAAAGGGCAGATTCGCGAAATTCTGCCGGGTATCAGCGCCGGCAGCCGCACGTTGCAGGCGCGTCTCGAGATCGATAACGCCGCCTTCAAGCTGACGCCCGGCATGCTGATGCGCGTGCGGGTCGGCGCTCACACGCCGGTCTCGCGTTTGCTGGTCCCGTCCGAGGCGGTCATCACGACGGGCAAGCGCAGCGTGGTTATCGTCAAGGACGGAAACGGCCGCTTACAGCCAGTGAATGTCACGGTCGGCCAGGATACCGGCGATGAAACCGAAGTGTTGAACGGCCTGAACGACGGCGATCAGGTCGTGGCGTCCGGCCAGTTTCTGATTGACTCGGAAGCCAGCCTGAAATCGGTTCTTCCTCGCATGGGGGGCAGCGCAAACGCAGGCGCAGTCGCACCTGCGTCGGCGTCCGCCACGGCCGCTGCATCCGAAACCTACGAGACCACCGGCAGGGTCGAAAAGGTGACCGCCGAAGACATCACCTTCTCCCACCAGCCGGTTCCGGCCTTGGGCTGGGGCAAGATGACGATGGCCTTCGGCAAAGCATCGTCGACTGCCTTTCCGGACGCAAAGCCCGGAGACATGGTGCACTTCGCGTTCCGGCAGACGGACAGCGGCTACCAGTTGACGACAGTCGAACCGGTAGGAGGCGCCAAATGATCGCGCGTCTTATCAGGTGGTCTATCCACAACCGCTTTCTGGTGCTGCTCGCCACTGTGCTGGTTAGCGCGTGGGGTGTCTACTCGGTCACTCAAACGCCGCTCGACGCGCTGCCGGACCTGTCCGACACGCAGGTGATCATCAAGGCGTCTTACCCTGGCAAAGCACCGCAAGTCGTCGAAGACCAGGTGACCTATCCGCTCACCACGACGTTACTCGGTGTGCCGGGGGCGAAAACCATTCGCGCGTATTCGTCATTCGGCGATGCGTTCGTCTACGTTCTGTTCGACGACAAAACCGATCAGTACTGGGCCCGTTCCCGCGTACTCGAGTATCTGAACCAGGTGCAGAGCAAGCTGCCGCCGGGCGCGACGGTTTCTCTCGGGCCCGATGCCACCGGTGTCGGCTGGGTCTACGAATATGCCCTCGTCGACCGAAGCGGACAGCACGACCTGGGACAGCTTCGCGCCATGAACGACTGGTTTCTGAAGTTCGAGCTGAAATCGGTACCGGACGTGTCGGAGGTCGCGAGCATCGGCGGCATGGTGCGCCAGTATCAGGTCGTTCTCGACCCGGACAAACTGCGCGCGTACGGCATCACGCAGACGATGGTCGCCGACGCATTGGGCAAGGCGAATCAGGAATCGGGCGGCTCGGTCGTCGAGATGGCCGAGTCCGAATACATGGTGCGTTCGTCCGGATATCTGCGCACCCTCGATGACTTCCGCCATATCGTTCTGAGAACGAACGAAGCCGGTACGCCAGTACTGCTAGGCGACGTCGCGTGCATTCAGATCGGACCGGAGATGCGGCGCGGCATCGCGGAGCTGAACGGTCAGGGTGAAGTCGCGGGCGGTGTCATCGTGATGCGTTCCGGCAAGAACGCGCTGACAACCATCGCGGCGGTGAAGGCCAAGCTTGCCGAGCTGAAGCGTTCGTTGCCCGCGGGCGTCGAAGTCGTGACGACGTACGACCGTTCACAGCTTATCGAACGCGCGGTGGACAACCTGAAAGACAAGCTCGTGGAGGAATTCATCATCGTCGGGCTGGTCTGCGCGGTCTTTCTGTTCCATCTGCGCAGTGCGTTCGTCGCCATTATGTCGCTGCCATTGGGTGTGCTGGCCGCCTTTATCGTGATGCGGTACCAAGGCGTGAACGCGAATCTGATGTCGCTCGGCGGCATCGCGATTGCCATCGGGGCGATGATCGACGCGGCCATCGTAATGATCGAGAACGCGCACAAGCATCTTGAGGCGTTCGAGCATGAGTATCCCGGCACGCCGTTGACTTCGGCTGAACGTTGGGAACTCATTGCCACGTCGGCCGCCGAGGTCGGGCCGGCGCTGTTCTTCTCGTTGCTCGTCATCACGTTGTCGTTTATCCCGGTGTTCTCGCTCGAAGGCCAGGAAGGCAAGCTGTTTTCTCCACTGGCGTTCACCAAGACCTACACGATCGCGGCGGCGGCGGGGCTCTCGGTGACGTTGGTGCCGGTGTTGATGGGTTTGCTGATTCGCGGCCGCATTCCGCGCGAAAGCGCGAACCCCATCAATCGCGTGCTGATCAGGCTGTACCGGCCGTTACTGGAGGCGACATTGCGCCGTCCGTGGCGCGCTATCGGTCTGGCGGTGGTTGCGCTCGCGGCATCGGCGATTCCGCTCTCGCAGCTCGGCGGTGAATTCATGCCGCCGCTCGACGAAGGCGATCTGCTGTATATGCCGACAGCGCTGCCGGGCATTTCGGCAGAGAAAGCGAGTGAACTGCTGCAGCAGACCGACCGGCTCATCAAGACCGTGCCGGAGGTGCAGACCGTGTTCGGCAAATCCGGCCGCGCCGATACGGCTACCGACCCGGCGCCGCTCGAAATGTTCGAGACCACGATCCAGTTCAAACCGCGCAAAGCATGGCGGCCCGGCATGACGCCGGAGAAGCTGGTCGACGAACTGGACCGCACCGTCAAAGTGCCTGGACTCTCGAACGTGTGGGTTCCGCCTATCCGCAATCGGTTGGACATGCTGTCGACGGGTATCAAGACGCCGGTCGGCGTCAAGATTTCGGGCCCCGACCTCGGGCAGATCGACAAGGTCGCCATGCAGGTCGAAGCGGCGGTCAAGACCGTGCCCGGCGTGACGTCGGCGTTGGCCGAGCGGTTGAACGGCGGCAGATACATCGACGTCGATATCGACCGGCTGGCAGCGGCACGCTACGGCCTCGCGGTTGCCGACATCCAGTCGATCGTGTCCACAGCGGTCGGCGGCGAAAACGTCGGCGAGGTCATTGCCGGGCGGGAGCGCTTTCCGATCAACATCCGCTATCCACGCGAGATCCGCGATTCGCTCGAGAAGCTGCGCGAGCTGCCGGTCGTGACAGACCGTGGCGCGCAAATCCGGCTTGACGACGTGGCGCACATCACGATTGCCGATGGCCCGCCGATGATTCGCAGCGAGAACGCCCGGCTCGCTGGTTACGTGTACGTGGATATTCGCGACACGGATCTGCATTCGGCCGTGCAGGCCATGCAGCGCGCGGTCGCTGAGAAGGTGACGCTTCCCGCGGGGTATTCGATTGCGTGGTCCGGTCAGTTCGAATATCTCGAGCGCGCGGCGGCCAAGTTGCGCACCGTTATTCCAGTGACGCTGGTGGTCATTTTCGTGCTGCTTTTCCTGACGTTCAACTCCGTTGGCGATGCTCTTCTGCTGATGTCGACCGTGCCCTTCGCCTTGGTCGGCGGCTTCTGGTTCATCTGGATGCTGGGGCATGCCGTATCTGTCGCGACCGCGGTGGGATTCATTGCGCTCGCGGGCGTGGCTGCTGAGTTCGGCGTTGTGATGCTGCTTTACCTGAAGGGCGCATTGAATCGCAGGCTCGACGCCGGCGAGCCGCTAACCGAAGCGCTGCTGCTCGACGCGATTCGAGAGGGGGCGGTGCAGCGTGTGCGACCCAAGGCGATGACGGTCGCCGTGGTGCTTGCGGGTCTCATACCCATCATGGTCGGGCGCGGCGCCGGCTCGGAAGTCATGCAGCGCATCGCCGCCCCGATGGTCGGCGGAATGATTACGGCCCCCCTCCTCTCGATGCTGGTTATTCCTGCAGCGTGGTTTCTGCTGCAACGCCGCCGCGCGACGCGTCTGCACGACGCGCGGCTTCCTCACGCAGTACCTTCCGGCACCACCGTGCCAACCACTCAAACTGGAGAAATTCGATGACGAAATTGATGATTGCATTCGCGGCTTTCGGCGCCATGGCCGTAACACCTGCATTCGCGGGCGACGATATGGCGGGGATGAACATGTCCACCAAGCCGGCGGCTTCAATGGCGTCGTCGAATGCGGCGCTCACGGATGCGGAAGTGCGAAAGATCGACCGGGCGTCCGGCATGATCACGCTGAAACACGGCGCGCTGCACAACGTTGGAATGCCGGCCATGACCACGGCCTTCAAGGCGAAGGATGCCGCGATGGTCAAGCAGATTCACGAAGGCGACAAGGTCAAGGTCCGCATTGAAGACGTTGACGGCACGCTGACCATTGTGAAACTGGAAAAAGCGTCGTGATGCGTTGTTGATGCAAACTCGCGGGCCTGGTACTTTGGCCTGCGAGTTTGCAGGGCGGCGGTTGGATCAATACATTCGCCGATTGATCCGCCTTTAATCGTTGTACTTCGTAATATCGTAGTACAGGGTCCCATTCTGCCCACTACCCAACTGCACGAGCCGCGAACCGCCGGACGTCAACGCCGGGAACGGGCAATTCGTGCACGTCTGCACGCCCAAGGCGTTGAGTCCCGCAAAAACGGTGGTTTGATACTGACCCACCGATGTGTTGTTCGGCGCGCCGCCAAAGAAGCCGTCGATTTCAGTCGTCGAGCCCGAGCCTGTTCCGGGGGAAGCCTGGATCTGCACGGACGTCACCGGATAGGTGGGATTCGGCCCCGTCACGACGCTCGACCACGTTACGCTCATCGCGTACTGCACGCCGGACAGCGCCCCGCCCGGCGTGAGGAACTGCGTCGCGAAGTCCGGCAACAACGTCGGCCACGCGACCGTGCTGCCCGCCGCCGCATTCAACGGACTCCCCGGATTGATGATCGACGACTGGCCGAGCTGCGCGCCGTTCTTGTCATAGAACGTGACGGTGTAGGCCGAGTAGAGCGGCACGGTGCTCGCGTCGACCGATTGCGCCGAGTAATAGCCGTTCGAGGCCGGCGGCGTGAAGTTCGCGGTCGACGACAGCGATTGCCATGACCACCGGTACAGCTCCGTATTGCTGTTGGTCGTCGCCGGCGAAACCGGCGCCGCGCTCAACGGCAGATCCGACAGACCCAGCGAGCTGACGCCGAGCGCATTGCGCGGCATCAGCCAGACCGGCGCGGCGAGGCCTGGCCCCGTGACGGAGGCCGAATACACCGTCGGATTCGACGCGGTCGGGATCGCGATCCTGAGACCGGACTCGTAACGGTTCACGTCGTTCAGCTTCGTATCGAGGAAAGTGCGTCGCTGCATTTGCGACATGATCGATACAGCGAATTGCGACTGATTGCCGATCAGATTCCAGCCGAGTTGCGTGCCGTTGGCGAGCGTGACGGGCGTGGAAAGTTGTTGCGCGACGGTATAGAGCACGCCGCTTGCCGCGCCGTTCGCCAGCGTGACCGGCAACTGCACGAACGCGAACTGCTTGCCGTTGCGCGTGAAGAAGGCGAGCGTCTTTGGCGAACCGAACACCGCGCCACTGAAGATCGCGTCGGTCAGACCGTGGGCTACGGCCAGATCGGTCGATCCGCTTTCGAGGTAGGCGGAGTCGATGGCCGGCGAGCATGAGGTGTTGAGCGTGCCGTTCGCCGCGCAGGCAGTCAGCAGGGAGGCCAGCGGCGCCAGATAGTTTGCCGCCGCGGAAGGCGCTGCCAGCGTGAGCGTCTGGCCAGTCTGGTTGTTCAGCGCGACGGTCGTGCCCGGCGCCGCATTCGACAGCAGCAGCAAGCCGCCGTTGGCCGCCGACACCACCGAGATTATGTCGAGCACTGCATCGGCGCCAGTGTGGTTCGGCGTAAAGGCTGTACCGATGGGATCGAAGCCGGCCGCCTGGATGCCGTTCTGCGCGAGGATTTTCGCGAGTATCGCGTCGAGCGTGATGGTGGCGATCTGCACGGACTGCAGCGTGACCTTGGCCAGCGCCGTGGTGGAGGCGAGGTCGAGCGGGTTGCCCGAGGCCGTGAGCATGGCGGCAATCGCAGTGGTCAGCGTGGTGACGTTGACAACCGCCGGCGCCGTGCCGTTCGGCAGTTTGGCGACCACCGAGACGAGTGGAGCGGAGACGCCGGTGGGGTCCGTGGCGACGATCAGAAACGGCGCGGTCATGCCCTTCACCGAGATCGTGTACGCGCCCTGGGCGTTGGTGGTGGTCGTGGCCTGCGCGCCCGTCGAATCGGTCAGCGTGACGGTTGCGCCCACCATGGCGGTGCCGGTGGCGACCGTGCCGCCCACCGAGGTGGCCGTGACCGTCGGCGTGCTCGATGACGTCGAGCTGGAGCCGCCGCCACCACCGCAACCGCCGAGCTGGATCAAGGCGAAGGCCACGGCGGCCGCGACGCCGGTACGCACGAACGATCGATACATGAATTTCCCCGATGCTCTGTTTATATGATTTGTTTCTTTTGCCGGCAGATTATGCCGATGAGTTTGATTGTGATTGCCGCGCGGTGCCGCCGGATTGAACGCGGATTATCGACTGCGATTAATCGATAAACGGCAAATTCCTGACGGGCTTTAGCGCGATCGGAGAATACTTCAAAGCGGCGGTTTTGTGTCGCTCGCCGCGGAAGCTGTTGAGCGTTTCAATTACTTGCCCAATTCGTGTCCGATAATCCCCCCGGCCACCGCGCCGCCGACCGTGCCCACCGTGCTGTGATTGGTCGCCTCGTTGCCGATGACCCCACCCGCCGCCGCACCGCCCAGCGTGCAACCGGCTGTCAATGTCAGCAACGCCAGTCCCATTGCGATCATGCCCACGCCAAATAGATTCCGCATGATGTCACCCTTGATATGTGTGGATACCAGCGAAGCAGCAATCCCCATGCCGCGTCCGTATTACGTTACGAGTGTCCGTAGGGCCCGCAGTCCATCGGCGCCCGGGCGGCGAAACGGGTTTGCTGGAGTTATCCGTGCTTGCTAGACTGGCTTTCGCAACCCAACTGTAAGCGGGTTTTTGCCGTCGTACGCCTGCCTGGCGTTCACGTTCACGGCGCGATCAATCGGAGACGTCATGTCGTACATGCTGCTTATCGTCGAACCCCCGGATCAACGCATCGAACGCGGCGAGCAGGCGGGGCGCGAGGTCTATGACCAGATGGTGCGTTTTGCCGCGGACCTCAAAGAGCGCGGCAAGCTGCGTGCCGTCGAATCGCTGACCTCCTCCAGTGACGCCGTGCGCGTGCAGGTGCGCGACGGTCAGCCCAAACTGCTCGATGGCCCGTTTGCCGAAGCCAAGGAAATGGTCGGTGGCTTCTTCCTGCTCGATTGCGAAACCCGTGAAGAAGCGATCGCGATCGCACAAGCCTGCCCGGCGGCCTCGTGGTGCACCGTCGAAGTCCGCAAAATCGGACCTTGTTTCATCTGAGCGGGTTTGCCCACTTGCGTTTATTTTATTGGGGTTTTCCCTTGGTCTGCGACAAAGATGTCGATCCGGTCGCGCATCGCTCGTCGTGTGAGTAAGGAGCCGGCAAACAGATAACGGCTCGCCACTTACCACACGCCACCCAAGGAGCGATTGCGATGCGATTCATGATCATAGTGAAGGCGACCGCCGTCAGCGAAGCCGGCGGCCCGCCGGACGATGCCCTGATGGCCGCGATGGGCACGTACCACGAAGAACTGGCTAAAGCCGGTGTGCTGCTCGACGCAACCGGCCTGCAACCGAGTTCGAAAGGCTGGCGCATCCGCTACGGCGCGGGCAAGCGCACGGTCGTCGACGGGCCGTTCGCGGAAACCAAGGAATTGATCGCCGGCTACACGCTGATTCAGGTTCACTCCCGCGAAGAAGCCATGGAATGGGCGCGGCGGTTTCCGGCGCCGTTCGGCGAGCAGGCCGATGGCGAAATCGAAGTGCGGCAGCTCTATGAACTCGAGGACTTCGAGCCGAACCCGGAACTGGAGCGCTTCAAAAAACTGGACGCGGCCAAACCTTGATCGCAATGCCGATCCGAACGCCGAACGAGGCGCCGATCCGGCCACATCGAAAGGATTCATCATGCTTAAAACCATTCTGATCGCCGTCGTCGCGGCGGTGGGTCTGTTGCTCATTTATGCGGCGACACGGCCCGATAACTTTCGCATTGAACGCAGCGTGCGTATCGAGGCGCCGCCTGAGCGGATCTACGGGTTGATCGACAACCTGCATCAATTCAATCGCTGGAATCCGTTCCTGCGCAAAGATCCCGCGACGCAAGGCACGTACAGCGGCACGGAGAGCGGCAAGGGCGCGCGCTATGCATGGCAAAGCGAAAAGATCGGCGTGGGGCAGATGGAGATCGTCGAGACGGCGGCGCCGTCGAGCGTGACGATGAACCTCGATTTTCTCAAGCCATTCGAAGCGCATAACATCGCCGAATTCGAGCTGAAGCCGGAGGCGGGTGCGACTCAGGTTACCTGGGCGATGCATGGGCCCGCGCCGTTTCTGTCGAAGCTGATGCAGGTGTTCGTCAGCATGGATCGAATGGTCGGCAAGGATTTCGAAGACGGCCTGAGCAATCTGAAAACGCTGGCCGAGGCGAGCTGAATACGCAGGCGGGTACACAACCGGATCAATGGATTCCATCATGCATAAGCAGATCTTCGTCAATCTTGCCGTCGACGACCTCGAACGGTCGAAGGCATTTTTCAGCGCGATCGGTTTCAGCTTCGATGCGCAATTCACCAACGAGCAGGCCGCGTGCCTGGTCCTCGGCGAGAACCTCTACGCGATGCTGCTGGTCAAGGACCTGTTCAAATCCTTTACGCGCAAATCGCTTTGCAATCCGAAGGAAAGCACCGAGGCATTGTTGGGCCTTTCGTGCGAGAGCCGGGGCGAGGTGGATGCACTGGTCGCGAATGCGCTCGCCGCCGGTGGCACGGTGCCGCGCGCGCCGCAGGACTACGGCTTCATGTACGGTCATGGCTTCGAAGATATCGACGGACACATCTGGGAGCTGATCTACATGGACCCGAACGCCAAGGCAGCGAGCTGATCCCGTGACGACACCGGCCACCCATCGTGCCATCGAGGCAGTCTGGCGGATCGAATCCGCCAAGGTCATCGCCCACGTCGCGCGGATCGTTCGCGACGTGGGACTTGCCGAAGAACTGGCGCAGGACGCGCTGGTGGCCGCGCTCGAACATTGGCCTGATGCGGGCGTGCCGGACAATCCGGGAGCGTGGCTGATGGCGACCGCGAAGAACCGAGCCCTCGACCGCTTGCGCCAGGAAGCGCTGCATGCGCGCAAGCGCGAGGAGTTGGGCCACGATCTCGACGCATTGGAGGCGCACCTCGTGCCGGATTTCGTCGATACCCTCGATGCCGCACGCGCCGACGATATCGGCGACGACCTGCTGCGGCTGGTGTTCACGGCGTGCCACCCGGTGTTGTCAACCGACGCACGCGTTGCTCTCACGCTGCGCCTGGTGGGCGGCCTCACCACGGACGAAATCGCCCGCGCGTTTCTCGTGCCCGAGCCGACCATTGCCCAGCGCATCGTGCGGGCCAAGCGCACGCTGTCCGCGGCCAAGGTGCCGTTCGAAGTGCCGCAAGCGGATGCACGTGCACCCCGGCTCGCCTCGGTGCTGCAGGTGATCTATCTGATTTTCAACGAAGGCTATTCGGCCACCGGTGGCGACGACTGGATGCGTCCGGCGTTGTGCGAGGAAGCACTGCGACTGGGGCGTGTGCTAAGCGGGCTCGTGCCGGACGAAAGCGAAGTGTGTGGCCTCGTCGCGTTGATGGAAATCCAGGCGTCGCGAACCCACGCGCGTACCGATGCCGAGGGCAGGCCGGTGCTGCTGCTCGATCAGGACCGCAGCCGCTGGGACCCGCTGCTGATCCGCCGTGGCCTGGCCGCGCTCGCCACCTCGCACGCGTTGGGCGGCGCGAGCGGTCCGTATGCATTGCAGGCCGCGTTGGCCGCGTGTCATGCGCGCGCCCGCCGCGCCGACGAGACCGACTGGGCGCAGATCGTCGCGTTGTACGACGCGCTGGCGCAGGTGGCGCCTTCACCCGTGGTCGAGTTGAACCGCGCGGTGGCGGTCAGCATGGCGTTCGGACCGGCCGCCGGTCTGGAAATCGTCGATGCGCTCGCAGCCGATGCGGCGCTCGCGAGCTACCACTGGTTGCCGAGCGTGCGCGGCGATCTGCTGGAGAAACTCGGCCGCGTGGAAGAGGCGCGCGCCGAATTCGAACGCGCCGCGGGCATGACGCGCAATGCGCGCGAGCGCGAGCTGTTGCTCGAGCGTGCCGCGCGCGGTATCGGGTATTGAATCAAGCCGAAAAGAACGCAACGACAGCAGTGACCACACCCGCGGCCGCAACACCGAACGACAAATTGCGCAGCCAATTCTTGCGGGTCAGCAACGTGATCGCGCACAGGGCGATCGCCACCTGAATCAAGGTCGTGGCCTGCGCCCAGCGATGATGGCCGTGCAGCAGCGCTTCGCTTTTAGCATCGTTATCCACGACTTCCTTTTCGATCGCTTCGGCCTTCGCGCGGATCGGCTCTTTCTGCTGCTTGTACTTGTCGACGTCGGCGACGAACTTCGCGTGCGCGTCGGCATTGCCGAGCGACAACGCCGCGCCGAGTTCAGCGAGATTCTCTTTCTCGCCCTTGGCCTGGTAGTAATTCCATTGATTCGACGCTTCCGTCTTTTCAATGGCGGCTTCGTTCTTGTAGTACAGCGCCAGGTTTTCGCTGTTACCGCTCTGATAGGCGCACAGCGCGCCGATCGTCGCGAGGATCGCTGTCATTACAGCCATGCGGCTCGCAAAGGGATCTGCGTCGTGGTGGCCGGCGTGTTCGACCGCATGGTCGTGCGGACCATGCACTTCATATTCTTCAGGCATCTGACTCTCCGAGCGAAACTTTTCTTGTGATCTCCGGGCGGCCCGGCGGACTCAATCTTAGCGTGAGGCGCCCGGCGATGGAAAAGGTATCGGCGCGAAGAGCGGTCGACGAGAGACGTCAATGGGAGGAAGTCAATGAATGCCGGTGACCAGCCACGTCCGCACGAATGGGATCACATGCTCGCCGGCCAGCATGCCGAGCAAGCCGACTGGCGCTACTGTCGGCGGCGCGGGCGATTTCACCTGCATCACGCTATAGAGCAAACCGACCACGACGCCGGCAACGAGCGAAACCAGATACGCTTTCATGTTTGAGATTTCCATCTGAAAAGCGGGCTGCCGAGCCCGCTGGTCGCTTCGGCAATTACATCGTAATGACGACCCGGCCGCGCGTGCCGGTGGCCACCGCCTCGTAGGCTTCGCGTGCCCGTTCGAGCGGGAATTCCTGCGCGATAGCCGGCCCTTGGAGCTTGCCGCTTTCGAAGCCTTCCGTCAGCGCCGTCATCAACGGCGCCGATTCGGCGACGCCCAGCTTGGCGCTGTCCACGCCGAGCAGCTGCGTTTCGTTGTGGTAGAAGTCGATCAGATCGAATTCCACGCGACGCTGACCTGTGGCGCTGATTTCCAGCACGCGGCCACGGCGCTTGACGAGACTCAGTGCGGTTGCGAACGCGACACCGCCGACGGTGTCGTACACCACGTCGGCACCCGCGCCGCCAGTTAGCGCCTTCAGGCGCTCCGCCACGTTTTCGTTGAACGGAACGTAGTCGTCGATCAGCCGGCCCGCAGGGGTATCGGCGGAAAGCGGATGACGATCGATCCCGATCACGCGCGCCCCCCGCGCTTTCGCGATCTGCACGACCGCGCCACCGACACCGCCGCCCGCACCAATTACGGCAATCGTCTCGCCCGCTTCCAGATGGGCATACTCGACGGTGCCGAGCCAGGCGACCACGAAGTTCACGCCGATCGCGGCGGCCTCCGGATGGCTGAGCGTGCTGGGCTTACGCGACAGGGCGGCGAGCGGAATCTTGATGAACTGGGCATGCGTGCCGTCGCGAGTGAAACCGATGTCGCCGCCGGTGCCCCAGACCTCGACGCCGAGCCATGCTTGCGGGCCGTCCACCACGACACCGCTGAAGTCGCGGCCGGGCGTGCGCGGCAGGACGGTGTGTTCGAAATGGCCGGACACGTTCTTGACGTCGCTCGGATTCACCGAGGCGGCCTTGACTTGTACAACAGCGCTGTCGGCGTCGGCGTGGAGCGTCGGCAGGTCGACGTAGTCGAGCACCTCGGGATTGCCAAAAGTCTTGAACTGAATCGCTTTCATTGTGTATCGCTCCGGTCGGGTCTTGTGCTGCGTTGGGCAGCCGATGAGCGTAGTCTAGATGGCCGGTACAAAAGTGTTGGGACAAAGGCTTTCGAATGTCGGACAAGACGGTTGTGGGTCAGCTTATGGGTCGTGCCGGAAATCGTTTAGACCTTCGGTTTAGCCGTTTTGCCCATGGCTCGGCAGCCAGCGAATCGTTCAGCCGATAGCGAGGATAGCGAGCGGCTCAGTTGCACGGGAGAGTCGTCGAGCCGCTGGCGTGAAGGGCTCACGTGTTCGTGGGCAGCTTGTTTTGTGCCTGCTCCGGTGAAGCTTCAGGAGTGGCCTCGTTGAGCGTACTGCTCGGATCGAAGCCGGTCGGCGGCGCGCCTAGCTCGCGCCGGAACATGTCGCTGAAGCTGCTAGGCTGGAAGCCCAGCGAGCGTGCGATGCTGCTGACGGGGCGTCCTTCGGCGAGACCTGATACGACCAGCGCCAGTTGAACTTGACGGCGCCATTCGGCAATGCCCACCCCCAACTCCCGCGTGAAGAGGCGCGCCAGCGTGCGCAAGCTGGCGCCGACCGATGTCGCATGCTGTTCGAAGCTGATCGCGATCGAAGGGTTGTCGATCACCGCGCGGCACAATGCATTGAGCCGCCGGTCCGACGCATCGGGCAGCGCGATGCGCAGCGATGAGCGTGGCGCGTGCCCCAGCTCCAGCATGGCGAGGCGGTACGCGGCTTCGAGATAGGTTTCGTCGCGAGCGCGGGTGCGTTCGTGTTCCGCAATCGACGTGATGAGTTCGCGCAGCAGGCCGTTAATCTTGAACACGTCGCTGCGCTGACTCAGATGGCCGACGTTGCGCTCGTGCAGATAGAGATTGCGCATCTCCACTTCGCTCATCATGTGGATGGAGTGAACCGTGCCGGCCGGCCGGTAGCCAGACCGCGCGCTGTGGCGGCACCACCAACGCTTCGTGACCGACTTCGACCCACATCACGCCCGATATCGCGTACAGCACCTGCGCCCACGTATGCGAATGCGGGTCGACACGCATGCCACGCGGATAGCGCCGCGCGAGGGAGCGGGCGTCGGCGGCGTCGTGGAGGTCAGGTGGGCGGGCTTGGGGCACGGAGATTCGGTTCGCTGTTCGAGGTCGCGCACGCTGGATTTCGCCGTTCTTATCTCGCCGGCGTGGCTGCGCATGCGGTACCCGGGGAGTGTAGGGCGAAGCCTCTTCGCATGCCAGCGTTTGCAGTGCAGCGCGAGCGGCGCAGGGATTTTGGCAGCGAACCTGGCGCGCAAAAAATCTGCGATCATGCCAGGCACTCTTCAACGCCTCTTGAGCCCAAGCCACCACGCCAACCCCAGCCCGCCTATGTCCAGCCGCCCCACGCTTCTCACCACCGACCGTCTGATCATGCGTCCGCACACGCGCGACGATTTCCTCGAAAGCTATGCGATGTGGTCCGATCCCGAAGTGATCCGCTACATCGGCGGCAAGCCGTTCACGCGTGAAGAAGTCTGGGCGCGCCTGCTGCGCTACGCCGGGCATTGGGCGATGCTGGGATATGGCTACTGGGTGGTGCGGGAAAAGGAGAGCGGCCGGTTCCTCGGTGAAGTCGGCTTTGCCGACTACCACCGCGAGATTGAGCCTTCCTTGATGGACACGCCTGAAATTGGCTGGGCACTCGACCCCGCCGTGCACAACCGCGGCTACGCGACCGAAGCGGTGCGCGCCGCGCTCGCTTGGGCCGATACGCATTGGCCCGGCGGCGAGACCGCCTGCATCATCGCACCGGAAAATCAGCCGTCACTGCGCGTCGCGCACAAGTGCGGTTACCGTGAGCAACTTCGCACGACGTACAAAGGCAACCCGACCATCGTCCTGCGACGAACGGCGGGCGTTGCCTGAATGACCGCTTAGCTGCCTTCACTTACCTTCACTTGCCTTCGTTCGCCGCCGATCGCTGCCGCGCAATCAGGTCCACCAGCCGTTCGACCTGCTTGCCTTGTGCATCGAAGTTGCCGGCGTCGAGCCAGCGTACATAGCTCGGACGCAGCGCGGGCCATTCGCTGTCGATGATCGAAAACCACGCGGTATCGCGATTGCGTTCGCGATACACGATCGCCTGCCGGAAGATCCCTTCGAACGTAAATCCAAAGCGCAACGCTGCCGTTCGCGACGGTCCATTCAGCGAATCGCACTTCCATTCAAGGCGGCGATAGCCGAGATCGTCGAACACATGGCTCATCAGCAGGAACATCGCTTCGGTGGCAATGCGCGTGCGCTTCAGACGCGGCGAAAACGTGACATGCCCGACTTCGATCACGCCGTTCGCGCGGTCGATGCGCATCAGCGCGAGCGTGCCGACCGCCTTGCCGGTTGCAAGATCAATCACCGCGTAGTGCAGCGGATCGGGCGATGCGGCCATGCGCGTCAATTGCTCGCGATACGCGGCAAGACTGTCGAACGGACCAACCGACAGATAGGTCCAGTCGCGGCCATCGCGCGCCGAACTATAGGCCTCGTACAGGTCCGCCGCATGGCGTTCGACGTCCACCGGTTCGATCCGGCAATATTGGCCCACCAGCGGCTCGCGGCCGGGTGCCTGGGCGCCTTTCCAGTCCGGCACGGGTGCGCCGATCGGCTGCTCGAAAGCGTTACGTTCGGGTTCCATGTCTGCTCTCCTGTCGATAGTGGGTGATGGTTCCTTATAGAGAACGATACGGCAAACGTGGTATGTTAAAAAGATCCAGCCGAAGAGTATTTGATAGGTCCAGTCAAGATGATCGAGATCATTGGCCCGCTCACCAACCCGGCCGCTGCGACGGTCGCCGGAAACGGTGAAAAGTCCGTGCCGCTGCAAAAACAACTGATCGAGCGTTTGCAGCAGGCAATCCTCACAGGGCGTTTGCCGGCAGGGTCGCTGCTGCCGTCGTCGCGCTTGCTGGCCGCCGAGATGGGCGTGTCGCGCAATACCGTGGTGATCGCGTTCGAGCATCTGGCCGCAGTCGGCTATGTGGTGGCCGACAAAAAGGGCACGCGTGTGAGTCCGCTCTCCAGTCCGGCGGCGCGCGGGGAGCCGCAGACACGGCCGGCCGCATCGGAGATCGCCTACGCCGCGCGCGTCACGCAATTCGCGGCGACGCGCACCCATCTCGACAACACCTTGCCGCTGACGCCGGGCACGCCCGCGCTGGACCGCTTTCCGCTTGCGGCCTGGCGGCGCGCACTGGAACGTTCGATGGAGCGCGCGTTGCCGCTCGCGCTTGGCTACGGCGACCCGGCGGGCGAACCGGCGTTGCGCGACGCGATCGCCGCGCATTTGCGGATGGCGCGGGGCGTGCGCTGCGAGGGCTCGCAGGTGGTCATCACCGAAGGCGCGCAGGAAGCGCTGAACCTGTGTGTGCGGCTGTTCACCAATCCGGGCGACATTGCGTGGGTTGAAGATCCGGGTTATCGCGGCGCCAAGGCGGCGTTCAATCTCGGCGATCTGACCATACTGCCGATGCCGGTCGATCCCGAAGGCATCGCGGTGCCGCCCGGTGCGTGGCAGGCGCATCCGCCCAAGTTGATCTACACGTCGCCCGCGCATCAGTATCCGACCGGTGCGGTGTTGTCGGTGGCGCGCCGGCTGGAGCTGATCGCGCAGGCGCGCCGCTGCGGCGCCTGGCTGATCGAAGACGACTACGACGGCGAATTCCGCCATACCGGCGAGCCGATCGCCAGCATGCAAGGGCTGGTCGAGCACGCGCCGGTTTTGTACGTCGGCTCGTTCAGCAAAACGATGTTTCCGGCGCTGCGTATTGGCTTCGTCGTGCTGCCGCGTGCCATCGCCGCGCACACGGCTGTCGCGTTGCAGGAGATGCTGCGCGGCGGGCATCGTCTGGAGCAACTGGCGCTGGCGCATTTCATCGACAGCGGTGAATTCGGGCGGCATCTGGGCCGCATGCGGCGTTTGTATCGGGAGCGTCAGCAGGCGTTGCGCGATGCGCTCACCACGCATTTCGCGCCGTCGCAGATTCTGGGCGGCAATTGCGGCATGCATTTGACGCTTCGTCTGCCGCACGATATTTCCGATCGGACCCTCGCCGAACGAGCGCTCGCCAGGCGGCTCAATCCGCGCGCGCTGTCGGGTTTTGCGCTGCAGCAGCGCGAGGACGCGAACGGCCTCGTGATCGGCTATGGCAGCACGCCAGCCGGGCAACTGGCGCTCGCTGTCCGTGTCCTGGCAGAACTGGTGCGCGAGATCGCGGGCGAGAGGGCGGGCGGGCCGGACAACGGGTCGGCAAGCGCGGCGCCCACCCGGCGCGCCGTGTAAGTTTTTACGTTTGTCCGCGCGGCCCATGTCGCGCTATCGTGTCGTTTATGCGCGGCGATTTCGGCGTGCGCGACGTCGACGGATCGCCCGCAGGTCATGCCCAGCGCAGCGCCCTGCATCATGGCGCGTTATGCGGCGCCCGACTGCCGGGCCGCTATCGGGCTCGGGCATGAAGCATGCCTTTGTTGTGGTTATCGATGACGATCTATCTGACGGAGACGACATGAAGGAAATCGAACCGACCGCCTGGTTTGAGCTTGCTGCCCATACACCGGTCCGCGAAGGCTGGTACGAAGTGCAGCTGACGAGCGGGGACACGGCATTTGCGAAATATGGCGACGGCGTGTGGACCGAGAAACCGTTGCTGGTGTTTACGCACTGGCGCGGCCTCTCCGCCGACCCGTCGAAGGCTGCCGACGGCGAGGCAGAATCGATTAGCGCGGAGGCCACTGCGGCTCAGGGCGTGCGCGCCGCATGGAACGCGTTTTTTCCAGGGCTAGGCGAAGAACAGCACAAACCGCTGGACGCCTTGCCCAACGGTAAAGCGCCGCATTGACAGACGGAATGCCTGGGCGGCGGCCTGGCGGCTGCCGCTCAATGATGTTTGCTTGCTGGCCTTGATTGGCAGGATCGGCGCAGCGCCAGGGTGTTGGCGGTTGGGTCCGATGTAGTGGTTTCCTCTCCGCTTTCCAGCGGTTATTCACGCTTCAACGCTTCGGCGGCCATTCTGCCGATGTCGATATCGACGTCCGGCGTCTCGCCCGTTTCGAGAATCCACGCCGCGGACAAACCCGACCACGCGAGAATCCATTGCAGCAAACGGCGTCTGTCGAGCCCGGCGATTTGCGCCACGCGTTCGACGCGACGCTCGAACCGTCCCGGCACTAGCGCGGATGTCTGGTCCGGATTGCAGAAGATGTTCGCGTAGTCGAAACCGCGTTCGCCGTGCAGACCTTTCGGATCGATCGCCAGCCAGCCTCGCGCGCCAAAATCGAGCACGTTGCCGTGATGAATGTCGCCGTGCAGCACGACGAGGTCTTGTGGATGAGCGAGCAGGGCTTGCGCTGCGGCAGCACTCTCGGCGAGCCAGCCACCGTATTGCTCCGCTGCAGGCCAGAGACTCTGGAACCAGCGCGGCAAATCGATCAGTTCGGGCAGAGGCTTATTTCGAGGCGCGTGGAGTCGTGCAACGGCAGCGCAAAGGATGTCGATGGCGTGGTCGTCCGCCGCGCTGTTGCCCGTGCGGGCCTGGTCCGCTAACGAGTGATTGCTTTCGGCACGCTCCAGCAGCAGGGCGTCGGCATCATGGGCGAGCACGCGCGCCGCGCCGTCGCCGGCCCACCACACCATCAACTGCGCGCCGAATTTCTCTTCGGGTTCCTGCGCAACTTTCAGCATCGCAGCGACGCCGCGCTGGCGTACTGGCAACAGACGGCTGCTATGCGTGCGAATCGGCTCACCGTCCGGCAGCAAATCCCACTTGACGATGTATTCGGCGAACATCGTGCTTTAGCCTGCGAGTGTGGCTGCATGCACTGCGGCGGCGAGCAAGTCGGCACGGACCACGTGCGTCAACTCGAGCGCTTCGAATCCGGCGGCACGGGCGGCCGCGTCGAACAGCGCGATATTGCTGTCGGCGGTATGCAAGCAGACGATGCGCACGATTTCTCCAACGGTTCTGATCGTTCTGCATTCTCGCCTGGATTGCCTGGAAGCAGCGCACGTATGGCGTGATGCGCCGTTCATGATGGATGCCTCACCCGCTTTGCGCGTCCCCGCTACAATCTGACTGATCCATTTGACGCGGAAGAGCACGTATGAAAGTCACCCGGGAACCTGTTGCATTGTCGCGAGCCACGCAGTTACTGAATCATGGCCCTGTCACGATCATTACCAGCGCGCACGGCGGCCGCTCGAACGTGATGGCCGCATCGTGGGCGATGCCGCTCGATTTCAACCCGCCGAAAGTCGTCGTAGTGGTGGACAGCCGCACACTCACGCGGCAACTGATCGAAGCGAGCGGCGTGTTCGGACTGCAACTGCCGAGCCGCGGATTTGCCGCGCAGACGCTGGCAGTGGGTACGAACGCAGGCGCCGAACTCGACAAATTCTCCGCTTTCGATCTCGAGACTTTCCCTGCACAAGAAATCGATGTGCCGATGCTGGCCGGCTGCGTTACCTGGATGGAATGCAAGGTCATTCCGGACGATAGCCAGCGGCACGATCTGATCATTGGCGAAGTGGTTGCCGCCTACGCGGACAGCCGCGTGTATTCGAACAACCGCTGGCATTTCGGCAACGACCCCGATCTGCGCACGTGCCATTACGTGGCGGGCGGGACTTTCTTCGCCACGGGCGACGCGTTTGAAGTCGATCCGGTAGTGAACGGGGCAGGCGAATAACCCCGTAGTGGCGGCGCGTCCGCAACCAGACCGGCCGAATCGGTTTCGACGTTTGGCCAACTGGCGAAAACCTGCTCGGCCGTCGGGCTGCGCAAGCGGTTCTTGCTGCAGATGAACAAGGCGCGCATCGCTGATTACCTGGCTATGTTCGTGTTCGGGGACAAGCGTGTCTCAGGTATTGCCGTCGGCAAACGCCGTGAGTGCATCGCCCGCCAACCGGTAGCGCACCCATTCGCTTTGCGCGCTCGCGCCGATCGATTCATAGAAACCGATCGCCGGCTCATTCCAGTCGAGCACGCTCCATTCGAAGCGCCCACAGCCTGTCTCGCATGCAATTTGCGCAAGGTGGCGCAGCATCTGTTTGCCCGCGCCGCTGCCGCGCGATGCCGGCGATATGTACAGGTCTTCCAGATAAAGCCCCTGTTTGCCGAGCCATG
The DNA here is from genome assembly GCF_003610295.1 of Paraburkholderia sp. BL23I1N1. Classification (NCBI taxonomy): domain Bacteria; kingdom Pseudomonadati; phylum Pseudomonadota; class Betaproteobacteria; order Burkholderiales; family Burkholderiaceae; genus Paraburkholderia; species Paraburkholderia sp. BL23I1N1. Next base: position 3,862,946 of record NZ_RAPV01000001.1, read on the forward strand.
TCGAATAGGAAAAGAAGTAAACGCAGAAGCCGATCGGCTCGCCGTTCATTTCGCAGATCAACGCTTTCGCGGTGGACGTGGCGGAGAATAGGCTCGCTTCGATGTCTTTCACGGTGGCGACAACTTCGTGCTCCGCTTTTTCATACACCGCGAGTTCGGTGATGAAGCGGAGAATCAAGGCGGCGTCGGATGCGTGGGCAGGGCGGATGTGGATCGTCAAGGTGAGGTGCTCGGTCGGTCTGGAGTGTGGAACGAAAGGACCGCTATGCGCGGCGGCGAGATCGGGAAGCGCAATCGTAATCAGATTGCCGTGCCACTCGCCTTCGCGCACCTCGGGTCTGCATATGCTGTTCTGGCGGCAAGCTCCCAGTTGGCCTTCTCGCGGGGATCGCCGCCTCGACCAAAAACGGTTAGGCGTCGAGGGCGATCGGCGCCTCGAGAAGACAACCAAACTCGCGGGCAAAGTCGACAGAGACACGCGCATGGACTGCGCCCTGCTTGTCGAAGAACCGCTGCGTCCCTCCAAGCGTGAACACACCTTCATGCCAGATGTTTGGATGGATGTAGAGACCCTGCTGTCCATCGAAGCGAAAGCACACGAACTTCTCTGGCGTAATGTCGTCCCCGGGTAATGCCAGTGGAACGTAGAACGGCAGATGGTCGAGCGGAAAGAACAGTTGTCCGCCATCTGGATGATAGTTCGCATGCCAAAGCAACATGCGTTCCGGCGCATTGACGTTGTCGTCGCGGGCGGCTTCGGGCTCTTTAGCGTACGCAAGGATGTAGTTGCCGCCTACGGCCTCGTTTCGGCCGTAGAGAATATCCCCGCGCCATTCGCTCACAAATGTGCCTTCGGTTGTGCCTGCCTCGTCACCGGTTCCGGGGTCTATGGGCCTTGTCCCCATCGCCGGCCACTGCACAATCTCGATCGAGCACTCGCTCGGGTCTGTCACAAGCCTGCCGAATCCATCAAGCGTTGTGGGGGTCGCGTCGACCACGGGCATCGACACGCGTCGGAGGCCGGAAGGAAGGGCGGGGTTGAGGTAATCGGTTTCTTGGGACATCCGCACAGTTTACACGAGTCGAAGTTGCAACCTTGCGTCTGACCGCTCGATCCGGACGTCATGGAATAGGCGTCGTGAATCAGCTGGTCTGCATGGAACGACATCACCGTTTCTACTTATATCGAGTTCCATGAGCATATGAATCGCAATCTGATTCCTACATGCCGATGGTGGTTTTCGGCGCCGTGGCAGGAGGGGTAGCCCTTGCTGTGGTGTATGGCGTCCGATCGATTTCCGGGCAACTCGCAGCAGCAGGTGCAATCTGCTATGCGCTCCCACCGGATGACGTTATCTTGTCGCGCAACTCCAGCGTCAACGCTTCGATACGTTCGCTCATCTGCTTTGTCAGGGTAGTGAGCTGCGTGTTCTGTTCAAGCAATGCAACCAGCTGCTCAGTCTGCCTGGCCGCCAGCGCCTGGCGCTGCTCGCTCGCCATCGCAAGGTCTTCACGATGGCGCGCGTCGGCATCGGAATGAACCTTGTCGCGATCTGCCTGGCGCGTTTGCGCGAGCAAAATGAGCGGCGCAGCGTAAGCTGCCTGAAGACTAAATGCAAGGTTCAGAAGGATGAAAGGATAAACGTCGAACTTCGTAAAACCGAGCATGTTCACGGCAATCCAGACCGCGACAATCAGTGTCTGTGCAATCAGGAAGGTTGGCGTTCCAAAGAAACGCGCGAACCTTTCGGCCTTGAGTGCGAACCAGTCGTCGCCGAACACCGAGTTGAGATGAACGTGCGGCACGTGGAACCGGTAGTGATAGTTGGTGTTCCCATTGGGTTCGTGGCGTGGGGCGTGTTTATGATTCGCATCGCTCATGGTAGTGACCTGTCGACGAAAGGTGATGTTGGCGCCGGTCCCGCCCGACCCGTTGAAAGGGCTTGGCCGATGCCGCGGATGTCACGCCTGGCGGTTACCGCGGAGTCGGGATATCGGGCACGGCGGTGCAGCGCGGCATTCGGGAGAAGGCCGTATCGTCGATTATTGGACATGAATGACGCAACGTCGAGCGTGGCATGGCCCCGCAGATGCGAAATGTGGGTCGCTCGCGCCTGAGATCAGCAACTGGAGAAACTATGGTTGCAGTTGGGGGACCGAGGCGGGCAGCCTCGGGTAGGCGTGGCGTGCGGCGGGCGATGACAGCGCAGGGACTCACCATCGTCGAGCCGCCGGTCCTGTCAAAGCCGGTGGTGACGATTCCGCAGGGGTAGCGCGCGACCAGAGATCGCTGGCATGCTGCGGCAATCGTCATCCAGTCCGGCCGGCTAGACCATGACCCGCGCCGGAAGGACTAGTGGGTCGAGAACACCGAGATGCCGCCGTTGGGAAATCCTGCCGCGCCGGGCTGGAACGGCACGTACACTTGCCCAAGCGTGCTGTCGATGGCGACAGAATGCGCGCCTGTACCCACCGGAACCTTGAAGAGCAACTGCCGTGACGCGCCATCGATTACGCCCATCTGTGGGCTAAATCCTGACGCGGCAGCGACCCCGCTTGTGACGTAGTGCCGGGCTGGCAGGAGATAGCGGTTGGAAGCCGGATCGTAATTGACCTGGTCCACCCCGCCAAACGGCAGGCTGGCTTGAATTGCGCCACTCGAACGATCGAGGATCAGCGTGATGAGGGGGTTACCGGCCGGCGGATCGCATCCAATGAGCACGTCGTTATTCGGGCCAAGCACGATTCCCGCCGGTCCGCATTTCCCCAGTGGAAATGACTTGCTGACAGCGGGACTTCCCGCCACCGCGGAGCTGGCGGTGATGACATCGAGCTCGCCATTGGGATTGGCAGAGGTCCCGTCATTGTTGATCAGGAAGCTCTTCGAGGCAGAATCGTAGGTGCACGCTTCGAGCCCCGACGAACCGTTGAAAGGAAGCTTTACCACGGCCTTTTGGGTCAGCGTGGAAATGAACGTGACGAACGGCGGCGAGTCTCCGGGGCTCGCGTACATCACGAGATGATCGTCAGGATCGTAGCAACCCTCATCCACGCGTGATCCGGAACTACTGATGGCGATTGTATTGACCGTCGCTTCCGTGGCCGTATCGATCACTTTGACTGAGTCCACATCGCCGACATAGATCGTGTTCGTGCCGGTGATACCTACAATTCCGTCGGGACCGGACTCGTTTGTCGTGGCCCCCGCACCGACGAATGGCCCCGGAATCTGGGCGATCAGCGCGTTTGATTTGGTGTCCACGACATCGACCGTTTTGTTGTTGCGGTCGGTCAGAAAGTACTTGCCGGCCTCGACGTAGCCGATGTCGAAACTGAATGGTGGGCTCGAAGCATTGGGCACGGCGATATTCGTCAGTAGTTTGGGCGGTGTCGGTCCGCTGATGTTATCTCCACCTCCGCAGGCGGCCACTGCGGCCGCAGCGAACAACATCAAGGCCATCAGGCGCTTTTCCATCGATTCGTCTCCTTTCCGTTTACTGGTCCGACTGCCGGTCCGGGGAGGCGGTCTGAGTGCTCAAATTTCCTCCGCTTCCGGTCGAAGACGATCAATGAACGAAATCTTAAGGAATCGTAAGATGTCATCGTCTGAAGAGGTAACCGTGTATTCCATGCATGCGGCGGTGCGGCGCATGGATTGTGGCTATATGGACCGGCTGTCTGGTTCACACAATGGCGGCGTGACCCAAAATCGGAAAGTAAAAGTTATTTATGGTCTGCATTGAGAGAACGCTATGCCTGTAATGAATTTTAAGCTTCCGCAGGCGCGGTGGTGACACGCCGGAAAGAGCCGGGACCGCACCGGAATGCCGCCACACTTGTTACTCCCAACGTTCGCCTGCCGGTGCAAAACTATCTCACGGTCAACAACAAGCGTTGAGCAATGAATGGAATCGCGCTTCAGCCATGAGGCGCGGGAACTCACCCAAACCAGGAGATTGCAAAAGTCATGACTACATCAACCGGGAATGGACGGAAAGACGGACAACCTGCCATGCAGACACCACCGGTCGTGTCTGCGCAGGCGTGGGAGGCAGCCCGCGAGCAGTTGCTCGTCAAGGAAAAAGCTCAGACCCGCGCCCGTGACGCTCTTGCCGCCGAGCGTCGGCGAATGCCGTGGATGGCTGTGGAGACGGCATACGAGTTCGAGGGGCCTGCGGGCAAAGCCAGCCTGCTCGACCTGTTCGAAGGGCGGCGTCAGCTTATCGTGTACCGCGCTTTCTTCGAGCCCGGCGTGTTTGGCTGGCCCGACCATGCCTGCCGGGGCTGCTCGATGGTAGCCGACCAGGTCGCTCACCTTGCCCACCTGAACGCGCGTGACACCACCCTCGTCTTCGTCTCGCGTGCGCCTCAGGCGGATATCGAGAGGTTGAAGGCACAGATGGGCTGGGAGATACCGTGGTTCACCCTCACGGACAGCTTCGACGCCGACTTCGGCGTGGCGGAGTGGCACGGCACGAACGTGTTCTTTCGCGACGGCGAGCGCGTGTTCCGCACTTACTTCGTCAACAACCGCGGCGACGAGCAGATGGGCGGCACCTGGAACTACCTCGATATCACGCCGCTGGGCCGGCAGGAGGCCTGGGAAGACTCGCCCGAGGGCTATCCTCAGACCCCGACCTATAAGTGGTGGAACTGGCACGACAGCTACGTCGCAGACGCCGCGCCCGACAAGAAATGGGTCGAGGTGTCGGACGCGGGTGAGGCGGCGTTCCGCAATCAGGACACGGGCACGAAGTCATGAGCCTGTGCCGACGGCGGGTCGAGTCGCGTCAATAGGATCAGGCGTGCAACGAACGGATTGGACTGTCCGACCAAAATTGATGTCAATCTGACAGTCTAAACTTCGTGACAATTGACGCTGATCGAATCAGCGCGGTGTCAGTCAAGTGCGGGGACGACTATGGGCAAGCCTTCGAGAACAGCGTTATTCTCCGCAGTCCGCATGTGGGACTGGCCAACGGTCGGCGCATTATTGGCTGCGAAACCTGAACTGGTCGAGGCAAGCGACCCACAGGGACACACCGCCCTGCATCGGGCGTGCGCGGTCAAGCCTGGCAGTAGCGCACAACTGGTCGAACTGAACGGTATCAGGACCGCCACGATCTTGCTCGAAGCGGGTGCGGACCTCGAACAGGCTGTACCGATGGATGAGGACGAAGGCGATTTTCGCGCCACGCCGCTATGGTATGCGGTCGCCCGTGGAGAAAATTTTCCCTTGGTCGAGTTTCTTCTGCAGCGTGGCGCCAACGCCAGCTATTCGCTTTGGGCGGCAGTATGGCAAGACGACGATCTCCTATGTCGCGCACTGTTGAAATCCAAACCAGAACTGAATCTCAAGGCGCATGGCGAGACCCCCATCTTCTATGCGGCAAGGCTCAAACGACTCGCCACGTTGGCCCTGCTGATCGACGCGGGAGCGGATCCGTCGATTCCGGATTCGGTTGGTCGCGACAGCGTAGCGATCGCTCGGGAACGCAAACTGCCGGAAGACATTATTGAACGGATGGTGTCGCTACAGCAGCGTAAGCTACGCGGCCGTGCTTAAAGGCAGGCTTGGGTCCATCCAGCGTAATCCCCGATCCCGTTCGGCGTGGCTCGCTCAATTAGTCAAAGTCTTTTCCCGCAATCGAATCATGTTCGGATGGCGCTGGAGCACCATCCGAACCGATTGCTCGCCCATTTCTAACAAGCACCTCGCTGACTTCTCCTTTGTGTTTTCCGTGACTTCATTCCCTTAAGAGCGGGTGTCTCCGAAAACCACGGCCCGGTTCATACCTACGCTCCCGAGTTAGTCACGATTGCAAGGCTCGGGCAATAATGCGTCGCGCTCAAGTACGGCGCTTGCTGTGAGCGAACCCCGGCAGTGTTAGACGTGGGCGGATCGATAAAAACTGACGCATTGTTCGATCCCGCGGGAGCGGTGAGGGTCATCGTCAATTTCCACCAGTTACCCGATTTCACCGCGCTCAGCGATGTTGCCTGTCCGGCGCCCCATGTCCCTCGCACCACCGCGCCCGTATTCGTATTGAGGACCCAGCCAAATTCGGTGCCGCTCGGGTCATCGGTCTGGATTGATCCGCCAGGAAAGACCGTGGCGTTGGTGGTAGCGAGAACATAGTCAGTAAAACTATACGATTGCCCGCCCTGAACCCTGATGATTTCGCGGACATTCGAGACTGACGATCCGTTCGTGCTGGTAACCGTGGCGGCTCCTCTGTTCACTCCGGAGATATCGGGCGCGGGCACGGCGGTGCCGCCATTTTGTTGCGACCATGCATCCGGTGTGGCGAGACTCAGCGGCGAATTGATCAGGTTGTTTGCATAGCAGGCGGCCGCGGCCTTGTCAGCAGGCGGCCCATAAAAGCGTGCAATACTCGCCTGGATCGCGTTATCGGTCGTGTCGGATGTCGCCTTGGTGATCACGGCTCCTTCGAAGAACTGGATGGGAGCAGCGCTACCGTCGCCGCCTTCGCCAAGCGAAAGACCGCCTTGCCACTGCCCGTTAAACGCATGACCGGCGTCGTTGCCAAAGTTCAAGGCTTCTGGGGGCGCCTGGTCATAGAGTGCTGTGAGTACGCTTTGTGAGGCAGACCCACCTTTTACCGCGAAGATATTTGAAGCGGTCACCGGTGAGTATTTGGAGAGCACCGTGACGAACTTTTCTCTTGGAGGCTGCTGCGGGCCGTAGAGATAAACGCCTGCCTCTGCGTCGACGCCAGGCCAGTTAATATCGAGTGCGTTGCATACGGGGTCTTTGACGTTGGGTGCCTGGTTGGAGTCGCCATCACAATAGCCAAAAACCGCTGCGTTGCCGTTCGAGAACGCCAGCGCAAACATTTCGCCTTCGACTTCTCCATGTGCATAGGTGCTCGGGTTAGCACTGCTTTCCATATTTCCGTAAGTCCCGCAGCACGTGGAGGATTGGCTATAGTGCGCTCCGGCAACCATATACTCGGCAATATCGCTATCACCGATCGACTGGTTCACCGTGCCGAACCTGTTGCGGTACGCTTGTCCCGCCAAAGTACCCAGGGCTGGAATCTGGACGCCTTGCAACGGCACAAAGCCTAGCTTTGCCGGAGTGCCGGCGAGCGCCGGCAGATCGTTCCCGATCGATAGCTGGAGGGTGGGTGACTGGGCGGTCAGCGCGGTGGGCGGCTGCAGAAGTTGAACGGTCAGGGCGCCACCGGTTCCTGGAAGCGTGATCGTCGCAAAGCCATTGAGGACCGGAACGGTTGTCGTTTTCTGGGTCCCTGAGCCACTATTCGGTACGGTCAATGACTCTGTTCCGTCCTGGTTGAGTGTGAGGGTGGCCGGCACATTGCCAAATGCTCCTCCTCTGAGGGGCGCAACCAGGTCGATCTGATCGTAAATGTAGGTGACGGCGCAGGTTGTATTGTTGCAGAACGTGTTTGCGCTTTTGACGTTGGTCGAACCAATCAGCGTGCGGTCGGCGCTGTTCGGCAAGGTACTCGACGTATAGGGATAGACGTCCTGCTTTGCACCATCGGACGCCCGTTGAATCTGGAATAACGGGCCACTGTAATTCTTTGTCAGCAAGCGTGTCACGCTGTGAGCCGCGGAGCACGGCGTATTGGCAGTTGCTGCGGCGTCGCACGGAAGAGGAGTCGTCGCCGCCTCTGCCGTTGGCGTACTGTAATTTGACTGGACTGCATTATTCGTCGGCGCCGCACTTGAGTTCGACACCCCTGTCGCTTGCGATGGGGACGTGCCGCTGCTATCTCCATTGCATGCGGCAAGCCCGACGGCCATCGCCAGCAAGACAGCAATTAAACCGGTTCCTCTGGACATCATGACATCCTCCTATGAAACCACGCTTCTGATTAGGTTCACGCTACTTAGGTATGCAAACTGTTTTACCCAGAATCGTCACTGATCAAGCAGGTATTCTTCAGAACTGCCACTCATTTCCGGCGGGTTGGAAAATTCGCCGCGGAGCTGCCCGGCGGGACAGCATCCGATGACGTGCGGCGGTACGGTCGCCGCGTCAGGTAATAATATTAGTCAATAATATCGCCTGACCTTCTCGGTATATTCCCGTATGTCTGGATAAAGGGATCGAACATCTGTGCCCATATATAGGGGAAAGCGGCGCAGGTCGGTGCGAACCTCGTCGATATTATCGCTAATATGAATTTTGATGAATCGGCGAGTCATCCATCGAGCGTTGGTCCGTCAGGGCGATCGGCCTTAGCCCTTTACTGGACTGCGAAATACCTCAACGAGCATGTCCACAATGCCGTTAAGCTCCTCACGCTCATCTGAAGAGAGCATCGGCAGTCATGCCGCGATGCCGCACGAAAAACCTGCGGGCGGTGCAGCTGCTACCCAGTCGTACGACATTGGAAAGTACGGTGCGATACCTCGGCATCGTGGTCGACGATGCACTTGACATGGCAGTCCCCGTTCAGATCAAGTGCGTTCTTGTCATGCATCTCGCATCTCCCGTGTTTCAGACATCGCGGCTTCATCAAGTGGATATTCCAGAGACGCATAAACCCGTTCCTGGCGCTCAACTTCCGCTGTAAGTGAAATCGAAAGATTGCGCAAGGTCGAGTTATGCCGATCACATAAGTCCGTGTGCGGCCATTTCCGGACACACTGTTTAGATCTGAAGCGTCGCTCTGCTTTCGGTTAGCCAGACGGTAAGCGCATTGACCCACATGGCCTTGGCAAACAGCGAGCCGTGTTCATTGATTTGTGCGCCGTATGTCCGCTCCGGAGCGAACGTGAATAGCCGATCGCCGACGCGACGGCAAGCAGACGTTTGTAGATTCGTCGCCTGAGTCCGCTCCGGGTCCAGCTTGTGTGAAAACGTGCGGTGATCGCCTAAACTGAAACAGCGCGTTCGGCCGCGCGTCACCTAACAGGTTGTGAACGCCACTGCCAATATGAAATATCCGAGATCCATGAACCATGTGTACCGCCTGGTCTGGAGTCAGCCGCTGAACGATTGGGTTGCAGTCGCCGAGTTCTCGCGGGGGCGCGGCAAAGGCGGTGGCCGCAAGCGCGTCTTTGTGGCTTTGACAGCGGCCGTGCTGGCGCATCCGGCCGTGGCAGACCCGAGTTGGGTCACCATCACGGGGGGTACCGGGGGCACGGACTATACATTTGACAGCAACTCGCCGCCTGATTTGACGGTTAGCCCCGCAGCTGCTTGGCGACAGGCGGCCAAACCGTAAGGCGCCGATATCTGAGTTCCAGACACGCCTGGTGAGGGTGTCCTTTGGCGTCGCGAAATTCGATCCGGTGCAATCCCTTCACCCGCACCTCTGACATTTCGTCTGCAACGGTATGCTCGCCGTCGCCGGCTAACCTGTTGCTGCAGGTACGCACCAGAAAATGCGTGCCGAGCTCAGAGGCGGCGCAAAACAGTTCATAGATGTCGCTTTCCCGGTCGCCAATATGCACACAGCGATCCGGTTCACCGAGCCGGGTGGTTGATTGACGCAGATTCTCAATCCACCGAAAGCTTTCCTTCTGCTCAATCGGTATGCGTGTGAAATTGACTTTGCTGCGTCTTCTCGCGGTGTCCTTGAATTGCTTGCGGCTCCAGAATTTGATGGCCGCTAGCCCGAGTGGCAGACCTTCGGTTGTGACGGCGAGACTTGCGTGCATCAGGATGCCGCAATGCGGGCTCGGCTTCGTCCGGCCTCGCCGCTGGGCGGAAGTTATTGCGCTGCCAGCGTATCCGATGAGTTCGGGATGTTCCCTTTCGTATGAAAACGTGGTGGTATCCTGAAGTACAAGAATCGGTCCATCGGTCGTGGAAGAACGCTTTGAAGTAGTCCGGAAATGTCCGCTCAGAATGTCCTGCTCACTGACGCGATCATTGTTCATAAAGCGATACGCTGCCTTGGTATTGGCCCAATCCTGGCAGGCGAGTGGAATGGTCTGTCCCATACCCTTCCACAATTGCTCCAACAGCATTCCAAACCGCTTGCGAAGCCGGGTGTCCTGAAACTCGCTGCCCGTAATCTCGCAATTCAGCCAGGATTCATCCTTTGCGCGTTCCGTTCCTGTCATTTATTCAAATAGGGATCGTAAATGTTTCCAAGTTAGCAGAATTGTGGGTAATTACAAGGGCGCCGATGTGTTTACCGCGCTGGCTTTTCGACTTCGCCACCGCAGCGGCATGGATCGCGCGGGTCACCCAGCGAATCAGTTCGTGTTGATCGTCTGCTATCTCGTCCGGTAACTGGTAATAGCTGGCGACCTTGACCGTTTTTGATTGCCCGGCGTAGCTGAAAGGAACGGCTCCCAATGCCTCGAAATCTGGGCGTGTCAGATCATCCACACGCAGATACAGTGCCCCCTTGATGACAAAGCCGAACTGGACGCCGTTCTTCACCAGTCCCGCTCCACCGAAGAATCGGGAAACCGAAATCGGCCCGATCATGCTCAGGCGATCCACACATTCAAGCGCTCTTTCACGTGCGGCGGAAAGATTTATGTCGGTTGATCTTGATCTTGATCTGGTCGATAGAAAAAACCGGTAATGCTCCGAAGTCGCCCGTCATCGGAAAGCAGGCCAAAGCTGGTCCCTGTCTGTAGCGTGCTGTTATCCGGCCCGTGCAGGCTCCAGTGTGCAAGAGTGCGATCGTGATGATGCAGGAGCGTTCGAATGCGGAATGTTCCGCCGGGAACGCTTTGCTGAAAGTCACTCATGTAAGCCGAGATGGCCAGACGGCCCTCGATGGGGCCGTTTGGATCGCAATACGTCACGTCGTCCGCGAGGCATGCGGCAAGTTCGCCCACACGGGCATCCGAATCTCTCGACCAGGTAGCCGCATACCGATTCCAAAGTGCTTCAGGTGACATGGTGGAGTCCTTCCAGTCGGTCGAATTCGTCATTGATCAGCGCCCTTAGCAGCGCCTTGTCATAGCTGGCACGAACGAGCACGAGCGTTCCCTGATAGAGCGCCAGTAATTTCGAGGCCGCGCGTTTGGGTTCGATCTCCGTTGAAAGCTGGCCGGTACGGCGTGCCGATACAAGCCGCGCGGTAAACGTGCGCAACAGAATATCGAGTCCCTCATTGATACCCGTCGGCATAGAACGGCCGTTGCCGCCAAATTCGATTGCGGCGTTGGTGATCAGACAGCCGAACGACTCTCCGTCCGGTTCACGGAGCAATGACAAAAAGAGCTTGCGCAAGCCACGCAAGCCGGCCGCTTCCGACGCATGTTCAACAATGCGTCGGTGCAAAACCTTCTGGTTGTAATGAGCGAGAGCAGCAGAAAACAAGCCAGCCTTGTCTCCGTAGCTGTTGTAGATGCTGCCGCATTTGAGCCCGGTCGCCTCTTCCAGATCTTTGATCGAGATTGCGGAATAGCCTTCGCGCCGAAAGGCGTGCATTGCACCTGTCAGCACTGATTCCTCGTCGTACTCACGTGAGCGTCCCATATCGGCCATTTTTTGAATGTTAATTTTAGAATAGGCGATCAAGAAATGACTGTCAAGCCGACTGATCGGCTATCCGTCAGCGCCGCTGGCGAGCGTAGATAGGATCAGCCTTAACACTGCTTAGATAACAGCGCTGTAATCAACCGGACGGTTTCGGGTAAGGACACACGACTTATTCTATGGACCAGCGGGCCGGCGTTTGATTCTGGCCGGGCGCCCGTGCGATGCCAATGACTCGCATAGGGTTCGACAACCCGGCCGACGGGGTAGATATCCCATGTCCTTTCGCCATTTTGCCTCCTCGTATTACCCCGCCAGCCGGCCGTCCCGCGATCACCGGATGACGCGATGAATCAGCTTGCGTCGATACGCATCTTCACCAAAGTCGCGGAGTGCCTGAATTTTGCGGAAGCGGCCAAGCAATTGGGTATTTCCAATTCCGTCGTTACCCGCAGCGTGGCGGCGCTCGAGGAGCATTTGGGCGTACGCCTGATCAATCGGACCACACGGCGTGTTTCGCTGACAAGCACCGGGCAATCCTATTGGGAGAGTTGCGTCGAATTGATCAAACAACTCGACACGATGGACGAGTGCATTGCGTCCGCGGTGGGGCAGCCGGCCGGTTCGCTCAGGATTGCGGCGTCATCGCTCTACGCGACGACGGACCTGCCTGACGTGCTGGCAGCATACCGGGTGAAGGAGCCGCGCATGAACTTCGAGTTGACCGTGTTCGACACGATGAGCGACGTGGCGACGAGCGAGTTCGATGTGTGTTTCAGCGCCGAGCGGCGCCTGCGCGATTCGTCGCTGATCTGCCGGCCGCTCGCGCAGACTCGCGACGTGATCGTTGCGAGCCCCACCTATCTGGCGAGGCGCAGACCGCCGCGCACGCCGGCGGAACTCGCGTCGCACGACGTACTGGTCGCCTCGGATGCGCCAAGCCGCCATTGGGAATTCCGCGACGCGCACGGCATACAGCGCGTCGTCGTACGGCCGATTCTGAACATACAAAGCCCGTTGGTCGTTAAACGGGCGGTGCAGGCCGGACTCGAGATCGCACGGCTTTCGCAATCCGTAGTGCAGCAGGAGCTCGCGGACGGCAGTCTGCGCGCACTGCTGAGCGACGCGACGCTTTGCGCCGACGAACGTACAGTATGGCTGCACTATTCCGGCCAGCCGCACATGGCGCTCGCGCTGCGCAGCTTCATCGATTTCGTCGTTGAGCGCTATCGTCACACGCCGGAGGAAAGCAAGCGGGAGGGTGCGATAGGCGTCGGCCCGCTACAACACCATTCGAGCAATACTGAATTGCTGAGGAGCCACATTTTGTAGGTCCTAAAGTGCGTGAACCTGACGCCGGATAGCTGTGCCATCGCGCTGTTGACGCGACGAAACACCGGCGAGGTCATCACACCCACAAGGATCTGCATTCATGAAAAAACTCCTGATTGCCGTGGCTGCCAACACGGCGCTCGGCTGCGCGCTTGTCCCAACGAGCGCGATGGCGCAAAGCAGCGTCACGCTGTACGGCTTGATCGACGAAGGTCTGAACTACACCAGCAACTCGGGTGGGCATTCGAACGTACAGATGGAGAGCGGCTTTGCGCAAGGCAGCCGCTGGGGCTTGAAAGGCGCCGAAGATCTGGGTGGCGGCACCAAGGCTGTCTTCCAGTTGGAGAACGGCTTCGACGTCAACTCGGGCAAACTCGGCCAAGGTAGCCGGATGTTCGGCCGGCAGGCGTACGTGGGTCTCAGTTCGGCGCAATTCGGCACGCTGACGATGGGCCGGCAATACGATTCCGTTGTCGACATTCTCGCGCCGCTCACGGCCAACGGCAACTGGGCCGGTTATCTGATGTCGCATCCGTACGATAACGACAACACCGACAACTCATTCCGCCTGAACAACAGCGTCAAATATACGAGCAACACATATGGCGGCGTGACGTTCGGCGGCCTGTACGGTTTCAGTAACCAGGCGGGCGGCTTCGCGAACAACCGTTCTTACAGCTTTGGCGCGCAATACGTCGGCACCTCGGTGACCGTGGCGGCAGCGTACATGCAGATCAACATTCCGGGCGGCACGTCGGGCGGATCGCTTGCAGCCGACGACACAGACTTCTTTGCCGCACGCCAACAGGTTTGGGGCGCGGGCATCAACTATACGATCGGTCCGACGGTGCTTGGCTTCGTGTACAGCCATACGAGCCTGAATGACGCGACGGGGTCCGTATATGTAGGAAACTTCGCGAACACGGCGAGCTCGTTGAAGTTCGACAACTTCGAAGTCAACGCCAAGTATCAGTTCACGAAGAGTGCCTATGTCGGCGCCATGTACACCTACACGCTCGGGCATTTCGACAGCAGCGCGGGCAACTCGAAGCCAAAATGGCAGCAATTCGGCTTGATGACGGACTACAACCTGTCGCCGCGTACGGACGTCTATGTGCAAGGGCTTTATCAGCACGCTTCGGGCGGCAGCACGGTGGCGGCGCCGCTGAATACCGCCTACATCACCGGTGCTGATGCGCCCTCGACGAGCGCGAATCAATTCCTTGCGCGTGTCGGCATCCGGCATCAGTTCTGATCGTGTGCGAGTGTGCCCACCGGCCCCGCTCCGGTGGCTGTTCGCTATCCACTCAGCCCAATCAGTTGCCTCGCGGGTTACGTAGCATGCAGCGCGCAAGGCCGAACCACGCCGGCCTCAGATTGGGGACCAGAACCCATTAAGGGTAATTCCGGAAATCGAAATTAATCCTTGCGAACAATGCACTTAATTATCAACGACCATTTTCCTAAACTTGGTCTGATCTGCCATTGAGAAGTAAGAATGGATTGTTTACGTCGAAATTCCAGTCCAATCAAGGAGGAACGGGTCATGAACAAGACAACCCGCACATTAATCGCCACCGTCGCCACACTCACGCTGTCGGGCGGCGTCTATGCACAGAACAACACGCTGGCGACCCCGAGCGTCGTGTCGCCGGCCGCCGTGAAGCCGGTCAATGCAACGAGCGGCTACGGCACGCCTGGCGTCACCAACTCGGACAGCGGCGTGGGCGCCGGGTCGTCGAACTCGGGCCTGCCGAATAGCACGAACAATAGCTCGACATCCCTCACCAACGCTCCCGGGAGTCACAACACGCTGGCGACCCCGAGCGTAGTGTCGCCGGCCGCTGGTCAATAACAGGTGTTAAAGATGACAACCAGGCGCAACTAAGCGCCAAGCGACCAGGCGCTTCAATCGCGCAGGGCGCGGTTGTCATTGTGACCGGTGCCGCAGTTTCACGGCTAGCAGGCGCTAGTTGATACGATCGACCTCGCGATATCGTTGCCTACTGGTTATCCGGCGCAGCACGAGAGTTGCGTCACGTCCTTGCTGAAGGTCTGCGCGGCGAGCTTGAGCCCCTCGACCATCGTCAGGTACGGGAACAACTGGTCAGCGAGGTCGTGCACGGTCATCCTTGCGCGGATCGCGATTGCGGCCGCCTGGATGATTTCGCCCGCCTCGGGTGCGACCGCCTGCACGCCCATGAGCCGGCCGCTGCCGGCTTCCGCCACCAGCTTGATGACCCCACGCGTGTCGAAGTTCACCAGCGCGCGCGGAACGTTATCGAGCGTCAGTGTGCGACTGTCGGTCTCGATGCCCGCCTGGTTCGCCTGCGCCTCGCTGTAGCCGACCGTTGCAACCTGCGGCTCGGTGAAGACGACCGCTGGTGTGGTATCGAGATCGAGCCGCGCATCGCCCCCCGTCATGTTGATCGCCGCGCGCGTCCCGGCGGCAGCCGCAACGTAGACGAACTGCGGCTGGTTGGTACAGTCGCCGGCAGCATAGATATCCGGTGCGCTGGTGCGCATGCCCGCGTCGATCACAATCGCACCGCGTTCGTCGAGCTGCACGCCGACACTTGCGAGGTTCAGACTATCGGTGTTGGGGGTGCGGCCCGTTGCCACCAGTAGCTGGTCGGCCCGCACCTCGCCGTGGTTGGTGGTGAGGACGAACGTGCCGGCGGTATGCGACACGTGGCTTGCCGCGGTCCGTTCCAGCACGTCTATGCCTTCCGCGCGGAACGCCGCCGTCACCGCATCGCCAATGGCCGGGTCTTCATGGAAGAACAGGGTGCGGCGCGCGAGGATCGTCACGCGGCTACCGAGACGCGCGAAGGCTTGCGCCAGTTCGACGGCCACCACTGACGAACCGATCACCGCCAACCGCCCCGGAATGGCGTCGCTGGCCAGCGCCTCGGTGGACGTCCAGTACGGTGTGTCTTTCAGGCCCGGAACGGGCGGTACGACGGCGCTCGCGCCGGTCGCGATCAGGCAGCGGTCGAATGCCACCTCACGTTTGCCGCCGGCGCTCAGTGTGACGGTGAGCGTATGGCTGCCCGTGAACCGTGCCTCGCCGTGCAGGACGTCGATGTTCGCGTGCGACGCCAGGATGTCTTCGTACCTGGCGTGACGCAGTTCGTCCACACGTGCCTGCTGCTGGGCGAGCAGGCGCGGCCGGTCGATCACCGGCGCCGCGGCGCTGATCCCCGCATCGAAGGGGCTCGCCTGCCGCAGATGCGCGATGTGGGCGGCACGGATCATGATCTTGGAGGGTACACACCCGACGTTCACACACGTGCCGCCAATGGTGCCGCGCTCGATCAGCGTCACTTGCGCGCCGTTTTCGGCGGCCTTCAGTGCCGCCGCCATAGCCGCGCCGCCACTGCCGATGACGGCGATCCGCAATGCGCCGTTATCACTGGTCATCCCGTCGATCTCCAAGGTCATCATGGGCTTATTCGGTACTTTCACTGTTTGAGCGACGATGGATAGCCCGCGTCCGTCGTGGCCCTGGTCAGCGTCTGGACGTTGGTTTTGCCGTCGTCGAACGTCACGATGGCTTCCCTCTGCTCGAAACTGACATCCGTTTTTTCGACGCCCTTAACGTTGGAAAGCGCGTGTTTAACCGTGATCGGGCAGGCGGCGCACGTCATGCCGGGTATAGACAGTGTGACCGTCCGGGTTGCCGCCCAGACCGGAACCGCGACGATCGCGAGCGCGAGCGCAGCAAGCGGTTTTTTCATGATGACCTCCAGGTTCAATAGAAGAGGGGCAGCACGTAGGGAAAACCGAGCGTGATCAGGACCAGTGCGACGACGACCCAGAACACGAGCTTGTACGCGGCGCGCACCTGTGGAATCGCGCACGCCTCGCCGGGCGCGCACGCCGCAGCGGGTTGGAAGATCCGCCGGCCGGCGAAGAACAACGCCACCAACGCCGTGCCGATAAAAATCGGCCGGTAGGGTTCGAGCAATGTCAGATTGCCGATCCATGCGCCGCTCACTCCCAGCGCGACGAGCACCAGTGGCCCGAGACAGCAGGTCGACGCGAGGATCGCGGCCAGTCCGCCAGCAGCGAGCACGCCGCGTCCGTTCGGTGGTTCCGCCATACGCTGCTCCTTCCGGATATCCGACTAGTGGCGTAACGTTACTTCCGTACCTATGTACGGAGTCAAGCGGTATGGAAAACGGTAACGAAAGCCTGACCATCGGCGCGTTTGCAAAGGCGGCCGGCGTCAATGTGGAGACGATCCGGTTCTATCAGCGCAAGGATCTGCTGCTCAAACCGGAGAGGCCGTACGGCAGCATCGGTCGCTACGGTGCAGCGGATGTCACGCGGGTGCGGTTCGTCAAATCGGCCCAGCGTCTGGGTTTTAGTCTCGACGAAATCGCAGATCTGCTGAAACTGGAGGACGGGACGCATTGCGATGAGGCGAGCAGCCTCGCCGAGCACAAGCTCCTCGACATTCAGGAGAAGCTCGCCGATCTCGGGCGGATGGAAGCCGTGCTCACCCAGCTCCTGGGTGCGTGTCATTCGCGCAAAGGTAACGTGTCATGTCCACTCATTGCGTCGCTGCAGCGAGGGGAAGAGCTACGCGACACCGCCTCCCGATAGAGGCTATTCGGCCTTGGCGAAAAGATCCGTTTTTTTGACGGCACACGGCTCAATTTTGTATCAGAACGTATCTGCTGGGTGCGTCGATACGCGCACATACAAAAACCGTCGTTCCCTACACAAGCGAGATACATCGGCGCGCTCCAATACGTCCGTCGAGCGGTGAGTCTCCGCTCGTTCAACCGGATGGACGGCTGGCAGTTTGAAAGCGGTCGTGTCCGACGTAAGAGCTGATTTTTTTCACCCAATGTTGCAGGTGCAACAAGACAAGGGCGCGTTGCGCCCTTACCGTTCGAGGAATGTGCAATGAAAGTCGTCAAAGCCGCCGCAGTCCAGATCAGCCCTGTCCTCTACAGTCGTGAGGCGACAGTCGAGAAGGTCGTGCAGAAGATCCTCGAGCTTGGCCAGAAGGGCGTGCAGTTCGCCACCTTCCCAGAAACCGTGGTGCCTTACTACCCGTACTTTTCCGCCCTCCAGACGGGTATCGAGCTTCTGTCCGGAACCGAGCATCTGCGGTTGCTGGAGCAGTCCGTGACGGTGCCCTCTCCCGCTACCGATGCGATCGGCGAGGCGGCCCGCAAGGCGGGCATGGTGGTGTCCATGGGCGTCAACGAGCGGGACGGCGGCACCATCTACAACACGCAGTTGCTGTTCGACGCTGACGGTAGCCTGATCCAGCGCCGCCGCAAGATCACACCCACGCATTTCGAGCGCATGATCTGGGGCCAGGGCGACGGTTCGGGCCTGCGCGCCGTCGACAGCAAGGTCGGACGCATCGGCCAGCTCGCCTGCTTTGAGCACAATAATCCGCTGGCGCGCTACGCGCTGATGGCCGACGGAGAACAGATCCATTCGGCCATGTATCCGGGTTCTGCCTTCGGCGAGGGATTTGCCCAGCGGATGGAAATCAACATTCGCCAGCATGCTCTGGAGTCCGGTTGCTTCGTCGTCAACGCCACGGCCTGGCTCGACGCCGAGCAGCAGGCGCAGATCATGAAGGACACGGGTTGCACGATCGGTCCGATCTCAGGCGGATGCTTCACCACAATCGTGGCGCCCGACGGCATGCTGATTGGCGAACCGCTCCGCTCGGGCGAGGGCGAGGTCATCGCTGACCTCGATTTCACGCTGATCGACCGGCGCAAGATGTTGATGGACTCGGCCGGTCACTACAACCGGCCGGAACTGCTCAGTCTCATGATTGACCGTACGCCTACCGCGAACATTCACGAACGCACTGCGCACCCCAGGCCGAGCACTCAGCAAGACCCTGACGAACTAACGAAAGAGTAATCGGGTAGACGGTATTTTTCATTCTGTTTTTTCAAAAATGTGCATATGCACATAATCGCTGATGTGAACACAGGCGTCGGATCTGAAACGAGTAGTTATCCGCCGCCTACCTATTGAACGCAACGAAAAGGTAAAGGAAATGACGATGAAATCCACACATGACGACCCGATCCTCGTAACCGGCGCAGCCGGCGAAATCGGCTCCATAGGCCGCCATCTCACCGCGATGCTGCTGGCCAAGGGTCACAAAGTGCGCGCCATGGTGCGTCGTGAAGACGAACGCGCCGAAAGCCTGCGCCAGCTCGGCGCCGAGGTCGTGCTCGGTGACCTGACCGATCTGCAGTCGGTGCACCGTGCCATTGAAGGTTGCAAGCGCATTTACTTCAGCATGTCGGTGTCGGGGGCCTATCTGGAAGCCACGGTGAACTTCGCCGCGGTGGCACGTCATCACGGTGTCGAAGTCATCGTGAACATGTCGCAGATGAGCGTGACGGGCATGAGCATCACCGAAACCACCAACAGTCCTCAACACAAGTTGCATTGGCTCGCTGAGCAGGCCCTGGCCTGGTCGGGCCTGCCGGTGGTCACGGTGCGGCCCACTGCGTTCATGGAAGGTTTTTTCCTGCGTCTCGCCGTCAACAGCGTGCGCGAAAAGGACGAGTTGGTACTACCGCTGGGGAATGCCAGGACCTCGCCGATCGCGGCGGTCGACGTGGCTCGCGTCGTGGCCGCGATCTTCGATGACCCCGCGGCGCACGTCGGCCAGATCTACAACCTGACTGGTCCCGAGTCGGCTGATCTGGACCACTACGCACGCGTGTTCTCTGAAGCGCTCGACCGCACCATTCGTTACCGCAACGTACCGGTTCCGGCATGGTCCGAAAAGCTTCGCGAACTGGGCGTGCCGGACTACCTGATCTGCCACCTTGCCGTGTTGGCCGAGCTTCACGCGCAGGGCCGATTCGACCGCTTGACCGATGACGTATTCGAGCTCACCGGCCAAAAGCCAATGGGCATGAGGGAGTTCGTGACGCACCACGCCGCCGACTTCAGCCTTTAACCTCGACAGTCGGGTGGACAGAGGGCGTATTAGCGCTGCCACATGGAATATGTCATATCAATCTGACAGTGGAGCGCTTAGAGTAAGCGAAAGTCGGCAGTGGCTGTCACCCATGCTTCGCAATAGCATTGTCCTGCTCAACGATCTGCAAGATTCGCAGCGCGTGAAGGCAGGGCGACTGAAGTTGCGATTCGCTTTCGTCTCTCATTGACAACCCTTTCGATACCGGGAGAATTGCCGCGCAGTCGTCGACCACCCTGACACGCAAAGGAGTCTTGAATGTCGATCGAAAAGGTCTTGTGTCGTGCTCATGCGCGCGTCACTGACGGGCGCGACGGAGGCGGCGACGGAACGAACCTCGCGCAACGTTTAGCGGCGGGATATAGCGCGTGCTTCATCGGCACTTATCCGCGAGGTTCACGACATGGATAATGCCGAAAAAGCGGCTGCGCGCACCCGAATCCACCCGCGCCACGCAGTTGGGGAGTTTGCCAGGGTTCTCTGGCACCTGCGCGCCATTCTGGTGATGCTGCTGATTCTTTTCCTCATTTTGACGGCCGCCATGTATTACGTTGGGGGAGCCGTCGATGCCGCCACACGCACACAAGCATCGTCAGGCCAAACGCTTTACTTTTGCGCGGTGACGGCGCTGACCATCGGCTACGGCGACGTGGTGCCGACCACCACGCTTGGTCGGATCGTCGCGGTTTTGCTTGGACTGCTCGGCGTGTTGATAACGGGTGTGGTAACGGCTGCCGCTGTTTATGCTATCCAGGTGGCTGCCGGGTTACGACACCCAGGCTAGGAGCGGATGACCGCTGATTTCCAGTAAGCAGCCCCGTTGATGCTGGCGGTTCAAACGCCCGCAACGGGTCCGGAAGCGGGCTTTCCCGCTTCGACCGGTAAACCGCTCTCAACCCGGCTAGAACTCGTGACGCCGGGGTTTGCATCGCACGATGTTGCCAGCCATGCCTTGCCTTATGCACTCGGAACGACCTATAACCTAGACGCGCGCACGTTCCTCTGTGGGACCGTCGCCCAGGAGAAACAACGGCAGGAATGATTTACCGTGCTCCGGTGTGTGAATTCGGCGTCGGTACCACCGGCAGGCGGCATCCACTCAAGAGGATTGAGATCATCATGGCCAGTCAGTCGAATTCGCGGGGCGTGATCGGCGTCATCACATTGCTCTTTACGGTGCTGACCGCGCTGTATCTGCTGATCGGCGGCGCGTGGCTGCTCACGGTCGGCGGCTCGGCCTACTATGTCATCACAGGCATCGTGCTGTTGGGCGTGGCCTGGCTGCTTTGGCGGCGCAGTCCCGCCGCGCTCGTGCTTTATGCACTTGTACTGATCGGCACGGCGATCTGGGCGCTGATGGAGTCGGGTCCCGACTTCTGGGCACTCGCGCCGCGTTCCGATGTGCTGGTCATCTTCGGTGTGTGGTTGCTGCTGCTCGTAAGCTGGCGACTCGAGGGGGCGCGCACGCTGGGTGTCGTGTCGCTCGTGGTTGCACTCGTGGCATGGGCGGGCGTGCTCGTGTACGCGAGCTTCAATGATCCGCAGCAGGTCAACGGCACACTGAACGCTTCCGCGCCCGCGAGCGGCACCAGCACCGGGATCGATGCCGCCGACTGGCCCGCCTATGGGCGCGACCAGGAAGGCACTCGCTACTCGCCATTGAAGCAGATCACGCCTGAGAACGTGAAGGATCTCCAGGTGGCCTGGACCTTCCGCACGGGCGACACGAAGGGGCCCAACGATCCTGTCGAGATTACCAACGAGGTCACGCCGATCAAGATCGGCGACCTGCTTTACCTGTGCTCGCCGCACCAGATCCTGTTCGCGCTCGACGCGAAGACGGGCGCGCTCAAGTGGAAGTTCGATCCGAAACTGCAGTCCGATCCGTCGTTCCAGCACGTGACGTGCCGCGGCGTGTCGTATGTCGATCTTTCGGCCAACGCCACGGCGGCCGCACCCGCGGCGACGCTGGCGAGCGATGCAGCGGCAGCCTCGGACGCCTCGGGCGCCGCCGCCACAGCCGCCACCCCAGCAGCCGCCCCAGCCGCTGATGCCACATCCGCCTGCACGCGCCGCATCTTCTTGCCGGTCAACGACGGCCACCTCTATGCGCTCGACGCGCTGACGGGCCAACGTTGCGAGGGCTTCGGCAACAACGGCGACCTCGATCTTCAACACGCCCAGCCCGTCACGACGGCGGGGATGTACGAGCCGACTTCGCCGTCGATCATAACCAGCAAGGTGATCATCGTAGCGGGCGCGGTCGAAGACAACTTCTCGAACCGCGAACCATCGGGCGTCATCCGCGGCTTCGACGTGCGCACGGGCGAATTGCTTTGGGCGTTCGACCCAGGCGCGAAGGACCCGAATCACATTCCGGGCCCGGGTGAGCACTACACGTGGAATTCACCCAACTCGTGGGCACCTGCCGCCTACGACGCGAAGCTCGACATTGTCTATTTGCCGATGGGTGTGAAGACGCCGGATATCTGGGGCGGCGACCGCACGCCGGAGCTGGAGCGTTACGCGACCGGGCTGCTCGCGCTTCACGCGTCGACCGGCGAGCTGGCCTGGTTCTACCAGACCGTGCACCACGATCTGTGGGACATGGACCAGCCGTCGCAGCCCACGCTCGCCGACATCACCGACAAGGATGACAAGACCGTGCCGGTCGTGTACGCGCCGGCCAAGACCGGCAACCTGTTCGTGCTCGACCGCCGCACGGGTGCGCTGGTCGTGCCGGCGCCCGAAACGCCGGTGCCGCAAGGCGCTGCCCCGGGTGACCACGTTGCGCCGACACAGCCGTTCTCGCAGCTCACGTACCGTCCGTCGAAGAACCTGACCGACGCCGACATGTGGGGTGCGACGATGTACGACCAGCTCGTGTGCCGCGTGATGTTCCATCAACTGCGTTACGAAGGCACGTTCACGCCGCCGTCGCTGCAGGGCACGCTCGTGTTCCCGGGCAACCTGGGCATGTTCGAGTGGGGCGGTCTCGCGATCGACACCGACCGCCAGATCGCTGTCGCGAACCCGATTGCGCTGCCGTTCGTCTCGCGTCTGATTCCGCGCAGCCCGGGCAACCCGATGGAGCCGGTGGCAGGTGCGAAGGGCAGCGGCACGGAGTCAGGCATCCAGCCGCAATACGGCGTGCCATACGGCGTGACGATCAATCCGTTCCTTTCACCGCTAGGCTTGCCGTGCAAGCAACCGGCATGGGGCTACATGTCTGCGATTGATCTCAAGACGAATGAGATCGTGTGGAAGAAGCGGATCGGCACCGTGCACGACAGCTCGCCGATTCCGCTGCCGTTCAGGATGGGCATGCCGATGCTGGGCGGTCCGATCGTCACTGCGGGCGGTGTCGCGTTCATTGGCGCGACGGCGGACAACTACATTCGCGGATTCGACGTGAACAACGGTAAGCAGGTCTGGGAGGCCCGCCTGCCCGCAGGCGGTCAGGCCACGCCGATGAGCTATTCGGTCAATGGCCGTCAGTACGTCGTGATCGCGGCGGGCGGACATGGCTCGTTCGGCACAAAGCTCGGTGACTATGTGATTGCCTACGCGTTGCCGCAGCAGTAAGCGGCACGCGCCGCTTTCCATAGTCTCGAATGATCTATTCACGCTTTGCACCGCGAGCCTGCGTCGTGCTCGCCGCAATCGCGGCGCACGCCACGCTCGCGCATGCACAAAGTGCCGTCACGCTCTACGGCGCCCTCGACACGAGCATTGAAGTCACCAATCCAGGCGCGGGCTACGTGGCGCGGATGGATTCCGGCGCTTATCGTGGATCGCGCATCGGCCTGCGCGGCGCGGAGGACCTCGGCAACAACGTCAAGATTCTGTTCAATCTGGAGAACGGCTTCAGTTCCGCCGACGGCACCCTCGCTGTCGCGAACACGATCTTCAACCGCCAGGCCTGGATCGGTTTGGGCACGCCTTACGGCACCGTGCGTATCGGCCGCCAGTACTCGCCGATCTATATCCCGTTCAAGGGCCAGCTCGACGCTTTCGATGCAGGCACGATCGCTTCCGGTCTCGACAATCTCTCGAAGCTCACGCCGTACGAGAGCAATGCGATCACCTATCTCTCGCCCGAATTCCACGGCTTCTCCACGACGCTTATGGCTTCGTTACGCGATGCGAACGACGGCGACGGCAATGGGCTCGCCGGCCACATCGAAACCTTCGAATGGCGCGAGGGACCGTTCCGCATCTCGTACGCGCATCAACAGACGCACGGTAACGGCGCGCTGCGCGCCAACCTGGGCGGCGTCTCGTACGTTTTTGGCGCGGTCACCGGTTTTCTATCGTTCTTCAACGGCGATGGCGGGCCGTCATATCACAACGACGGCGTATCCGTCTCCGCGCGTTATGCGCTCAATTCGCGCTTTCGGACCTCACTCGGCTACACCTATCTGCGCGACAGTTCGGGTGGCGACAACAACGCCGACCAGTGGAGTGCGGCGTGCGAGTACGACCTCTCGAAGCGCGCCCTGCTGTATGCGAGCGCCGGCTGGTTGCACAACCGCGGCCAGGCTGAGTTCACGCTACGCGGCGTGAACGTGACGGGCCTCACACCGTCTTGGCCGGGGGCCTTCGTGCGAGGCGTGCAGTTCGGCATGATCGACCGTTTCTAGCGTTGCGCTGCATCGTCTTCCGTCAGTTCGTCCACTCCCGCTTCGCGCAGAAAATGCGTGATCGTTTCCTCGATTACCGACCTGGCCAGACCTTGTACGATGAACACGAGCCGTGTCGTGTGATCGTCGTCGGGCCATGCGTCAAGCCGCAGCGGTTCATGCAGCAACTGCTGCACGCCATGGAACACAACCGGCCGCGATTCGCCGATGAAATTGCCGATCCCCTTAACCCGCAGGATGCGCTCGCCGTGATAGCCGAGCAGGACGGTTAGCGCGGTTTCGAATGCTTGCATCGGCAATGCCTGCGAGTAGGTCAGGCAAAAGGTGTCGATGTCCGGATGAGCCACACGTGACGCTGTAGCGCCCCGCATCAGCAGCTTGCTCGGTGCAGGTTCGGCGCGCAACCAGGGCCGCAAGGCACGCGGCGTCAGGATATCGAGCAGCTGTTGTGCGTCAATCTCCCCGTTGCGCACCGGGATGCGCGTCGCACCCGGATTCAGCGCCTCAAGCGCGGACTCGAGTTCGGCAAGTGCGGGTTCATCGGTCAGTTCAGCCTTGGTCAGCAATAGCCGGTCCGCGACGGCCACCTGCTGACGCGATTCCTCATGTCGTGCAAGTTGTGCGGCGCCGTGTTTCGCATCGACGGTCGTCACAATGCCATCGAGTTGCAAACGGCCTTCAAGCGCCGGGTCGCCAAGCAGCAACGAGATCACCGGACCGGGTCGCGCTAGCCCCGTGGTCTCGATCAAAATCCGCTCGAAGGCGGGAATTTCGCCGCGCGTGCGGCGCTCCAGCAGATCGGCCACAGTGGCAGCCAGTTCGTCGCGCACGCCGCAACACAGGCAGCCGTTTTCCAGCAGCGCGATGGTCTCGTCGCGCGAGGTGCTGACGAACAGATGATCGAGACCGATCGCGCCCAGTTCGTTGATCACCACGGTACAACGGCCCAGCGCCGGTTGCGGCAGCAGGCGATTAAGCAAGGTGGTCTTACCCGAACCGAGAAAGCCCGTCAGCAAGGTCAGGGGAATCGCAGAGGATTGCATGGCGGCTCTTCCTGACACTCAGATAACCTGCAGGTCTTTTCCAACGATGACTTGTCCGTCGAAATGTTTGCGCGCGTCGGCGGCCCACATCTCGTCGGTAATCGCGGGATCGCCGCCCGGCACGAAGTGGCTCAGCACCAGCGTCTTGACGCCTGCCGCCGCGGCGATCTTGCCGACCTGCTCCGTGGTGGTGTGGCTCTTCACGAGGTGATCGAGCAGCGTCGGCGCGTTGTCGACGGTCTTCATCAGCTTTTCGAGCGCGGGCAGGTACATCACTTCGTGCACCAGGACGTCAGCACCTTTCGCGAACTCGGCAAGCGCCGGGTAGTAGGTCGTGTCGCCAGAGAAGACGACGGTGCGGTCCCGCGTCTCGAAGCGGTAAGCGAATGCCGGCTTGATCGTGTAGTGGTCGACCAGCGTCGAGGTGACGCGCACGCGGTCGTCTTCCATCACGAGACGCGGGCCGTCGAATTCATGGATGTTGATCAGTGGCCGGAACGGCGGGCGGCCTTCTTCGCGCATCCGCACGTCGAGGTCGATCGCGTTCATGTCGACAAAGTCGTCGATCATCTTTGTCATGCGCGGCGGCCCGTAGAGATTCACGGGCATGTGCAGGCCGGTGGCCCAGGCGAGGAACACGAGGTTGCCGAGGTCGGCGTTGTGATCCGAATGATGGTGCGTCAGGAAGATGTCACGGACGCCCGGCAGCTTGACGCCCGCTTTGGTCAACTGCAGCGCGACGCCGTTGCCGCAATCGACCACGTAGGGCTGACCGTCGACCACCAGCACGTTCGACGGTGCCGCGCGCAGATCGGACGGCGTCGGGCCACCCTTGGTGCCGAGCAGGATCAGCTGTGTGCCTTTTGCCGGGTGTCCAGCGGCGGGTGCCGGCGTTGCGGAGCTGGTCGTTGACTGCGCGTGGGCGTCCTGCATCCACGGCAGCGCTGCGGTGGTGCCTGCCGTAACGGCAATACGCATGAAATCACGACGGGAACGGCCGAACGGCTGATCACTCATGGCGCTGTGTCTCCTGATACTGTGGGTGGGGTAGGTTCGATTTGCACTCGGCATCTTGATCGCGCCGGCACGTTTTGCGGCTCCAATAGTCCCGGTCCAGGTTACGGATGTCAAATCAAATCCGGATCGGGTGGGCATACGCCACCTGCCTCGCCAGACTACAATTGTTTATACGACCCTAATCCCAGCAAAGGAGGGGCGATGCATTGGCAACCCGGCTCCCGCATGCGCTACAGACGCACCGCAATCGCGGTGGCGGGTGTTGTGGGTGCCCTGATCGTCCTCGGACGCATCACGGGGTTCGTCGTCGACTGGCTGTGGTTTGCTTCAATCGGCCATGTCGACGTTTTCTGGACGGTCGTCTCCGCCAAGGTGCTCCTTTTTGCCGCCGTGTTCGCCGCGTCGGCGGGCGTAATCGCCGCGTCGGGGTTCCTCGCGCATCGTTACGCGAGGCGTCCAGGTAGCTGGCAAGTGGAAACGGCTCGTCTGTCAGGTACGCCGGAATTCATCAGCGAACTGGCAGACCAACTCGCACCGCGCATTCCGTGGCGCACCAGCATTGCCGGTAGCGCTATTGTCCTGGGGCTGATCATTGCCGTCGGTGAACTCGGCAACTGGGATCTGGTGCTGCGCTTCCTTCATCAGGTGCCCTATGGCGAGCGCGATCCTGTGTTCGGCCAGGACATTGGCTTCTATCTGTTCTCGCTGCCCGCCTATCTTGCGTTCAAGAACTGGCTGCTGCAGGTGCTGTTTTGCAGTGCGATCGTTGCAGGCGCGATCTACGGGGTACGCGGCGATATCACGTTCGAGCGGCCGCCGCGTGGACTCTCAGCCGCTGCCGCCGCTCACGGTGCAGCGCTGCTCGGCGTGTTCTTCGCCCTGAAGGCCGGTTCTTACGCACTCGACCGTTTTTTACTGCTCTACGGCGATAACGGCGTCGTGGTCGGCGCCGGCTATACCGACATCCACGTCGAACTCCCGGTCTTGTGGGTGCTTGTCGGACTTTCCGCCATTGCGGCCGTCGCGTCGTGGGTCAATATGCGCCGACGGGACTATCGCATTCCTGCCGCCTCCGTATTGCTGGTGTTCGGCACCTCGTTCGTGTTCGCGCTGATCTACCCGGCGCTGTTCCAGCGCTTCTATGTCAAGCCGAGCGAGCTGCAACTGGAGATGCCCTATATCAAGAACAACATCGCGCTAACGCGAATGGGCTATGGCCTCAACCAGATCGCGGTCAAGCCGTTTCCGGCCGAGCAGCAATTGAATCTCGCCTCGCTCGAGGCCAATCGCGCGATCATCGACAACATTCGCCTGTGGGACGGGCAGCCGCTGATGGATACCTACGCGCAGTTGCAGGAGATCAGGACTTACTACAAATTCCTCTCCGTCGACATCGACCGCTATCGTCTCGACGCCGGCTACCGACAGGTGATGCTGTCGGCTCGCGAACTGGAACCTTCGATGCTTCCCGAGAACGCCCAGACCTGGGTGAACCTGCACCTCCTGTTCACGCACGGCAACGGCGTGGTGATGTCGCCCGTCACCGAAAAATCGACGGAAGGTTTGCCCTCCTTCTATCTGCAGGATATTCCACCCGTGACCTACGGTGGACCGGCCATTCGTGAGCCGCGTTTGTATTTCGGTGAAGGAGGGGAGGGCTACGTCATCGTCAAAGGTAGCGTCGCCGAATTCGATTACCCCAAGGGCAAGGACAACGTCTACGCCAGTTACGACGGGCGCGATGGGATTGCCATTGGCAGCGCGGCGCGCCGAAGCCTCTTTGCCTGGCAGTTCGACGATCCGAACATCCTGCTAACCGGCTATATCACGAACGCTAGCCGTATCCTGCTGCACCGTAACATTCAGGACCGCGTACGGACGATCGCCCCGTTCCTCACCCTTGACCATGATCCCTATCTCGTCATAAGCAACGGACACCTTTTCTGGATGCAGGACGCCTATACGACAAGCCGCTGGTTCCCCTACGCCCAGCCGGGATTCGGCGATGGCGCCAACTACGTCCGCAACGCAGTCAAGGTTGTGATCGACGCGTATAACGGCTCAGTGGATTTCTATGTCAGCGATCCTGCCGATCCGGTCCTACGGACGTATCAGCGCATCTTCCCGGGCCTGTTCAAGCCTCTTGCGGCGATGTCACAAGACCTGCAGCAACATATCCGCTACCCCGAAGATCTGTTCCTGGTCCAGGCGCGAACGTATCGGGCTTATCACATGGACGCGCCGGAGGTTTTCTACAATCGCGAGGACCTCTGGCAGTTCCCGCGGGAATTGATCGGCATAGATGGCGGGAATAGTCCCGGCACGCCGATGACGCCTTACTACATGATCATGCGGCTGCCCGAGGAACCGCACGAGGAGTTTGTCCTGATGCTGCCGATGGTGCCCAGCCAGCGCGACAACATGATCGCGTGGCTCGCCGCGCGTTGCGATCCGCCCAACTACGGCAAGCTTATCGTCTACTCGTTCCCGAAGGACAAGCTCGTCTATGGGCCGTTCCAGATCGAGGCACGCATTCAGCAGAACACCGAGATTTCGCAACAGATTTCGCTGTGGAACCAGATGGGCTCGCGCGTCATTCGCGGCCATCTTCTCGTCGTGCCGATTGAGAACTCCATTCTCTATATCTCTCCGCTCTATTTGCGCGCGGAGTCGGGTCAGTTGCCCGAGTTGAAGCGGGTGATTGCCGCGTATGGGGACCGGGTGGTGATGAAGGAAACTTTGGGCGAAGCGCTGGCGGCGCTCTTCAAAGAAAGCGCGCCACTCGCGGCACAGCCTCAGGGCACGGCGGACGCGCGCGCCCGCGAAGCGCTTGCTCATTATGACCGTGCGATCGAGCGATTGAAGGCGGGCGACTGGAGTGGTTTCGGCGCGGAACTGGATGCGTTACGGCCATTGCTCGAGGCGCTGGGTGGCAGTGACGGTGGCCGTTCGGCAGGGCAGAAGTGATTGGCGCGTGAGTGAATAAGGTGGGCGCTCGATGGTCACCCGCGATGACTCAAACAGAGGCTAACAATATAGCTGCCCAATCCGCAAACACCCTGACCTGGGTGCTATATCTTCGGCGAGCAGGGTGCCCACTCCGCTGCGTCGCAACAGATGACTGTGGTAAAAATGTCAAATCAGTGAGCGTCACAATTTTGAAAAATATTGGCCTGTGCGACTATGGATTGGCCAGCTTTTGCTTTTGAAATTGTGATCTACGGGGGGCTCCATGAGTAGCCATCTGCTGATTTGGGCAGCGGTGTCGCACAACAGTGACGGCGTTGTCTTTCAGGTTCGTATTGCCCACGGACTTCAACGTTTCTACGTCTCGCGTCGTGTGCTTGAGGATGTGTTCGACCTCGAGCGGCGGGCTTCAGATGCGAGACAACTCGAACTCTTCTACCAGAGTCTGGAGCGCATCCAGGTTCGAGCCAGCAAGAAGCGTTCGATTGCCAGCTCAGACACGGTTGCACTTCTGACAACGGATTTCATCCCATCGGGGAAAAAGGACAGCAGATCGGATCTGCATACCGCCGCACGAAGCGCGATGTAAGCAGCAACGGCGCGGTAGCGTTCGCCTTGGCCGACGAATTGAGCGGTCGAGCGGATTTGCGCGCTTCTTGCTGCGTCAGACCCGTCGAACCGCGCCCTCCAGGCGGCGCGCTGGTGTGACGGCATTGCCCTCGAACGCCGATCAGGCATTCTTCTTCTCTTGGGAGAACTGACGGAATGGATCGACTGGAAGCGCTTCAACTATTCGTCCGGGTCGTCGAGGCGGGTAGCTTGACCAAAGCGGCCCGTGCGCTGGGCGTTGTCCAGCCGACGGTCGGCAAGCAGATTTCTCTTTCTCGCGACGCGCCGAGGACGTACCTGCAGCAACAAGTTGCCGTTCAGTTTTCGATCGGCATCGCAGGCGAAACCAATTGCGGATCAGCAAACTCCACGCGATTCCGCCCACCTCGCTTCGCTTTATACAAGGCCGAATCTGCTAACCCGTATGCAATATCGAAATCGGTCCGAACCGGATTGGCACTGACGCCGAAACTGGCCGTGATGCGACGATTCACAGGCGCGGCGAAAACGTAACTACCGATCGCCCCGCGCATTTTCTCCGCCAACTGCAGTGCGTCGGCGAGATCATGCCCCGGTAACAACACCGTAAATTCTTCGCCGCCGACGCGACCGATGACACCTTGCTCGCCGACAATGCGTCGCAAGCAATCGACGATGCCGAGTATCACCGCGTCGCCAACAGGGTGCCCGAAATCGTCATTGACTTTCTTGAACTCGTCGATGTCGAGCAAGATCATCACTGCCCGATCAACGCGCAGCGCCTTGCTCGTGCGCTCGATCACCGCACTGCGGTTCAACACATCGGTTAACGCATCGTGTGTCGCACGATATTGCAACTGTTGAGTCAGTGCATGCATCTCCCGCTCGGCGCGGTCGCTGCGCCCAATAAGGCGGCGCGTCTCGCGCATCAGGCGTTCATAGTGTCCGATGAGTTCAGCTAGCGCCAGGCGGCATTGCTGCGGGTCGGCGCCGACATCCGCATGAATCGCGCGCGCCTTCTCCAGCGCCTCGCTCTCGTTCTGGAACAGGTCCGGAGCGTCGTTCGAAGGTGCGTCCGAAGAGGAAGTTGAGACCACCGTGGCCGTCCTTACGTCGCAACCGGACAATCGGTGAACTGGATCGCCGTAAAATCGGTTTGCAATTCCTCGCCGAATTCGAGAATGGTTTCGTCCTCGGCGTCGCGATACCATCTCACCAGCACGTGATTTCCAGATGAAGCCGCCTGGTCCAACGCATCGAACACGCTGAACAGCATCTTCGTGCTCGAACTGTTGAAGTAAGTCAGCGTAACTTCAACCGTGATAGCGGCATTCTCGCAACTTGCAAGGTACTCGCGAAGCCGCTCGATGACCGGAGCATAGAACGCGGCCGCGTTCTCGGGATAAGACTCTCCCCTGAACGTCAGCACGTTCTGGTCGAATTGAAAATCGACTTCCGGCGACGTAGTCGTGGCCGCAATATAAAGATTATCCATGGCGCCTACTCGTCCCTTGGTCAGATGATCGTCTTGAGGCAAAACAGTGTGGTTTCCGGGGCATCGACACGCGGGTAAAAGGCAAACTCCAGCGGAGCGCTCGCGTCGCGAGCCATCGTCAAAAAGCCAAGCCCCGCGCCCTTACTTTCCTCCGGCGTATCGGAGCGCAGCGATAGCTTGTACGCCTGCTTGATTTCTTCAAGCGACATGCTGCGCAACGGTTCAAGCCTCTCGCGCAGGCTGCTCACCGCCGCCGTCGCAATGGGATTGACGCATAACATGAGGTGACGCTCACCCTCGGTGGTGATGCACACCGCACCCTCGCGTATGGCGCCACCGTTGCCGCCCCCTTCGACGAGCGAGTCGGACGAATAGTGGACGATATTCTGGGAGAGTTCGATAAAGGTCGAAAACAATTTGCGCCGGGTTGGAGCGCTGACCCCTGCAACTTCCAGTTGCAGTTTCATGACCTCACTCATCGCCGCGACGATGCTATGGGAGAAGTAGCCCTTGTGATAGAAAATCAGGTTGCGCCTCTGTGCGAGTTCGAAAAACGCGGCATCCTGATCTAAGAGTTCAAACATGTTCATGGACTACCTTAAACTCGTGCAAAAAATAGTGTTACGTCGTCGCGACGGGATTCTGCGCCTTGCCAGTCGGCCAACGCGCGCTGAAGACCTTCGCATATCGCGGATAGCGATTGCGCACGGCTCTCGACAATGAGTTCGAGAGCCCGGCGCTTCCCAAAAGCAATTTTTCGCGGACCGCCGATCTGATCGATAAGCCCATCTGTCGAGACGAACAGGAGGCTACCCTGCGGAAGTGCAACGGTGTTCAGGGCCCACACATAGTCAGCCAGACTGTCGACATAGCCGACGCCCATGCGTTCGCCCGGAATGCTTTCAAAGTGATCGGCATCTGGCCGCAAAACGTGCAGCGCGATGCGTGCACCGGAAAAATGGAGTCGCTGCTGCCCGGCGTCGAACCAGAAGAAAGCGGCGTCGAGGCCGTCGTTCGACTGCGGCGACTCACCTGTCCCATTGACTTGACCCAACAACCCCTTTACGTTGCGATTGACCGCCGCGAGAAGTGCGGCTGGGTCGCGCGGCCCGATTCGCTCGAGCGCCTGCGAGAGTGAGGCCGAAGCAAGCAGCGTCATGAAGGCGCCAGGCACGCCATGTCCAGTACAGTCGGCTACGGCGCCGAACCATCCATCGGCAAACGAAGCGAAATGATAGAAGTCGCCGCCCACCACATCACGCGGCTCCCATATCAACGTGGCATCCGGCAACATGGACGAGAGCGCGTCGCGCGAAGCGCGCAGCGTGGCTTGCTGAATCACGCTTGCATATTCAATGCTCTGCATGATTTGACGGTTCTTTTCCGCCTGCATTTCAGCCACGGCACCCAATAGCTGATAGCCGCTGGCAAGTCCGGCGAACCGGCCCTGTCTCGTCACGATAAATCCGTCCGACAGCGCCTTGTTACCCACCTCGACCGTTTTGAAGGTCAGCGCCTCGATGCTCATGTCCGCGTCGACGATGAGCGGCTCCTTGTCCATGAACGCGATACAGCTTTTCTTGTCGTAAAGCTCCCGGTGGAACGGTTTGCTCATTTGCGACAGGAGAATATCGCGATTGATCAGTCCGATGGGGCGGTCGCCCTCCAACACGGCCAAACTGACCATATCGCGCCGCGAATAGAAAATCTCCATTGCCAGGGAGTTCGAATCAGCCGCATCGATGGCAGGGACTTCCTGACACAGGTCGCCGGCGCACCGCGGGCTTCCGGGTACGCCAGGGCGACGAAACTGCGCAAGCGCGGGGTGCATTTCGAGACTACCCGTTGAACGAGAAATCAGCACGCTAATGGGTCTTTATGTCAGTTTCGTTACGCCCGGTAATTGAAGAATGCCCCCCAAAAAGGCAAGCGGGACGTGAGCGCGCCGGAAAGCCCGTGGCAAACGTTTTCGTCTTTGCAATCACGGTTTTGTGCTGATCCAAGCTCGCGTTGCGTGTTTGCGACTGCGGGTATCATGGTCTGGTTTGAGATCAATGCCATATCGCAACTTTTGATTGGCAGGCGGCATATTTCATTGCAATACTAATGCCCGATTGCGCGTTGTTGAGCGCGGGGTTTCACGGGCGTTTTATTTAGCTGAATTTTTACAGTGAACGCTGAAAACCAAGCTGGTAAGGTATTTTTCAGGATTCTTTGGGCCAATGTATACCGCAGTGACTGATATAAGCCACAGGTCTTGCGGTTGATATTACGTTAGGCGCTAATCGAAAGGAGGTCATGAAATGACACGCGTCCGAGTTGAGGGCTTTACCATCTCGCTTGACGGATACGGAGCGGGTCCGAATCAGGACATGAGTAATCCGCTCGGCGTGGGCGGGACAGAATTGCACCAGTGGTTAGTCCCGACACGCACGTTCCAACAGACCCTATTTGGCGCCGACGGTGGCACAACGGGGATCGATGACGACTTCGCTGCGCGGGGCTTCAAGAATGTTGGCGCCTGGATTCTCGGAAGAAACATGTTCGGGCCGATTCGCGGTTCCTGGCCCGACATGAACTGGAAAGGCTGGTGGGGGACAACCCACCCTATCACGTTCCAACTTTCATCTTGACTCATCACGCGCGCCCGCCCATTCAGATGGAAGGCGGAACGACGTTCTACTTCGTCACGGGCGGTATTCACGAGGCGCTTGACCGGGCGCGCGACGCAGCCAACGGAATGGATGTACGCATTGGCGGCGGCGCTAACACTATCCAGCAATATCTTCGTGCGGGGCTCATCGACGAGCTGCGCGTCGCTATCTCGCCGGTCCTGCTAGGCGGGGGAGAGCGACTGTTCGAGGGGATTGACGTACGCGCTCTGGGATACGAATGCGTTCAGTTCGTTGCGTCGGAGAAAGCCACCCATGTTGTACTCCGGCGCCAGGGGCACAAGGACGCCTAACAACCGGTGGCGGCGGCCCCGTTACCTCTACGTCGAAAACCGAGTACTTTTGCGTTTTCAACCGGCCGGTGGCTTGCCGGTGAAAACCGCCAATTGAGCGGCGAAAGCACGTTTGTAGGCGGGCCGGGCTTCGCCGCGGGCGACATAGGCGGCGAGGTTCGGATATTCGTCCAGCAGACCCGATGCTTTCAACCTGAGTAGCACTGACACCATAATCAGGTCGCCCGCGCTGAACGCACCATCGAGCCAGTCGGCGTTGCCAAGGTGATCGGAAAGCTCGCCCAGCCGGTCACGGATGCGATCCTTGACGAGAGGCAGACGCTCGTCGTACCAGGTCTTGTCTCCCTCCAGGAATTTGGTGGTTTGGAGATCGAGGATCGGCGGCTCAACCGTGTTGAGCGCGGCAAACATCCATGTGATCGCGCGTGCCCGGGCATTCGCGTCGTCAGGTAGCAGGCCGGCGTGGCGCTCTGCGATATGGAACACGATCGCCCCCGACTCGAACAGGACAAGCGCGCCTTCTTCATAGGTCGGGATCTGCCCAAAGGGATGAAGCGCTCGATGCGCGGGATCCTTCAGTACGTCGAACGAAACAAGACGAACCTCGTAACCTTGGCCGACTTCTTCAAGCGCCCAGCGAACACGCGTGTCACGCGACAGCCCCCTGCCGCTATCGGGCGACCGTTCAAAGGCGGTGATAACGGGGGGCAGTTTAGGGGGCACGGTGATTTCTCCTTTGCTGAATGTCTCGGTGAGTGCCGGATACGCAACTCCAGCGCTCACCTAGTCGACGTTCGAGAGAGGGCTAAATCGACATCCGTGAACCAATTTTATTAGACGGCGCAATTGCAGACCTTCGTGGCCGGCAAGTCAGAGTCGCGTGCCGTATGCAGCGGCCCGACATCTTATGCAGCGCTCCTTAGCGAAGTGCAACCGCTACCGCCTCGTCAATCTGCAGCGCAAAGCGTGCGTCAACATCGGCCACCGTGTAGCCAATTGACAGTTCCAGATACGCGTCGCCAAGCACCAACTGAACGAATGTCGCTGCCCGCAATGCAGCAGTCGATTCGTCAAAACGCTTTCGCAGAATTTTTGCGGCAAAGGCACGCACGACCTTTGCACCATTTTCGAAAAACACCTGGCCAAGTTCCGGAAGACGCTCGGCCTCGGCAACGATGGCCCGGTAAAGCCGCAGATAATCCGGCGTAATGAGGCTTCGTGCCAGCAACCATCCCAACTCGCGCAACTCCACTTCGGGTGCGCCATCGGTTTGCTCGCCCTGAGCGCTGGCAAGCAGCACGCCCACCTGGGCGCACATCTCGCTGACCAAACCAACGAAGAGCGCCTCCTTCGACTTGAAGTGGCGGTAGACCGTCTGTTTGCCGACGCCGGCGGCCGAGGCGACATCGTCCATCGTTGCCAGACCGAAACCCTCGCGTAAGAAAACGGTTTTCGCGCCGTCGAGGATTGCGGACCGCTTGCGGCATTGCAGCGGGCTCAGGCCGGGGAGAGAAGAAGTGTCCATGCGAGATAAATAACAGATCGTCGAGTAGTTGACAAGACTGGGCAGTCTCGTTTAGATTTACCCAAACGAGACCGATGGGTCTCGTTTGTATGACTATTCAACTTCGCAGCCAATCATTGGAGAACGCTTTGAAACTGTTCATTACAGGTGGTACTGGCTTCATCGGGCA
The DNA here is from genome assembly GCF_003610295.1 of Paraburkholderia sp. BL23I1N1. Taxonomy (NCBI): domain Bacteria; kingdom Pseudomonadati; phylum Pseudomonadota; class Betaproteobacteria; order Burkholderiales; family Burkholderiaceae; genus Paraburkholderia; species Paraburkholderia sp. BL23I1N1. The sequence continues at coordinate 3,899,121 of NZ_RAPV01000001.1, forward strand.
AGCGGTCGCGCGCAAGGCGATCAGCCTCGGTCATCAGGTCACGGCGCTGGTGCGCCAGGACAGCTCGGCGGCCGCCAGCGCGCTGGCACGTCTCGGTGTGACACTGTATTCCGGCGACCTGCGTGAGCCGCAGTCTTTCGCTGCGACTGCCGGTGCCGCTGATGGCGTGGTGCACGCCGCGTCGACCAACGATGCTTCCGCCGCTGCTGCTGATGAGGTCGCGGCTGTAGCGATGCTTTCGCATCTGCGTCCGGGCGCAGCGTTTGTCTATACGTCGGGCACCTGGGTCTACGGCAATACGGAGGGGGGGCCCGCGACTGAAGCATCGGCGCTGAACCCGACACCACTCATCGCCTGGCGGCCCGCAGTGGAGCAACAGGTGCTGGCGCTAGCAGCAAGCCGCTCGATTGCCGCAGTGATCCTCAGGCCGGCGATGGTGCACGGCTACGGCGGCGGCGTTTTCGGCATGCTTGCCGGCATGGTCCGTCAGACCGGCAGTGTGAGGATCGTCGGCGATGGTCGCAACCACTGGCCTGCCGTTCACGTCGATGATCTCGCCACGGCTTACCTGAGCGCGGTGGAGCGGGCGGCAAGCGGAGACGGTCGAGTCACGGGACAGATCTTCAACGTGGTTGCGGAAGACGCCGTTGCGGTTGCCGAAATGGGTGAAGCGATTCGGGCCTCGGTCGGCGCCGATCGCGTCGAACTCTGGCCGCTCGACGATGCTCGCAAATCGCTTGGGCCGTTCGCTGACGCACTGGCGCTCGATCAGACCGTAAGTGGCCAGCATGCCCGGCAAGTTCTTGCGTGGGAACCCCATGGCCTCGGCCTGATCGCGGACCTCTCTGTACAAAATCACTTTCAGCAAATCAACGGAGCATGACCATGGCGTGGAACAGCGCATCTTTCGAATCGATTCTCGCGACGATCGTGGCGGTTCTGTTCGCGGTTGCCGGGGTGGTCAATCTCACAGGACGCGGCACGGTGAAGAGCGACTTCGTACGCTGGGGTTACCCGGCATGGTTTCATTTGCTCTGTGGCGCTCTTGAGCTGTTGTGTTCGGCACTTCTTTTTGGACAACAAACGAGAGTCCTGGGCCTAACGCTGGCCGGTGCGATCCTGGTCGCCGTGTTCTTCACGTTGCTACGAAACCGGGAGTCGTTCAAGCATCTCGCCCCTGCGCTGATCTTCTCGGCTCTCGTTGTGGCTACTGTGGCGCTCCGCAGTTGAGGCTTGCTCGCCACCAGGCGAGTGAGCCCGGGGCGCTAACAGGGCCGCGCGGGCAATCCGTGCTGCAGGTACTTGAAATACGCACACGGAAGGCCTCGCATCGAGTCAGGAATAACGATTGCCGCTTATCTCTCCGAAGCCGGCAACGGGCAGACGCTGGTGGGCTGGCGTGACCACGTGAGCGGAGAGATTGTGTGCGAGTCCGAAGGGGAATCAATCTTCCTCTGTGTCTGGTGTGTCCTGGCTCTCTGCATGATGGCACGTGGAGTCTGGCACCAGTCAGTTGTTCTTTCTGCGATTTCGGCCAGTCACTGCGGTCGGGTGGATCGTCAACAATCCGTCTGATTGGGACAGCAGTGGCGAGACAATTTCTGCGTCCTGGGGAAACCGTCACGATGGTGATCTATCGTTTCTCTCCGATGCCTCGATCGCTTTGCCCAGCTTGACTAGATATCGTTTTGCACCGGTGTAGTCTCCGCGCCACAGCCACTTCAAGCAGTTAAAAAGCTCCCATGCCAAGAATCGATCACCGTGGCGGAAAACAGTCATGTCCCGTTTCGTTGCTGAAAGGTGCGGTGATGTTCTGGACTCAAGGTATGAATCTCGATTCACAATCTCGACGAAAGGCTGCTCCACGGTAAGTTCCGTCTTGGGCGACACCACGTGAAACTCGACAGACGACATGTCCTCGAAGACAAGCTTTTGGAACGGACTGTCCGGATCGTGCATGCCGTCGAACGTGAAGAGAACTTTCGACGGCGCGATTTGCTGGTTTATAGTTTTGAGCAACGAATGTCCGCCGCCTTCCGAACAAAAAGCGACCAGGTCGATATCAGAGAGGCGGTCTGCGCTCTCTTTTGCAAAGGACCCGACGACCACCGCACCGGTGCAATCAGGCGATTCTTGAAGGGCATCTGCGATGCGTATAAGAAGCGCGACTTGCAATGTCGTGGAAGGGTTGTTTCGCCACCTTTCAAGAAACTCTTGGAAGCGCATGTGAGGCTCCGCATGATCGCAATCTGTTCACAGTACACAGTTAATGATACGTTCGATTGCCTGCAGCTGGTAACTAGCCGCGTCAGCGTCAGTCACGTGGAGCATGCCTGGCCCGTCACATCAGGCTGGGTTCGGCCATGGAGGGACACCCGTAACGAAGCTTGGAATCGATCGGTCGAGGAAGCAGCAACGCACAGGGATGCAAGATGAACAGAAGAAAGAGACTGACGTTTTGGGGGGCTGACGAAAACGACGACAGTCTTCCGCGCGCTGTCATGGATGGTCGCAAGACCGTCACCGCCGAAACGCTCGCGGAATACTATAAGCCGTACGGCGAATACGGCGACGGTGGTTATGCACCGGGTGACATTATTGAAGTCTACGATTTGCGGCAGCGGCTTCGCTGCATCATCAAGGCCACCAAGGTGTATACGATCGAATTCGGGGACATCCCGGAAGAGGTCTGGCGTGGCGAGACGTTTTCCAGCGCAAGGAAATTTTGTGAGTGCCATATTCGGTGCATGCCGCATGTCGACCTGCATGACCACTTCAAGCTGGTAACGCTGCATTTTGAATTGGTCGAGATCATCGCGCGCGACGTCACCTGCTGACTCTACAGGTGCATAGCGATGAAGTTATTCGGCCGGCCCGCGACAAGGCGGTGCGTCCGCTGATTGTCCGCTTTGCGCGGAACTGAGGGGTCGAAGTGGGTCGAGTGCTGCTGACCGCAGACTTGCTCAGTTCACATTGCGTATGCCCTTTGCGTGAGGCAGTACGCGGCCACATGCAGCCGGCCGTGAGCGTCTGCTTTGAGGCATCAAAGAAAGGAGGCTGACCTAGACGGTGTTAGGAACTTCCGGTCAAAACCTGGTACCCTGGAGGGATGACAAGAGAGAAACGTAAAGCGTACCCGACAGACGTGTCAGACGAAGAATGGAGCTTCGTAGCAGCGTATCTGACGTTGATGGATGAGAGTGCACCACAGCGTAAATACGAGTTGCGCGAGATGTTCAATGCGTTGCGCTGGATGGCTCGCGCTGGGGCTGCGTGGCGAATGCTGCCGACCAACTTCCCGCCGTGGGAACTCGTGTACCAGCAGACGCAACGATGGCTGGCGGCCGGCTGTTTCGAGTGCATGGTGAGTGATCTTCGTTCAATCATCCGTGTCGCGCAGGGGCGGCGGGGGCAGCCCAGCGCGGTGATCCTTGATGGCCGTACGATGCAATCGACATGTGAGAGCGGTCCACGCGCAGGCTATGACGGCTACAAGCGCAAGCGTGGCAGCAAGGTGCATATGGCGGTCGACACGCTGGGTCAGTTGCTCGCCGTACACGTGACGCCGGCCAACGAGCAGGAGCGCGCACAGGTGACAGAGCTGGCGCGCCAGGTGCAGCAGGCAACGGGAGAAACCGTGAAAGTGGCCTTTGCCGATCAGGGTTACACGGGCGAAGCTCCTGCGCAGGCCGCGCGCGCTCAGGGAATTGATCTCCAGGTGATCAGGCTCGATGAAGCGAAAAAGGGTTTTGTGCTGTTGCCACGTCGATGGGTAGTCGAGCGCAGCTTCGGATGGCTCAACCGCTTTCGACGCCTCGCTCGCGACTACGAACGCTTGCCCGAAACACTCGCAGGTCTGCATTTTGTCGTCTTCGCCATGTTTATGCTTGTCCATGCAATCCCAGTACTTCGAAGTTCCTAACACCGTCTAGGCGATCAATGCGTTTTCACACACTCTGAGTCGCGTGCCGTCAATCGTTCGTTAATACGACAATACAGCGCATATGGAAAACGATAAAACACCAATGACTGAATTCCCATTGATCGGCCGATTCTGGCTTGGCGCGCTGACAGGCGTCGTTTGCGCATTCGGGGCGGCGTATATGTTGATGCACGGAGGGCGGCCGTGGACTGGAAACACGGGTTGGGCGTGGCATACGGCGGGTGTAAGTTACCGGACGCGAGAAGAATTGTATGGGGCGATTTTTGCAATGCTCGCCGTCGCCTGTTTCGGCTGGTGCCTTTTAGGACCATGGCTGGCCCGTCGAATTCTGCTGACACCCGAGGGGCTAACCGTCTTCGAGCCGCCGGTCCTGTCGAAGCCGCCGGTGATGATGCCGTATCCCGAGATTGGCAATCTGCGGCGTTATCAACAGTCTTCGTCGACACGGCAAGGGAACTATTTTCCCAAGGTACTGGAAACGATCGGTTTCACGTTCCAGGGGCGGCCTTACGGATTTCAACGATACCGGTTCCGCAACGATCAGGAGTTTGAGAGCTTCTGGCGGCTTATAACTGAGCGCGTGCGGTCAGTCATCATTGAAGAGGATCACTGATCAATCAAAAACTGCACGCTACCCAAGCTGAACTTCAAGGTCCCGGTTTTCTCGTCCAGCCATCCTTATCGCGCCACAACCTTGCGCGCGATAAAGTGGAACCATGAATCATTCCTCACATCGTCACCCTCCTGCATGCACCGTCCGGTCGAGTTTCCGAACACCGCCTCGGTGTGCAGATTCACTTCGGCAAGTTGGCGACGCTGCGTGTCCATATCGGTGTACATGATAACAATGCCGAATTCGTGCGCGGCGCAAACCCGGATCGCGTAACCGTCGAACTCACGATTGAGCGGTGAATAGCGCAAGTAATTGAGGGTGCCAATTGCCAGCGAATATCCGATCCTGGCAACATCGATGCAGGTTGAAATCGGATTGACCGACAGGTTTGGCATTCGTAGAAGATGCAGCGGTTTTTGACGGTAGCTCGGTCCGTACAAGTTGTGGGCCGAAAACAGTACCAGGCCGCCCGGCTTCAGCACGCGGGCGAACTCCCGCAAGACGGCGCGGCGGCCGACGTAATCCACCGCGTCGATGCCGTTGTAACTGAATACGACCAGTGCAAAGCTCTCGTCTGGAAAGGCCGACATGTCGCGAGCGTCCATCTGCTGCACGCAGATGCCCGGATGGTTACGGCGGCAGATCGCGACCAGTTCAGGCGTGTAGTCGACTGCGGTGTAGTCATTGCTCATCGCCGTTAGCAAGGCTACGGTTCTGCCCCCGCCCACGCCTACATCGAGAACTGGCTGGTGTTGCACCTGGTGTGCCACCCAGGCGAAAGCTGCCGCCTCACCAGAATCGGTCCAGCCGCTGGCTACGGCGAACCCGTTCCGCCCGCTGCGGCTGCTCCACACCGCACGGTTAATCCGATCTTGCATGTCGGTTGCTGCCACGGCATTTCTCGATTTAAATACCTTTCCGACAAACTACACCCGGCGGGGACCTGCATGTGTGCGGTAACTCACTGTCTCGACTTGTACTTAACATTTTCACGTCTGGCGTCGAACACGCGCAGAGAAGGGCGCACTTGACCTGGGCTGCAGAGAATCTGCAGACAGGCTGACGCATGAGTGTTGGAAGGAGTAGGTGGATTCAGGATTAGGCCATTCCGCACGCGAATTTCGCCAGACTCAACCAGCCGGCGAGACTGCAAGACGAAGTTCCCGGTAGGCAGTCACCAGTGCGTCGAGGCTGAATGTCCGGTTCAGACCGCTGGGATTGGGCAACACCCATACGCGGGCGCCGCCGAACGTTGCCGGTTGCGGGCCCCAGTGTATTTCGCGATTGCCGGACATGGCAGAGAGCGCCATCTTTCCGAGGAAGGCAACGCATTGCGGTGCATATCGTTCGATCTTCCGCTCGAATTCCGTCGCCGCCGCTTTGAATTCCCATTGCGATAGTTCATCCGCTCGTGCAGTTGGGCGCGAGACCACGGTTGTCAGGCAACAACCATACTGCAGGAGCGTGTGATCGTCGTCAGGGCAAATCTGTTCAGGCGTAAAACCTGCCAGATGAACGGCCCGCCAGAACCGATTCCCTCGGCCGGCAAAGTGGCGGCCTGTCGATGCCGCACGGACGCCCGGATTGATTCCGCAAAACACCACTGATAAACCCTGTTCAAGGATATCGGGGAGACCTTGGAGTGAGTCGGAGCAAGCCACGGATGGCATTAGCGTTTTCATGAAGCGCAGTTTGGCCCACCGCGTTGCCGTGGACAAGCGAAAAAGAGGGGCGATTTCGCATCGGCGGCCTTGGCATTGCTGCACGGACGGTTCAGTTCGACGGACTCCGCGACACGGCCACGCGCCATGCCGCGGAGTTTGCTACTTACTTGCTACAACTGGTTATTCAAGTCTTGTCAGAACGGCCACCAGCCGAACCCACCGTTATTACCCTGTCCTTTGTCATTGTGATGATCGTCCTGATCCCGGTCCCGGTCGAATTGGAACGAGTCAAAAAGATCGCCGATGGCCGGCGAATTGACCGGCACGTACGGATTGCCTGGGAGCTGCACCGGGTTCGGCAGATTGTCACGGCTACGCTGCGTGATCGGAGACAGCGACCAGTTGCGATCGATGAACTTGATGATCGACGCATGATCCGAATATTCATGTACCACGCGGCCGCCACGAGAAAACGGCGACACCACGATCATCGGAATACGCGGACCGTCGCCGAAGAAATCCACCGGCTGGATGTAGCCTGAATCGTAGTAGCCGCCGCCTTCGTCGGTGGTAATCAGGATCGCCGTCGACGCCCACAGCGCCGGGTTGGACTGGACCGCCTCGACAAGCTTGTGCACGAATGCCTCATACAGCCCGAACTTCGACGACTCAGGATGACCGTCCAGCAGACCGCCTGGCTTCACGAACGATACGGCCGGCAAGGTGCCCGCCGCGATGTCCGAATAGAGGTCGGTTGTGTCCTGAAAGTGCGCAGCGACAAGTGCCGGGTTGGTCATGATCGCGGTTTCGTAGAGGAACGGATTGCAGATGTTGCAGTAGACGCTCGTGGACGGCGTGCTGACGAACGTCTTCCAGCCTTCGCCGTAATACTTCCACGAGATGTTTTTCGCCAGCAGCGAATCCGCGATCGTGCGTACCGGCGAAGGCGGAATCGTGAAGGCGCTGCTCGTATTCACGCTGCCGTCGCCGTTATAACCCGGGTTGTAGTTGTTGAGCAGATAGTAGGTATTGGCCGCGCAGTTCGGGTCGGGGTGATAGGGCAGCGTGCCCAGGTAATGGCGGATCGCGCCTACCCCGGGTTGCTTCGGGTCGGAGCAGTTACTGTAGGTACCGCCCGAGTAGCCGTCCTGCTTGTACCAGTTGTTGGTGCCTGCCAGCGGATGCGGATTTTCGATCTCATCGGCGGGCGGGGTGGTGGCGTTACCGTTGCCGTCGGTGTAGTAAAGCGCATCAGCCGTACCGATCATGATGCTGTTCGCACCCGTGCCGCCCATCACCGGCTGGTGATAGTTGTCGCTGATCGTGTATTGACGCGCGAGCTCGGTGAAATAGGGCATATCGCCGGTATTCACGTTGTAGTAGCCGAGTGCCGTCGATCCTTCGCTCGTGGTCTGGTCGGTGAAGTTGGCGGGCTTTGGCTTGCCGTTCGAGCCGGCGCCGATCGACGTTTCGACCCACGCAAACAGGTCCATTTTGCAGCCGCTGGGGTTGTCGTAGGTCGCATGCGAGAAGCTACAGTCCGACTGCTGCCAGTTCTGATAGAAGCGGTGCACGGGGCTATTCATGTACTGATCGTAGTTCGGACCCACTCGCGAAATCTGATAGGGGCCGTTCGGCAGATTGAAGGTGTTCGTGCCAAAGCGCGTGTCCGGTACCTGTTGCGGCAAACCTGACGCGCCGGTCGTCAGATGCACGACGTCCTGTGGCTTGAGTGCCGCCCCTTCTGCAGCCTGGGCCGCGGCAAGGGTTGCGAAGGGCGGCGGGCTGGTGTCGCTCGGGGCGGTCGCTACAAAGCCGGTGTTGGGTGCCGGCAGTACGGTGTAGAGCTTCTTGCCGGAAGGGCTCAGCTCGAAGCGGTTGGGGTTGTCGGCGGTGGCGGTGTACTGTGCGGCGGTCGCGAAATTGGGTCCAGGTTTGCCGTCCTGCGTGATGATGCCTTTGGAGAGCAGATTCGATACCGTCTGCCCGCTTCGCGGCGTATAGGCGCCGAACACATGATCGAAGGTGCGGTTTTCGCCCACGATGACGATCACATGCTTGATCGGCGAGGCCGTGTGAACGGAGGCGGCGTCGGTCTGCTGACTGGTGGAAATGGACGGGTAGAGTGCGGTGCCGACCGCTAGTGCAGCTGCGCTGAACGTAAAAAGGGCTTGCAGGACGGGCTTTCGTGGGACTTTATCAATACGCTTCATGGATCTCTCCAAACGGGGATTGACACAGGGCACACCGAGCGGCAGTGAGCGAAGTGCGTTACTTACCAGGCCTTGCTTTGTATTACCGTGCGTTACATCCGAGAGAAAGTTAGGCTTGCCGTGTGTCCAACTCGGGTTGGAAAAATGTCTGGGATGCGTGAGTCATGTGACCCAGCTAACGTATGCCTTTCGAACCCTTGCGAGTGGGAGTTGAATGGGAGTTGAGAAGCAAGGGGCGCCTGATGCCAGAACGCCAGGCTGTCAAAGAAGTGTCTGATGCGATATGCGGGGAAGCGCACAGAGTCATCTGGATCCGGACCATATTCTGTTTGGCACTGCAGACACGTCTCCCCGCGACTCCCAGGAGCAGTATTTCCGCACGTCCTTCGCAAGCCCCAGCTCTACGAGCGGTCGGGGAATGATCACTCACAACACCAGGTCGACATCGTGGCGGCGCGTTGCCCCGCGGAAAGCAGCTTGACGCAATCAGGTGCCGCCGATGCGTCTTCGGGCCGTCCAATACGCCTTGATTCTCGCCTGCGGGTGCATGGCTGTCGCCAATGCCCTTGCCGACGATGCTGCCGGCGTCGGCAAGACGCTCAAGGGCACGGTGCAGATCGAGCGGGCTGGAGGAAGTTCAGGAGCGGCCATCGGCAGTCAGGTTTACAGCAGCGATCGCATCGTGACCGGCCCGGAATCGTTCGTGGGTATCACGCTGCGTGACACCACCCAACTCTCGGCCGGCGCCAATACGGTCCTCGACCTCAACAAATTCGCGTTCAATACCACGACCCATGACGGAGTGCTCGACGCCTCCATCAAACGCGGTTCTCTGGCCGTGATTTCCGGAAAGCTGGCGAAGGCGAATCCCGATGCCGTGCGCTTCAGCACACCAACTACCACGCTGGGCGTGCGCGGCACGGAATTCATCATCGAAGTGGGCGATAAAGGGGAGAGCGCCCGTTGAAGCCTGCAAACCGACGTCACGGACTGGCATTTGCAGCGGCATTCGTCATGCTGGCTGTCCTGGCCGGGTGCAGCACGCCGGACAAAATTATCCTGTTGCCGGATCCTGAGGGCAAAATCGGAGCGGTCATTGTCCACAGCGCCACCGGCGAGCAGACAATCGACAAGGCTTACGCCGGAGTCGGCGTCACCAAGGGCGGCGCCATCGAAAAAACGATGGATAGCCAATCCAGTGTGCAGGCACGATATGGCGAGCTACTCGCGGCGCGGCCGCCTCGGCCCATGACATTTACGATCTTTTTTCTGTTTGATTCGGCCACCGAATTAGCTCCTGAGTCATCCGCCACGGTTAAAAAACTAAAGGCCGTGCTGGCGACATGGCCCGCACCTCAGCTCGTGGTGGTCGGTCACACCGATCTGGCAGGCGCTCAGGATTTCAATGACCGACTGTCCATGCAGCGGGCGCAGACTGTGGCAACGTTCCTGATCAAGCAAGGCATTCCTGCCCAACAAATGGAGACCGCTGCCCGGGGCAAGCGCGGGCCACTGGTGCCTACGGCAGATGGCGTTCCCAATCGCATGAACCGGCGCGCAGTCATCACAATCCAATAATCCGCGCCAGTCATCGGCGCTGAATGGCCTTTCCGTCGATGAAACGCTATTTTGACCTATGGCTTGCCCGGATCAGGAGTCTCCTGAAGGCGGCCCAGGGGCGTCCGGTGGCACTGGTGGTGTTGTTCGGTCTGAGCATGCTCAACCTGTGCAGCGAATGGCCGAGCGACATAGCACGTCCGGCTTTCGTGGACACGCTCGCCGCCGTCGGTCAATGGCCCTGGCCGCGAAATCGACTCGCGAGCCTGATCGATGCCATTGCGGCACTGAAGCCACTGACCATCGGTCTCGACATTTACATGCCGGAGCCGGATCAGACCTCCCCGGACAAAGTGGCCGGCAATCTGCCGAAAACGGCTGCGGCTCTCGCCGCCGGCTTGCGGGCCTTGCCCAGTCACGAAGCCATTCTCGCCAGATCGTTGCGCGCCGCGCCGACCATATTGGGCGCCGCGGCGCTCGATCATGCCGCGTTCGCCACCAGCACCGATCTGCGAAGCGCTCCGATCCTCGTGCATGGCACCGACCCACTGAGCCACGTGCAACGGTTCGACTATGTGCTCGGCAGCCTGCCGGAATTGCAGGCGGCGGCCCATGGGCAGGCCATGCTGAGCGTGGCGCTGGAGCAAGGCGTAGTGCGGCATATTCCCCTCATCACGGGGTTGAGGGAGAAACTGGTCCCCAATCTGCCGATGGAAATGCTCCGTCTCGCCACGGGTTCATCGGCGATCGACGTCTTTGCCGACACCTCGGGCGTGCAACCAGTGGGGGTGGCTGATGTGCTGGTGCCCACGCAGCCCGGGGGTGACATCTGGTTGCATTTCGCGTCCATTCGGTCGACGCTGAGCCGCTACGTGTCGACACGCGACATCCTGCAGGGAATAGTCGATCCGGAAAGGATTCGGGACAAATTGGTGCTGGTCGGACTGACAGGAGCGGGCGTGACTGACATGCGAACGACGGCGTTGGGGGAACTGGTGCCGGGGATCGAAATACAGGCACAGGTCATCGAGACCATTTTTGAGGGACGTTTCCTGCGCCGCCTCAACTGGCTGAAATGGGCAGAATGCGCCTTCATCATGACGTTCGGTCTGCTGATCATCTGGTATGTGCCTCGCCCCCGTTCGCGATTTGCGGTATTCATTGGAGTCGTCCCCAAGGGGGTCGCCGCTCTAGGTATCTCGCTGCATCTGCTGAATCTTCTATGCTGCTTCTTTATTTTCATGCGCTTCGGACTGCTGGTCGACGCAGCCTCGATTTTCATTATCCTGTCCGCGGTCATGGGCTGCTTCCTTTCACCCGCGTTACTCCGCGGCGACGAACAAACCAGAACGGAGGCCACGCACGCGCAGGGGCGTGATGGCGGTCGCTAGTGGCCACTTGTGGCTACGTGTGGCAACATCGCGGTGATCTTTAAATCACGTTAGACCTCGCCCAGTCCCACACACTTCAGGAGAGCTCATGTTCGACCACGTCAAATTCGGAGTCAGCGACTATGCAGCAAGCAAAGCGTTTTTCCTCAAGGCACTCGAACCGATCGGCGTAGCTGTTGTCGGGGAGGGGCCGCCGACGTACGGTGTCGAGCTTAGCCCACAGGGCAAGGCTTCCTTGTGCCTGTACCAAACCGAAGAGAAGCCAGCGCATCTTCACCTGGCGTTCACGGCCGACAATCGCCAGCAAGTCGAGGCTTTCTATCGCGCGGCTCTGGAGGCGGGTGGCAAAGACAATGGTGCGCCTGGTCTGCGCCCGCACTACCACGCGAACTACTATGCAGCTTTTGTCATTGGTCCGGACGGGCACAACATCGAAATGGTTTGCCACCAACCCGAGGCCTAACCCATCCATCGAGCGGACGCGCGAGGCCAGGCCGCCTCTCATGCCAAACGTTGAGCGTCCGTTATTCGGCGGCCCGCTTAGCTTATCGAGTCGGCTGAAAACGCGACGTCCTTCTGTGCTTCAAGCATCCTCAGGCGCTCAGCCAGCGTCGTGCTGATCGAACCGTAAGCTGCGCCGCCAAGTGTCAGGCGCAATGGCGGATGGGCCGAGCCGAACGCGTCCTGCCTGACTGTGAAGTTCTGCTTCATAGCCCGTCAACATTGTGATGAATAGTCACTCGCAAAAATCGCTGATACCTTGGCACCAGCAATTTACGAGTGAGGATTTTGCAATGACTGATGCACTTGATGGCGTGCGCGATCACTATCGCGCGACCGGCCTGACCGAGCGGCTGAAGATCGCACTCACGGTCTTTGGGCCGGAGGATCAGTTGCTCACACCACAGCAACTGGGCACCCTCGACCACTTTCACACGCGCGGGCTTGCTGCCACCGCCGATCTTGCCAAACTGGCCGGAATCTCCGCCGACATGTCGGTGCTGGACGTCGGTTCGGGCGTTGGCGGGCCAGCCCGTTTTCTGGCTGCAACCTATGGCTGCCGGGTGACGGGTGTCGACCTCAGTGAGCCGTTCGTGGTTGCTGCACGCTATCTCACCGAGCGCACAGGGCAGAGCGAACGTGTGTCGTTCGATACCGCCAGTGCGCTGGACCTTCCCTTCGACGGCAACGGTTTCGACGCCGTATTGCTGCAGCACGTGGCCATGAACATCTCCGAGCGTGCACGGCTCTACCGGGAGATCCGACGCGTGCTGAGACCGGGCGGCAGATTCGCGACGTTCGACGTAGTCGCAAACAGCCGCGAGCCGTACTACCCCGTTCCGTGGGCGCGAACGCCGGCAACGAGCTTTCTCCTGACGGCCAATGCAACGCGCGAGGCGATCGAACAAGCGGATTTCCGCACGCTGACATGTCGAAACGACACCGAGGCAGCCAAGGCCTGGTTCGCCGGGCTGCGTGCGTCAGGGCCGCCGCCCTCACCCAATCTCGGCGTTGTGATGGGGCCAGACTTCGCAGAGCTTACCGCCAACCTGGGACGAAATCTCCTCGAAGACCGACTCGGCATTCTCACTGCGGTGTTCGAGGCCGCGTGATGAAACGCCTCCTTCTTAATTTGACAACAGCCTCAGTGCTGGCCGCTTCTACTGGAGTCTCCATGGCGCAAACCACCTCGATGCCAACCACACCTACCACGAAGATATTGGCGATTGGCACCTTTCCGCCGGGCACGGACATGGAACGTGTCCAACACATTCTTCCGACTGAAGTTCGCGAGACGGCGCAGCTCTACCTCGAGGGCAAGATTGACCAGTGGTATTCACTGCAAGACCGGGCTGGCGTGGCGTTCATCCTGAATGTTGCGGACCTCACTCAAGCGCATGAAATGCTTGAGGCACTTCCCTTGGGGAAAGCGCACTTAATGACATTCTCGCTCCTCCCAATAGGCCCACTGAAGCCGTTGAGCAAGCTTTTGAATCCGCCTTCTCCCCAGTAAAAAGCGCCAGGCCGATTGCTCAGCCTGACGCGCTAACCTGGTACTCAACCTGCAATCGTTTATCGAACAAGAAATCCGTAGGTCAACGGATCGCGTTCATCCACGATCCAGTTGGCAAAGCCGCAAACAAAGGCGTTGCCTTCGACCTCCGGAATCACAGCCTTGAAGTCACCCACGGTCGTCTCGCTCAGAACGCGCCCTTTGAAGACGGTGCCAATGATGGATTCGTTGACCAGCGTCTCGTCTTTCCCGAGTTCTCCACGCAGGTACAACTGCGCCACGCGGCCGCCGGTTCCAGAGCCCGTCGGCGACCGGTCCACTTCGCGGTCGGCAAAGACGCAGCAATTGGCTTGCGTCGACCCGGCATGTCGCGGCGCGTTGGCAATAATGGTTCCGTAGATGTGGTTGATATCAGGGATATACGGATGTTCTACCGGGAACGCCTTGTTAGCCGCAGCCTTCACCTCCGCACCGAACCGGATGAGTTCTTCCACTGACGACTCCCGCACTTCGAGACCGTGCGGCTGACCATCGGCGTAAAAATAGAACGCACCGCCGAATGCAATATCGCCAGTCACCGGACCGAACGAAGGCGTCTCGACCGTGACGTCTCTCTTCCAGATGAAGGACGGTACGTTGACAAACCGGACATTGCCCGCGTGCTCGCCGTCCCACTGCACGAATGCCTCGATGAACCCGCACGGCGCATCGATACCGATGCGCGTTTCGGGAATCTGACGTTGCACCCAGCCCAACTCGACCGCTGCCGTCGACAGCGCAATGACACCGTGCCCGCAGTGGTCGCTATACCCTTCGTTGTGCAGGAAGATGATGCCGAAGTCCGCATTCGGGCTAACGGGTTCCGTCAGGTAACCGCCGTACATATCCGCATGGCCGCGCGGTTCAAACATCAGCGCCCGGCGAATATCGTCGGCGTTTTCCTTCAGCCATGCGCGCCGCTTGACGATGGTGTCGCCAGGAAGACGCGGCAGGCCACTGGTCACGATGCGGAATGCTTCACCGCCTGTGTGGACTTCAACGGTCGAGATGGTGCGTGAGATTTTCATGTTTGCTTCGGTGAAATCGGTGGGTCGCGTGCTTTTACTCTTTACTCGCCGTACGGAACCGGCAAACCGTTCTTGATGGTGTACACGGTGGTCGGTGCACCCTTCAGGTCACCATACTCGTCGAACGAGTAGGTGCCGGCGACACCCTTGTAGTTTTCCTTAGCAAGTTGAGCAGTGAGCTTCGCCTTGTCGGTCGTCGTTCCGGCTTTCACCATCGCGTCGGCGAGCATCTTCACACCGTCGTAGTAGCTGACGGCGTAGACCTGCGTATCGATGTTGTAGGCCGCCTTGTACTTCTGCAGGAACTCGCGGCCCGCAGCCGACTTCTCAAGCGCGATGCCACCCTGAGCGCAGTAGACGATCGACGCTGCGTCGCCGGCAACCTTGCCCATGTCAGCCGAGCAGATGCCGTCGCCGCCAAGCAGCTTCGCCCGCAATCCGCGTTGACGCATCTGTTTGGCCATCGGCGCGCCCTGCGCTGCATAGCCGCCGAAAAAGATCACGTCAGGATTCTTGGCCTTGATGGTGGTGAGAATCCCGAGGAAGTCCGTTGCCGACGAATTGGTGAACTCCTGATCGACAATCTGGATGCCGTTCGCTTTGGCAACCTTGACGAACTGTTCGGCGACGCCCTGGCCGTACGCGGTACGGTCGTCGATCACGGCCGCCGTTTTCGCCTTCAGCGTTTTCGCTGCGAATTGACCCATCGTGCCGCCGAGTTGTTCATCGCTCGCCCCGATCCGGAAAATGTTCTTGAAACCCTGCTTCGTCAGTGCCGGATTGGACGCGACCGGCAAGATGGGAACGCCGCCGGTGTTGAAGACGCGCGACGCCGGAATGGCGACCCCTGAGTTGTACGGTCCAACGACAGCGATCACGCCGCTGTCGACCAGCTTCTGCGCAACTTGCACGCCGATTTTCGGATCGGCCTGGTCGTCTTCCGAGTCCAGTTTGAACGTCACCTTCTGACCTGCAACGGTGACGCCGGTCTTGTTCAATTCCTCGACGGCGAGACGCGCGCCATTTTCGTTGTCTTTGCCGTTCGGCGCTTGCGGGCCGGTGAGCGGAGCCGAATGACCTATCGTTACAACGACTTGAGCACTTGCAGACAGAGTAAAGCCAGTGGCCATCAAGGCGGCCATTGTTGTCACGAGACGGCGCATACCAGACTCCGAGTGGGCTAAGGGAAGACCAGATTAGTAGCAATCTGGTTTGGTTACAATCAGTTTTAAAAAATAAATCGAACGTTTTGGTCCGACAGAAACCAATATGCGCCGACGCAGCCGCAAGGGTCCGTGAGCGCAGTGTGGCTGTCGTTATTCAGCCTCGGCAAGCGCCGCGCGTGCGACGCGGCAGGCGGCCAGATCCCACGCGGCACACCCGACGCTCTTGAACAGAATGGGTCCATCGGGGCTCAGTTCGCCAGCGAGCGCTTTTGCGAGTGGCGCGACCAGGTTCCAGTCGACCTGTGCCTGGATAAGATCGCCTGCTTCGTGCCGCGCGCCAACCGGGTCGTCGACGACCACGAAGCTGCCGTCCACGGTGCCCTTTGCGATTTCTGCTGCGTCTGGCGTGAATGCGCCGACGCCGACAACCAGGCGACCCGGCCGCGCTGTCTCCGAATAGACCGGCGACTTGCTGGTGGTCAGCGTAATAACCACGTCGATGCTGTCCGGGATTTCATCGCTGGTTAGAGCAGCCAGCGTTGGTGCCACCGCGCGAGTGCGCTTCACAAATTCTTCCGTTTTCGCCTGCGAGCCGCCTTTGGCGAAAAGTTTGGCTTCGGGGAAAGCTATTGCGAGCGCCTCGGCGTGATTCGCCGCCTGTTTGCCTGTGCCGATGATGAGAATTTCGCGCGGCGCTGCAACGTGAAGCGTCTGGATCCCCAGGACGGTAACCGCCGCCGTGCGCCTTCCCGTGACGGTCGGCCCGTCGAGAACAAACAGCATTTCTCCGGTGTGCGCATCACATGCGATCACCTGGCCGTGAATGGTCGGCAAGTGATGCTTTCCGTTCGAAGGGCACACGTTGACCAGCTTGTGAATGGCGATGTCTTCCGCGCTGGACGGCATGGACAACATGAGCCCGCCCTCCTGCATCGGAATGGACAAACGTTCTGGGCTCACGATTCGCCCTGCGCCGTACTCGACGATGGTCTCGCGAAGCACACGCATCAATTGCGGGTAGCCAAGCAGGGCGGCGGTCGCGCGAGCATCAAAATTTCGTGTGCTGAGAGAAGTCATTGCTGGCTCGACTAGGGAAGTGAGTGATCGGGGTTACGCGTTTGCCGCGCGATCTAACTGGGCGTAAGACAAGCCACTCCGAACCGGGCTGCACACGAGGTAGAGCTCGAAGCGCGAGATTTGTCATTGGGTCAAAATTATACCAAATTGGTTGTTAATACAACCAATTGGCGTGATTGGCAAGCATATTTGGAGCGTTTAAACACCATTGACACGCCATATCGGCGTAGCTAGGTATAAAAGTAGACCAGTCATTGGGGTCGTTCTTGCCTGATCGCACCGGGTGTACCCCTACGCCAGTCAAGCGCAGTCGCCGTCAACGGGTCGCTCAAGTGGTATATTTGGAAACCACATAGCATGTTTCGAGAACGACGATGGCTTCCGCCCGCATTGAGTTTGAAAGCGACTTCCGACCGTTGCAGATTTACGAACAGGTTTCGGAAAAGATCCGCGCTGAAATTCGTTCAGGGCGCTTTCTTCCCGACGCACGCTTGCCGTCCGAGCGCGAATTGGCTGCCCTGTTCGGTGTCGGGCGGCCAGCGGTTCGTGAGGCCATCGGGGCGCTGCAAAACGAAGGGCTCGTCACGACGAAGCGAAACTCGGGAACGTATGTAGCCTCTAGTGCTCCCCAGTTGTTGGCTTCCGCTTCGTCGGCGGAGATGAGTGGGACCGGCCTGGCTTCAGACTTCAGTCCCTCCGCGACCTTGGACGTCAGGCTGATCCTCGAGCCGGCCATCGCGCGGCGCGCGGCGGTGCATAAGAAGCGTGACCTCCAGGCGGAGCACTACCTGTCGCAGATGGAAACGCTGACCGACGTGGCGGATCCGGAAGAACGCGCGCTGTGGAACAACAGCGACCGGCTCTTTCATCGGCAGCTCGCGGTGATGACGGGGGACGCTCTACTGATCAAGATCGCAGAGGAAATTGCCGCAACAATGGACCAGTCGCTCTGGAAGCGGCTAAAAGATGACGGCATCTACGATCCAACCCGGATTCGTCTTTATGTCGCGGAACATCGCCTGATTTACGAGGCGATTGTCACGGGCAACGCCGATGCGGCAGCGTTCTATGTGGAGCAGCACATTCATCGGGTTCAGCGGGACATCGCGCCGCAATAGAAGCGCTGCGATAAAGCGCACGCAGTCGGTGCCGTCCTATGCGGGCGGCCAAGTCATCGGCTTAACATGCAAGCTTTGGCACAGATACGATTCAGGTAGCTGCGGGTTATGCGCCAAGCTCAAATTTGAATCGTCGCTACTCACGGCGCAACCGGCAAGCATCACTACCAGACCCGATATTGAAGCGACACGACTCCACACTAGAAATCGCATAGGTATTCGACACAAAGTGAATGGGTTGCATACGGTACGGGGCACTCGACGCAATATCGACGCGCAGATCGTGTGTTGTCGGTCGTCAAGGTCTGGTCACCGAAAGGTACGCTGCAGCCGCTTCGATCTGCGTATCGCTCAGCGTCGCCGCGACGGCCGTCATCGTTCCCGGTGCCGGTGTTGTCCCTTTCGCGCGCGCCTGAAATTCGTGTAACCGGGCGACGACAAACGCCGCCGGTTCGCCTGCGATAGCCGGAAAGCGCGCGCCATTGCCTTTGCCGCCTGCCGCGTGGCAAGTGAAACAGGCGGGAACGTTGGATCCTGCACCCATCTCGGCAAGCTGCTTTCCGGCAATCACCAGGCTCTGCGACGGCGGCGCGCCTTCGGGAAGCGGTGGGTTCTGCTTCAAAAAAAAACTTGCGAGCTCGTGCATCTCGCTATCGGAAAGATTGAGTGCAACGGTCTGCATGACGGCGCTTGTGCGCGTGCCTGCCTTGAACATTGACAATGCGTGCGCGAGATAATCTGGATTTTCGCCGGCGAGTCGCGGCCCGCCACTTACGGTGCCGGCGCCCAATGCGCCGTGGCATGCAACACAGGCAGCGATGGACGGCGCCTTCGCCCCGACCGTATCTTGCGCATTCACGGCGGACTGTGCATGAGAGGCGCTTGCGAAACCGATGAGCGTCGCAATCGAAAGCGAACGCAAGCTGCCGTGCAGCTTGTTGATAGAACGTGTACCGATCATCGTGATCTTCCGGATGTCCTTTGAACAGGCGTCCGGTGAGCGACGCCATAAGGAGATTCTGCGGGGATGATTCTGACCGGCGAGCGTCAAGCGAATTACGGATTTGTTATCTAAGGCGATTACTGATCTGTTTCGAGAAAGGCCTTCACTCCTCGCATTTCACGTCCTGCTTTCGAACGACGATAATCACCGGGTATGTGCCATGCTCGAGTTCCACACGTGCGACTACCGCCATCGTCGTGCTGTCGATGTCGTCGTACACGCTGACTTTTTCACGCCGAAGGTCGGTAACGCCGGTACAGCCAGACGCGCGGCCTTCGTCGGAGATCTTGCATTGAATCGGGTTATCTGCGATGAAGCGATACTTGTCTCTATCGGGCGTTGCGAGGTAATCACGAAAGCTCTGCGCCGAGCCGCCGACACCCGTGACATACCCAATGGCGCACTGAGGTGTGGGCGTACCGCCGCTCCCGGATGCCTGGGCTGTCGCGGCCGTGCTCGCGGTCGCGATGATCGCCGCGAGTGTCGATGCAAGAAGGTATTTCATAGCGCAAATCACCGATGTCGGATCGAAGTGCTGGATTGTAATGGCATCTTGCCCACGGGGTCTGAAAGCGACGTCGGTGTAGATATAGCGAGTTTCCTCTGGCACGATGTCGTACACCGTATGGTTCGATCTGAAAAATAATCAAGCTGCATATCGTTAAGTGTTCCTGGTCATCCGATTTGAATTCCGCTAACCTGGCGCCTTCGTGAGGCTGGGGTAGCGGATGAGGTGCGTTGTAGAACTGAGCGAAGCCGAGGAACTGACATTGCAGCAGTTGTCGATCAACCACCGTTACCGGGATACGCGCACGCGTGCAGCTGGCCTGCTGAAGCTGGGGCGTGGGATCAGGCCGCAGGCGATTGCCGAACAGTTCGGCGTGAGTGCCCGGAGCGTCTACAACTGGTTTCACGCGTGGCGTGGGAGTGGCATATGCGGCCTGATGGGCGGTCACTGCGGCGGCCGGCGGCCGCTGCTGTCCGAAGCCCAGATCGCGGTGGCCCTTGAGATCGCGCGGACCGAGCCACTGACCTTGGTACGTATTGCCCAGCGAGTCGAGGCCGTGCTCAACGAACCACTGCCATGTAAAATCGAAACGCTCGGCGAGGCGCTCAAGCGCAGCGGCTTCTCGTTCAAACGCAACCGTTTCTCGCTCAAAAAAAGCGCAACGAAGAAGCGTTCGCCATGAAGCAGGCCACGCTCGCGAAGCTCCAGCGGGCTGTACGAGACAAAGTCGTGCGACTGCTGTATCTGGACGAGGCCGGCTTTCATGGATCGCCGCCGGTGCAGCGTAGCTGGTCACCGCGAGGCTTGCCCCATCAGGTCGAACCAAATCATCATTGCCGTCGCAGCGTGATCGGCGCGCTGGACTTCGGCGAAAACACGCTGATCCACGCCGCACATAGCGGGACTATCAAAGCCCCGAATGTCGAGCACTTCATCGACGGCGTGCTTGCGGGCGCCGCCAGTATGCCCACCGTGATCGTGCTGGACAATGCGAGCATCCATCACGCTATCAACGAGGCAACGCGGCAACGCTGGCTGCTTGAACATAAGACCGTCCTGTTTTATCTGCCTGCGTACAGTCCCGAACTGAACATGATCGAGATCGTCTGGCGGCACCTGAAATATCGATGGCGTCGAGCCCTCACCTGGACACGCGAAACCATCGACACCGAACTTACAGCACTGCCAAGCAGATACGGTCAAGATTTTCAAACCGATTTTTCGTGAATACTTATGCGGCATTTTCTTGAAACAGCGTCGCTTCTCTTTCAACGAATAGAAGTTCCTTGTAAGCTCTCTGGCACTATTCCTATGAGACCCATTAAATGGAAAACACCATGAAAGCGCCGAAGTGGATCTCTTCCTGGATCGCGGCTGGTTTGCTCGGGTTGAGCGTGGCTGCCTGCAGTTCGTCTGGTACATCACCGGGAAACGGTGCGGCCGCGGGCGTGGCAATTCCCACGGATGAGCAGATCGTCTCTGCGTGGGACTATCTGTATGGACGCTATCTGGTGTTGCAGCAGGAGAATTACGACATCAACGTCGAGAAGGTCGGCTACAACAAGATCAAATACAACCCACTGGGGTCGACCCAGTTCGTGAATCCAAACCCGGACGTAGCCTATCTTGAGGCATGGCTTGCCGCAGACCGCGATCATGCTGTCATCCTGAACGTGCCTCGCGTCAAGGGTCGTTACTACACGGCTGAGTTGCTCGATGGATGGGGTGAAGTCATCGCCAATATCAACGAGCGAACGTACCCTGACCACCCTTATGGAAAGTTCGCGCTGGTGATCAAAGGAACCAATCCGCCGGTGCCGTCCGATGCCGTCAAGATCGAGTTGCCTTCTGCCAAAGCGAAGATGCTTGCGCGTGTGGAACTGAAGGGGTCCCCGAAAACGGCGGTGCGGCTGCAACACCAGTTCACGGTGCAAGCGTCGCCCGACATCGTGATTGATCCGCCCTTTGCCGTCCCCGCCTTTACGCCGGCTGCGCCGATCCGCGCTGAGATATTCGATCACGTAACTGAAGTACTGGCTACCTATCCGGACGCCATGCCGAAGGCTCCGGAGTTCCAGGCGAGCGCAGTCAACGTGGCCAACTACATGAAGGGCAACGACAGCGCGCGCAAGCGGGTCGACGATGTCATCAGGACCAAGGCAATTCCTGGCTTTCTTGCGGGTGCCAAGGGTTTCGGTACGCAGAAAGGGGGTGGTCCGTCTCTTACGTCGCGGGTAAATTTGGCAATGACGTGATGGCGCGTGACATCATTAACTACGGCGGTCTTTGGGCAAATTCTATTAGCGAGGCCATCTATTTCGTAGGACTGACCGATAGCGACAAGCAGCCGCTTGATGGCAGCAAGACCTACGAGATCCGGTTTGCCAAAGGCGAAAAGCCGGACGCGCACGTGAATGGATTCTGGTCAGTCACGCTGTACAGCGTGCCGGACTACCGCGTGGTGCCCAACGCGATTCACCGCTATAACCTGAATAACGTGTCCCATCTGAAGACCAACGCGGACGGCAGTACCAATATCTGGCTGGCACCCGTACGGCCAAAGAACGTGGCGCAAAGCAATTGGCTGCCTACGCCCGAGGGCAAGGGCTTCTCTCTGAATTTCCGCGCGTACGTGCCGAAGCAGGAAGTCCAGCAAGGTGAATGGTTCCCTGCACCGATCATGGCAGTGCAATAAGCTCAGGCGTGGATCGTCGGCAATTGACGATCCTTTCGCGTGCTTCGACACGTTGCGTTCTGCCCGGTGATTGCCTATGCCTTTGGCAACACGTGTCGTCAACTTTGTTTCGATTTGCAGCGTCACGTTTGCTGCTGGTTCGCGCGGGACCGTGTTGGTTTAATGCGGCGGAGTTCCAACCGAACCGGGACCGGCGAGCCATCGCGACACAGCCGACAGCACTTGCGTCTCGATGCCAAGAAAGCCATGCGGCGCCTTCGCCCCGCATTCATTGGCGCGAGCCCCGCCGCGCTCACTGCTTGATACCGCCAGGAACTGCAAGCGGCTGTCCTCAGCGAGCGCGCGGGCCGCGTTAAACGGTGACACGCGGCATGCGTCATTTTCGTTCGACACCACCAGAACGGGCGTAGCGCCGAGGTCCCAGTGCATGCCTGACAGCCCGCGCTCGCCGCGTGCGGCGATCGTGACGGGCGAGGTCAGCACATAGGCGTCGGCCAGGTGTGGCTCTCGCTGGAGCACATTGCCGACTGAAATCGTGCCCCGGCTGGTACCCACAAGGGCGATCTTCGCGCCTGGGAAGCGCTGCCTGAGCGTTGCGACGACGGCGTGTAAGTCCTGAGCGTGAGCTTCGCTCAGACGGAACGCGTCGTTCATGCCGGAAGATTGATCCGACGGCGCGTCGACGATAGCGATAGCGTCGCCCGCGGAAGTCCAGTAGCCGGCAGTCCGGATCAGAAAATTTCCCTTCATTGTCGTCGGACCGGTTTCATCAAGGGCGACCACACCTTCATCTCCGGCAAACAGTACGATGACCCATGACGGTGAACTGGCTGGCCGGTCGATGAAGATCGCCTGCGTCTGTGTCCCTCGCACGGGCACTTGCAATAGTTCACCTGAATACGCCGGTGAAGCGGTGATGACCATGCATGCGAACGCGCAGACCGCCACCGCGAATCGACGAAACAGTTTCCAGAACCTGTCGACGAAACAGGTCGCGGGTTTTGCTTGTTTTGATTTCTGATCGCGCATTCTGGAGGCCGCATCGTTATTCCGATCACAGAATACGTGAGTTGGATACGAGATGCAGCAGCGATGATCTTCAATGGAGCACAGGTTTAACCGGCCGGGTCCAGCGACCATGGAGAGTCCGTGACAATGCCGCTATGGCACATAGGCTCACTTCGTGAGCGAAGCTAGTGTCGGGCCGCGCAGCGAAGCGATGCGGCGGCCGAACGCGGACTCGCTATTGAGCGAGTGCCATGGTCTTCGAAATGGCCGTGATCACCGCGGGCCTCGCTGCGACATCCGAAAACCACCGAGCGACATTTGACGTCTGCTCAAGGCTGGCGCCAACCGACTCTTCGAGGGCGATTGGTACCTTGACGCTGTTAGGCGTTGCGTACGCATGTACCTTGATCGTTTGATCGTTCCTTTGACGGGAGCTTTGCAAGGGTTAGGTCGGAAGAGAATCGAGGAAGACGTAGAGTGCCGCGATCTTGCCGTCGCGAACGATGATCACGTCGATGCCGGTGTAGTCTGGCGCTTCGCCGGGCGCACCCGAACTCCATGCGAGACGCCCAGCGTTGTGCAGAGTCTGTGGCTCGCCAACAGGCGTGTAGGCGAAATGAGGGTGCGTCGCGCGCAGTTCCCCCGCAAACTTGTCGAGTGCGTCATGGCCGGGGAAGATGCCCGGTGGAGCGTAGAGCGCACAGTCGTCGGTGTACAGATCCTTGATCGCGGCGCGACGTCGGATTGGGTCTCCTTCGCCGAATACCTCTTGAAGGTTGCGGTGGAGCGGCGCATGCACGCATTGCACCGGGCGACATCGCGAAGCTGCTGCTGACTTCGGGCTCGACGGGCAGTCCCAAGCTTGTCGTCAATACGCACGGCATGCTGAGCGCCAATCAGCACGTGATTGCGCAGTGCTGGACGTTCGTCGATCAAACCGCGCCGGTTGTTGTCGACTGGTTGCCGTGGAGCCATACGTTCGGCGCCAATCACAACTTCAACCTGATCTTGCGCCATGGCGGCACGCTGTACGTCGACGATGGACGGCCGGCGCCCGGTCTGATCGAACGCAGTGTCGACAATCTGCGCGACGTCGCGCCGACGCTTCATTTCAACGTGCCACGCGGATTCGACGCGCTTGCGCCGTTTCTGGAAAACGACGACGCGTTTGCCGCGCGCTTCTACTCCCGATTGCAGGTGCTGTTTTACGCAGCGGCGAGCTTGCCGCCGCAACTGCGCGAACGCTTCGAACGCGTCGCGGCGCGTCATCGCCGCGCCGACGCTGAGCCGGTTTTCTTCGCGTCCGCGTGGGGCGCGACCGAGACCGCGCCGCTCGTGACCAGTGTGCATTTCCGGCACAACAGTGTCGGCAATATCGGTGTCCCTGCACCGGGCAATGAACTGAAGTTTGTCCCGAACGGCGGCAAGTTCGAAATGCGCGTGCGCGGACCTTCGGTCTCGCCAGGCTATCTGAACGATCCGGACGCGAGCGCCGCTGCCCTCGACGAAGAGGGCTTTTACCGGACCGCCGACGCCGGCAAGCTGTGCGACCCCGCCGATCCAAATGCCGGCGTGCCGTTCGACGGACGCGTGGCCGAGGACTTCAAGCTGTCGAGCGGCACATGGGTATCGGTCGGCGCGCTTCGGGTCAACGCGGTGGATGCGCTCGCGCCGTTCGCGCTCGACGTCGTGGTTGCCGGTCACGATCGCGCTGAAATCGGCTTGCTGATTTTCCCGACCACGGCGCTGCGCGCGCTTGCGCCGGAGCTCGATGCCGCGACGGCGACAGGCATCGAACTGGGTCGCCGCGAGGCGGTTCGCGAGGCTGTGTGTCGAGGACTGCGCGATCTCGCTCGCGATGTCGGCGGCGCCCTCGCTTGAAGCGGGCGAGATCACCGACAAGGGCTATGTCAATCAACGGGCGGTGTTGACCCTCCGTGCAGACGAAGTGCAACGGCTCTTTTCTACTGATGATTCGGTGATCGTTATCGAATGAGCAGATCGTGAGCCAGTGTTCGGTGATCGGCACAAGATAAAAAAAGCCGCAGACGATGCTGCGGCGAACAAACACACACGCCACCCGTTGGGGAACGCTGACGTGTTTCCCAATCCTATCCAGGCTCGCCGCGCGTGCAAATCAGGTGTTTCGTATGAAGCATTCAGTCGCCCCGCCGAGGCTTGCAGGACATGCCTGTCGTTATATTTTGGCCGAGCGAAAGTCGCGAAAAAACCACACAGGGCCGTGCGTCCTTGTAAAAAATAAATCGATCGAACTGGCAATGATCGGCATAGACGACGGTCCAGTGATGTGAAATCATCCTCCAACCCGGCTGAACCGAAGCTTTGTCTGCGGTCCGACTCCCGTTGCTTGTAGCAGTCACTCCAAAGTGGACTTAGGACCTGTCCAAAATGACCCAGCAACCGCCGCATGAAGACGAGGGGCAGTTCGCCCTGTGGCGTCTGAAGCGTCCCACCAGTGCAGTCGATTCTCAAAGCGTGATCGTTGCCCATGCCGAAAAATCGGTGGGGGAATCGATAGCGTTGCTGCTGAGATTGAAAGGTTTTATCGCCGTCGCCACTTCGACGATGGAAAACCTGGAACTGATGCTGGAGCATTGGATGCCGCGCGCCTTGCTGATCGACACGCACCTGTGTCATGCCGATGACTTCCGGCTCGTCCGGCAGGCGGCTATCGACGCCGCCTTCAGCGGTGTTCTGATGATTGCGCTGACCGATGTCTCACCTGAAGAGACCCCGAACGATATGCGGCGGGTTGGCTTTGACGGCCTATGTTGCAGGCCGTGCCCGGTTTGGCGGCTTGTAGATATGCTTGAGAGACGTTGCCGTCTCCTGTCGGATCGTCACTGACCTCGCGAGCCTTTGCCGGAGCATGACACTTTGGAATCCTATGCGATATGTCAGGATCATCCAGTGTCTTTCGACCCGAATCACAATCCATCGAATCGTTGCAATTCTTAGCCTTCCTGGCGCGTGGGCCGGAACAGGATTTCGTTGATGTCGACCTCGGGCGGCTGGCTGATTGCAAAAGCGACCGCGCGCGCGAACGAGTCGGCGGGGATTGCGTATTGCTCGTAGAACTTGCTGATGAAACCGGCAACATCCGGCTCGGTCGCGCTGCTCGGGAGTTCCGTCGCGACGGCGCCTGGGGAAATGACGGTTGTGCGGATGTCATAGGGCTTGACCTCCTGGCGCAGCCCTTCGGACAACATCAGAACGGCACTCTTGGTCGCCGCGTAGACAGCGCTGCCGGGCCGCACGGTACGGCCGGCGACCGACGAAACATTGATGAAGTGGCCGCTCTTCTGATCTTTCATGTACTGCAATGCCGCCGCGATGCCGTACAGCACGCCCTTGATATTGACGTCGATGGTCCGATCCCAGTCGTCGATCTTCAGACGTTCGAGCGGCGAGTGCGGCATCAGCCCGGCGTTGTTGATCATCACGTCCACGCGGCCGAACGTCTGCACCGCCGTGTCGACGAGTGCCTTGACGTCTTCGTGCCGGGTGACGTCCGTCGCGATCGCGATCGCTTGACCACCATGGCTGACCAGATCCGCCGCGAGCGCCTGAATGCGCTCGGCGCGGCGTGCGCCCAATGCAACCTTGGCGCCTCGCGCGCTCAGATAGCGGGCAGTCGCTTCGCCCAATCCGCTGCTCGCGCCGGTGATAACGACGACTTTTCCTTCGATATTCGTTTCCATATGCGTTTCCTTTGGACCCTCGCGAACTCGGCTCTCGCCGGATAACGGCGGGCGCGAGCGTAGAGAGGGTCATTGATGTCAGGACCACCGGAGCACCGTGAAAGGCGGTCGGTGAGAGGGTTCATTGCATACTAGTTTGTTGTTTTCTGTTTAACAATGAGCGTAGAATTTCACGGGGTGTTAAGGAAAATTCATCTATGCAACTGCGCGCCGGCCTATCCGAATTGACGGCTTTCATCGCCGTTGCTGAACATCGAAGCTTTCGCTCGGCGGCGCGAACGCTGGGTGTTTCGCCACCCGCACTCAGCCATGCGGTGCGAAATCTCGAAGAGAGTCTCAATGTGCGCTTGTTCAACCGGACCACCCGTTCGGTGGCGTTGACTGAGGCGGGTGAGCATCTTCTGCGGCGAGTGGGCCCCGCGCTTGCCGATCTGGAGGACGGCATCAACGAGGTTGCGTCGGTAGGCAGCCGGCCGTCTGGATCGATCAGGATCAGCGCGGCAGAGGCCGGCGCCCGGCCGTTGATCCTTCATGTTCTCCCAGCTTTTCTGGCCGCCTATCCGGACATCCATGTCGAGATCGTTGTCGACACGCGGCTCGTGGATATCGTGGCCGACGGCTTTGACGCCGGAATCCGGATTGTTGAAGACGTGCCGCGCGACATGATCGCCGTGAAGTTCGGGCCCAACTTGCGATTCGCCGCGGTTGCGTCTCCCGAGTATCTGTCTCGGCACCCAGCCCCCACAATGCCTCCGGACCTGGCGAGGCATCGCTGCATCCGGTTCAGGTTCAGCAGCGGCGCGTTGTACCGTTGGGAACTCGAAACTCACGGCAGTAGCGCCAGTATCGACGTCGCCGGGCCGATGACGCTTGGCAACACGAACCTGATGGTCGATGCCGCGTTGGCCGGAATCGGCATTGCCTGGGTCCCGGATTATCACGTTGTGGACCACTTAGCGTCGGGGCGGCTGGTCCGTCTGCTACCGGAGTGGTGTCCTTCCCTGCCTGGATTGTGTCTCTACTACCCGGCCAACCGGCACCCTCCGGCGGCGCTTCGGCTGTTTTCGCAGGCAGTGCGCGATTGGGCGAATGCCGGCGTGTCCTAAGCGGTCTTTTTAGCCGGCCGGTGATCGAGAGGCCTGGCATGTTTTGCCGCAGGCTGTGGAGCGCCGCGTTTTGATCGGCCCAAGGGTTCCTGCTGTTGCGACAGGAGGCGATTGGCCAGCTCCACGCCGTCGACACAATTGCCCGCAGTCCACGCTTCGCTCAACGTTGTGCGAAGCGTGCGTAGCGTTTTTTGCTGCGTACGCAGGGCGGTCATGAGCTGCTCGATCTCGTCGAGCCGCGTATCGAGGTTATGCAGCAATTCCTCTTTCGAACAATCGTTGTCAGTCGCGAGGGCGTCACGCAGTTTGTCGAGCGGGAAGCCCAGATTCTGCGCCAACTGCACCATGCGCAACTGTCTGACGGCCGAGTCGGAGTAGACGCGATAACCGTTCGGGCTGCGCTCGGGTGCGGGTAGCAAGCCGCTCTGCTCATAAAAGCGGATAGCAGACGGCGCGAGGCCGGTTTTTTCCGCGAGTTCGCCGATTCTCATGACGCTTGACCTTCAAGTTGACTTGAATCTTAGTATAGCGGCATCGCTCAACTGACAAGCCGGCTTCGCCATGACTACATCGTTATTTACACCCGTGCAATTGCCCAACGGCAGCGTGCTGCCCAACCGTCTAGCGAAGGCGGCGATGGAAGAAAATCTTGCCGACGCGGGGCAACTGCCTGGCGAGACCATCCATCGCCTGTACCGCTCGTGGGCCGAAGGCGGCGCGGGCCTTATCGTCACGGGCAACGTGATGATCGACGGCCGGGCACTAACCGGGCCTGGCGGGATAGTGCTCGAGGCCAACACGCCCCTTGCGCCGTTCAAGCAATGGTCACACGCGGCACGCAGTGGTGGCGCTCAGGTGTGGATGCAGATCAATCATCCGGGTCGCCAGGTGATGGCGGCAATGGGCGGCAAAGCGTGGGCACCCTCGGCTATCCCGTTGGCACTCGGCAAACACAGCAAGCTGTTTGCGCAACCGAGCGCCATGAACGAGGACGAGATCAGCGAGACGATCGGCCGCTTTGCGGCGACGGCGCACGCTGCCGAACAGGCGGGGTTCACAGGCGTAGAAATTCACGCTGCCCATGGCTATTTGATCTCGCAGTTCCTTTCGCCGCTGACCAATCGCCGCGCCGACCGTTGGGGCGGCAGTCTTGCCAACCGTGCCCGCCTGTTGCTGGACGTGGTGCGCGCGGTACGCGCAAAGGTCTCACCGGGTTTTTGCGTGGCCGTGAAACTGAACTCCGCTGACTTTCAACGTGGTGGCTTTTCGGAAGAAGACGCCCGGCAGGTCGTGCTGTGGCTGAATGACCTGTCGGTAGACCTGGTCGAGCTCTCTGGGGGCAGCTATGAAAGCCCCGCGATGCAGGGCGACACCGCCGACGGGCGCACCCTCGCGCGCGAAGCCTATTTCCTCGAATTCGCCAAGGATCTGGCCGGCGTCGCCACGATGCCTGTCATGACCACCGGCGGCATTCGGCGCAGTGCTGTGGCCGAGCAGGTGCTGAACAGTGGTGTTGCAGTCGTAGGCATGGCCACGGCGCTCGCCGTGGTGCCCGATCTGCCGGCGCGCTGGCGGGCGGGGGCGGATCTCGGTGCGCAGATTCAGCCGATTGAATGGCGCGACCGGGCACTCGCGGGGCTCGCCCGCATGGCGGTCGTCAAACGCTATTTGCGTGCGCTCGGCGCAGGACGTACGGCACCTGCCCAGTATTCTGCGGTCCTGACATTAATCATCGATCAACTGCGCACGCGCCGGCTGACGCGGCGTTATAAGCAATGGAAGCAGGACTACGCCTGAAGCGTCAATTGCGTGCGGGCTTCCGTCGGCGCGAGGGTTCTTGCGATTGAATGCCGGGTTGAATGTCCATGGCGGCGAGGAGATGCTCGCGGCCTTCGTCAAGAATTTCATCCGCTAGCGCCATGTCAACGTCTACAACAGCGCGTGAAAGCAGCAGCGTACCGACCAACTGGCTGAACAAAGCGATCGCCTTCTTGCGGCTGACTTCGCTGCTCCCCTCGGTCTCCTCGAAGACCTT
The DNA here is from genome assembly GCF_003610295.1 of Paraburkholderia sp. BL23I1N1. Taxonomy (NCBI): domain Bacteria; kingdom Pseudomonadati; phylum Pseudomonadota; class Betaproteobacteria; order Burkholderiales; family Burkholderiaceae; genus Paraburkholderia; species Paraburkholderia sp. BL23I1N1. Next base: position 3,929,021 of record NZ_RAPV01000001.1, read on the forward strand.
GGTGAACCGTTCGAGAACCGCTGCGACACCCTCTGCGTAGGAACCGCGCGCCACTTCGCCGAGCCGGCGGGCGTCGCCTACAAAACCCGACAACGGGCAACCCGCATCGATATCCTCACGATGTTCGGGGGACAGGTACCACTGAATGTGTCGCTTGACCGGGTCGGCGTTGGCTGACCGGGCATTCTCGATTTTAGAGTCAAACGCCTCTCCACCTTCTTCCATCGCCTTTTCCATCACGGCGGCGACCAGCGCGTCTTTCGATCTGAAGTGGTTGTAAAAACCGCCTTGCGTAAAGCCCGCCGCCTTCATCAGCTCGGCGAGCCCGACCGCATCGACGCCGCGCTCGCGAAACAGCTTCTCGGCGGCTGCCACGATCGCGAACCGGTTTTCAGCCGCCTGCTGTCTGGAAACACCCACTTCTCCCCCTTCGGTCGATAGCAACCCAATTAGACCCATCGAAAAATACAATGTCGATCACCATTGACATCGATGGGGCGGACGCCCACAATCCATCTCAATGACAATGTTATTCACCATTGTCGTAAGTATAGCCTTCTTTGCCTGAACGTCCAGGTAGCAGGGGCACAACCGCTACCTGACGCCTGAACGCGTCGTCAACTCAAGCTGCAAAAAGGATCTCAACATGACGAAGACAACTCCTGAACAGAACAAGGCGCTCGTGCTTGAAGCGTTCGACACCCTGTTCAACAAGCGCGATTACGTTGCCGCGGAGCGCTTCTGGTCCGATCGCTACATTCAGCACAGCGCCCATATCCCGCCGGGACGCGACGGGCTGTTCAACCTGGTTCGCGCGCTGCCTGACGCCGCACGCTATGAGAACCAGCTGATCGTGGCCGACAGCGACTATGTCATCGCACATGGCCGCTTCTCCGGGATCGGCAAGCCCGCTGCGTGGATTGCAGCCGACGTGGTTCGCTTCGAAGACGGCAAGCTCGCCGAGCACTGGGACGTCCTTCAGGATGAAGCGACGAGGGCTGAATCCGCGAGCGGCCTGCCGATGTTCGGCGACCGGTTCCCTGCCTGACTACGCCAATCCCATCAACAGACACGTCAATTTCAAATTTAAGTTCAACTTATCTTTCAACAGGAAAGCGATCATGAAACTCACTGGAAACACGATCTTCATCACGGGTGGCGGTTCGGGCATTGGCCGCGGGTTAGCCGAAGCGCTTCACAAGCGCGGCAACAAGGTCATCATCAGCGGTCGCCGGCGCAGCCATCTTGACGAAGTGGTGGCGGCGAATCCCGGTATGGCTGCAATCGAGCTCGACATTACCGACCCGGCCAGCATCGAGCGTGTTGCGGCGCAACTGATCGCGGACTATCCCGATCTCAATGTACTGATCAACAACGCAGGGATCATGCAGCCTGACCAGGCGGGCGGCCATATCGACGACGCGCTGTTGGTGTCGACCATCACGACCAACCTCATGGGCCCGATCCGCATGACGTCGGCGCTGATCGATCATCTCAAGACCCGAAACGACGCTGTCATCGCTTATACAAGTTCGGTGCTGGCTTTCGTTCCGCTGGCTGTGACGGCGGTGTATTCGTCGACCAAGGCGGCGCTGCATTCGTACGTTCTCTCGCAACGCTTCATGCTGCAAAACACGAAGGTTCGGGTCCTTGAGATCGCACCGCCGTGGGTGCGCACGGACCTCATGAACAGCCGCGAGGCCGAACAGGCGATGCCGCTTGAGCCCTTCATCGAAGAAACGATGGCTGTCCTTGGAACAGATGTGGATGAGGTACTGGTTGAAGGTGCGAAGCAGTTCCGCGGGAATCCGGGACCGGGTGAGCACGCTTTCGTGAATGGCTTGAATGCGCAGATGCTGGAGGTGTTCGGGGGTTGAATGAGTGCCCGCGGGATGCGTGACGCGGGCAAGCTTTGAGTGGGGCAAGGCGTTCGTGCTGGAAGCGTGGTCGCTTCTCTAATGAGAGGCGACTACGTGACCTGCGGGTCTCAGACCTCAGACCTGGCCGATACCCCCATCGGCCATCAGATCCGCGCCCGTCACATATGAACTCTGGTCGGACGCCAGGAAGAGCGCCGCGCTGGCCATCTCTTCAGCCCGAGCGAGTCGGCCGAGCGGGACCATGCTCTGGTACATGTTCACCAGATGCTCGCGTGTCGCCGACTGAGCGTCGAGAATCGGGGTGTCGGTGACGCCAGGGCTTAGCAGATTGACGCGAATGCCGCGATCCTTGAATTCCGCAGCCCAGGTGCGCGCATAAGAACGCAAGGCCGCTTTGGTCGCCGCGTAAGCGGTGTGGCCAGGAATGCCCATGAGGTGCATGGCCGACGAGACCAGAACGATCGATCCACGCCCCGTCATCAGCGGCAGCAGCTTCTGCACCAGGAAGACGGGCCCGCGGGCCATGAGGTTGAACGCCTTGTCGAAATGCTCGGGCGTGAGGGTGTCGATCGAAGCCTGCTCCGTAAATCCCGCGTTCGACACGACGATGTCGACGACACCCTTTTCGTTCTTGACGGCCGCGGCGACACGGTCGAGGTCATCGAGGTTCGCGGCGTCAGCTCGGATAGCGGTGACGTTGCGGCCGATCAGTTCGGCGGCCTCGTCGAGCTGTGCCTGCCGACGGCCGAAGATAAAGACGTGAGCGCCTTCTGCGACGAACCGCTGGGCGATGGCTAAACCGATACCGGTTGTTCCGCCGCTAATGACGGCAATCTTGCCTGTGAGAGTGGACATTGGGACCTTCTGCCTGTTCGTGAATGACAGGTAGAGGGTAATTGCGGTTGCCGACAATGATAATCCGCAGATTTCTCATAAGATCTATTCTTAAACAGAATGGGTCAAACGAGAGGAACGCAATGGATCGGTTTCACGAACTAGACGCCTTCATCGCCGTCGTTGAAGCGGGCGGATTTTCCGCGGCGGCGCGTAGAACCGGCGAGTCACAGTCCGCGATCAGTAAGGCCGTCGGCGCGCTGGAAAAACGCCTCGGCGTGGCGCTATTTAACCGAAGCACGCGCAGCGTGACCCTGACGGATCAGGGGCAGCGATACTACGATCGGACAAAGCCGCTTGTCGACGAGATGGATGAGGCCGACAGCGAACTGACAAGCAGCACGCTTAATGTCTCGGGTCTGATCAGGATCGCCGTAGCGTCTACTTTCGGCCGCCTTCATGTTCTTCCACTCATACCCGAGCTGTTGTCACTCAATCCCGGCCTTCAGGTCGATCTTGTTCTTTCGGACTTCGTACGAGATATGGTGGAGGATCGAATTGATCTGGCGATTCGGGTGGGCACCGTCAACGATCTTGACTCGGTCGTCAAGCGCGTGGCGAGCACGCCCCTGGTATGCGTCGGATCCCGTCGCTACTTCGAGCAATACGGAATACCCAGGACCCCCGCCGAACTCGTCGATCACAATTGCCTTTTGTATGGCGGCCTGACGGAGTCGGCGAATTGGCCGTTTGTCGGACCGGAGGGCCGATTCAGCGTGTCCGTTCGTGGAAATCTTTCGTCCAACAGTGTCGAAACGATCCGGACTGGTGTTCTGGCCGGCGTTGGAATTGGCCTGTTTGCCAAGGTCTCGCTTGCCGATGAACTCCGGCATCCGGACGTGATCACGATTCTCGACGAATTTATAAGCGACGCCAGAGACGTCAGCCTCGTCTGGCCAAAACGCCGGTTTGTACCGGCACGCGTGCGCCGCGCGACTGACTTTTTTGCCAAAGCCCTTCCACAACATATTTAGGTAAACGGAATCAATCGGCGCACCGAGCGATATCTTTAACCGATTTAGGCAGTGGCAACGGCCGTTTCTTGAGCTTCGCTTACAGCATGGTATTCGCGAGTGGTCTCACCGTGCCCGTAAGCGCTTCAACAACGCCGCCAACACAGGAGAAACCTGCTTGCGCGACGGGTAGTAGAGGAAGAAGCCGGCGAAGGGAGGGCACCAGTCCTCCAATACCCGGGCGAGACGCCCCGTTCCGATATGGGGCGCCGCCTCATGCTCCAACACATACGCGACGCCGAGACCATCGATCGCGGCGCCAATCATCAGATCCGGCTCATTGAATGTCAGCGGCCCCGACAGCGCCATCTTCAATTTTCGACCGTCGCTTTCAAATTCCCATGAATAAAGGCTGCCTGCCGTTTCCATCCGGTAATTGATGCAACGGTGATGCTGAAGATCGTCCGGCGTACTGGGAGCGCTATGTCGCGACAAATATTCCGGCGAGGCGACCACGGCCATTCTGAGGGCCGGCCCGACCGGCAACGCCACCATATCCTGTTCGAGCTTCTCGCCGAGCCGGACGCCGGCGTCGAAACGCCCGGAAACAAGATCCCTGAACGCATAGTCGATGATGACTTCGACGGTTGCGTCCGGATAGGTGGTGCAGAAGTCGGTCAGCACCGGACGGATAACCGCCTCATATCCTTGTCGTGTGGCGGTGATGCGCAGGGTGCCTGAAATGCGATCGCGGATTCGACTGAGGTCGCCCAGGGCGCCGTCGATCGCATCCAATGCCGGTTCGAGCGTCAACAGGAGCGCTTGCCCTTCAGCGGTGGGCGCAACGCTGCGGCTTGTTCGTCGAAGTAGTGGATAGCCGAGGCGACTTTCCAGTCGCTTGATCGTATAGCTCAGCATCGAATTGGATACGTTCAATTCGGCGGCGGCGCGGGAAAAGCTGCGCATGCGCGCGACGGCGGCGAAGGCCGAGAGGTCATCCAGAACTCCACGCGAGATCGTTTTATCTGATTGCATGACTCATACGAATTATCCATGATGATTGTATGAATCCTCGCATCTATCCTTTCTGGAGGCAAGACACCGGGCCGAAGGCGGTGTCGATAATCTGGAATGAAACGGAGGAAGGATGATTGACGATAACTCTGTATGGCTGATTACCGGAAGCTCTTCCGGTCTGGGTCGAGCGCTTGCCGAAAAGGTGCTTGAACATGGCTATCGCGCCGTTGTCACAGCTCGCAAGCCCGACGCGGTACGCGACCTTGTTGAGCATTACGGCGACCGGGCAATCGCCGTCGGCCTCGACGTTACCCAGTCCGGGCAGATTCGCGCTGCGGTGAAGGCCGCGTATGAAAGCTTCGGTCAGATCGACGTACTCGTGAACAATGCCGGCTATGGCTATATCGGGGCCATCGAAGAGGGCGAGGACGCCGAGATTCGCGCGCAATTCGATACCAACGTCCATGGGGTCATCGCGTTAATGCAGGCAGTGCTACCGGGGATGCGACGCCGTGGTAAAGGGCATATTGTCAACGTGAGCTCGATCGGCGGACTCACCACGTTTCCGAACGTCGGCTATTACCATGCGAGCAAGTATGCCCTTGAAGGGCTTTCCGAGACCCTCGCGAACGAGATGGCGCCGTTCGGCATCGGCGTGACGGTAGTTGAACCCGGCGCGTTCAGGACTGATTTTCGCGGCCGTTCCATGCGGCAGTCGAACATTCGCATTCCTGACTTTGCCGAGACATTGGGCAAACAACGCGATGCCCTGCTCGCCTCGCACGGAAAGCAGCACAACGATCCGGCGAAGGGCGCGCTTGCAATCATTGAAGCATCAAAGGCGAAGCAGCCACCCATGCATCTGCTGCTGGGCGCTGATGCGCTCGAGCTTGCGCGCAAACAACTTGCTGCCATGGCCAGGGATTTTGACGAGTGGGAGATGCTGACACGCAGTACCGCATTTGACGAAACGGTGTAGCTGCCCATCGGGGATCGCGTAGGCGCACGGTTTTTCGCTCAGAAGTGGCCGTCAGTTGCTTCGCTCGCCTTGCTTGGAGAGGGGACACCTTCCCCGGTTTTGAACAGGACTGAAGACGCCGGGTGCACGGACTCAAGCCGAGACGAGCAGCGCTATACTTTGCCGACGTCCGCCAACATGTCTCATCGCTCCCCGTTCAATGACCGAGAATGTCCAGTTCCAGCAAGTGTCCGAGATACCCGGCCTGGTGCTGAGTACCGCGCGCTTCGCGGATTTCGGTTTCGACCGCCATTTCCACCTTGATTTACACGTCGGGTTGATGACGGACGGGGTTCAGCGCCAGAGGGTCAACGGAAAGACGGTACTGCACGGACCCGGGTCCATCGTACTGATGCCGCCGGGCGAGATTCACGATGGAATCACGCCGGATGGCAGCCAATCCACGCTCAAGACATTTCGCCTTTCGCAGGATCTCGTCGCAAGCGTGGCGGAGGAGATCAGCGGCTTTCATCGCGAGCCCGAATTCGCAGGCGCCTTGCTGGAAGACCCGTTGCTCGCCGGCCGTCTTCTGCGCCTGCACGATGCGATGCGGCGTAGCAACGCCGCGAGCAGTCTTGAGATGCAGACGGAATGGCTCACGTTGCTGGAATGCCTGTTGAGCCAATCGCGCGCGGTCGTGCCTGAAACGGTCCAAGGCTCGCTTTCGCGCATTCAATGGAAACGCGTCAGAGACTACTGCTTCGACCATCTCGGCGACAAGATCACGCTGGACGAACTGGCCGGGTTGTGCGCACTCAACAGGTTCCAGTTCCTCAAACAGTTCAAGCAAAGCGTCGGGATGACGCCCCACGCATGGCTGCTCCGTCTTCGTCTCGAGCGGGCTTGTGCGCTGTTGTCGCGAAGCGCGCAGGCGATCGCAATGGTCGCTCAGGAAGTCGGGTTCTACGATCAAAGCCACTTCAACCGCGCTTTCCGGCAGGCATATGGCGTCGCGCCGTCGTGCTACAGGGCGTAAGCGACGCAGTTAGCGGCAGAGCACCAGCTTCAGCGCCACCTCGCGCCGTGGCTTGACGACTGATCAATTTTTTACAAGTGCGACGATCTCACTCGACGTAGGATGCGCCGATTCGGGGGAATGTCTCCACCCGCCGAGTTGAGGATACGAAAGTGAACAATAGTGATCGGTCATACGGTGCCAGGGCGCCGGCTTTGGGTTTTACGAGCGATAACATTGCCGGCGCGTCGCCAGAGATCGTTGAAGCCATGGTGGCGAGCAGCGTCGGGCAAGCGAGCCCGTACGGAGCAGATGACCTTACTGCCCGTGTGGAACTCAAACTGAACGAAATCTTCGAGCGCGAAGTCGACGTGTTTCTCGTGCCGACAGGCACCGCCGCCAACGCCTTGTGCCTGAGCGCAATGACGCCGCATTGGGGCAACATCTTTTGCCATCCGGCGAGCCATATCAACAACGACGAATGCGGCGCCCCCGCGTTCTACACGAATGGCGCGAAGCTGGTCGCCGTGGATGGGCCGTCTGCCAAGATCGATCCCGCAAGTCTTCGCAGCGCGGCTCGCGTGAAGGTGGGCGACGTCCATTCGACACAGCCGTCGTGCGCGAGCATCACGCAGGCGACGGAAGAAGGGGGCGTGTACACACTGGACGAGATCGAAACGATCGGGGATATCTGCAAGGCGTCCTCCATCAAACTTCATATGGATGGCTCACGATTCGCCAACGCGCTGGTGTCTCTGGGCTGTTCACCTGCCGAGATGACATGGAAGGCCGGGGTCCACGCCTTGTCGTTCGGCGCGACCAAGAATGGTGCGTTCGCAGCGGAAGCGATCGTGCTGTTCGATGCATCCCTCGCACCCGAGATGGGCTACCGCCGCAAGCGTGCGGGCCATCTGTTCTCGAAGATGCGCTTTCTTTCGGCTCAGATCGACGCGTACTTGACCGACGATCTCTGGTTGCGCAACGCACGCCAGGCCAATGACACCGCGCAGCGCTTGACCCAGGGACTCGCGGGGTTGAACGGCGTCGAAGTACTCGGCGCGACTCGGGCCAACATCGTCTTTTGTCGATTGCCTTCTGCGGTAATCGAATCACTACATCAGGCGGGATCCAAGTTTTATCACGATCGTTGGGACGCAAACGTCGTGCGCTTCGTGACCGCGTTCTCTACTACGTTTGAGGATGTCGACAACCTGCTGGCGCATGTGACGCGTGCCGTTGTTGCCCGCTAACCGGACGGTCGATAACAACCGTCATTCATGCGTGGCCTTGAGCCGTTGGCTCCCTGGCCTTAGCGTTCGTCGGCCGCCTGTTCCTCGCGCGCATATTGCGTAGGCGGCCGGCCGACATGCCGTGTGAAGGCGACGCTGAAGGTGCTGGCGGAGCTGTAGCCGACGCGCTGCGCAATCTCGGCGACACGGCCTTCGTTTCGCCGCAGCAGGTCCTTCGCGAGTGCCATGCGCCAGGTCAGCAGATATTCCATCGGCGCAACGCCGACCGCGCGGCTGAAGCGCTCGAAAAAGGTCGAGCGCGAGAGCGCGGCTTCCTTGGCGAGTTCAGCAACCGTCCACGTGCGCGTCGGGTGTTCGTGCATCCCGCGGATCGCGGCCGCGAGGCGGATGTCGGCGAGCCCGCGCACCAGGCCCGGCGACGCGTTCGTTTCTGCCGTGGACCGCAACGCCTCGATGAGCAGGACTTCCAGCAGTCGCGAGAGCACGACCTCGCGCGCGGGGCGCTGCTCGCGCGACTCCTCTCGCACCAGTTGCACGAGCGTGGCCAGCCGCTGTTCACCGCGGACATGCACGAGTTGCGGCAGCAGCGAAACCAGCAAGGACGCATCCGGTGATGCGAAGCTGCAGTGGCCCGCCATCATCCGCGAGTCGATCGGCTTGCCCGGAGCGCCGATTCTGAATTCACCATTGCCCAGCGCAACGGGCGCCAGCGTCTCGACGCCCGGCGGTGGCGTTTCGAGGCTGGACATCGCGACGCCGTAAGCCGCCGGAATCAGGACGAAGTCACCCGACAGGAGCTCGATGGGCTCGTGTCCGTCGATCGCGATTCGGCACCCACCTTCGAGGATCACGCAATAGAACGGCTGGCCGGCATCCGAGCGGCTAATGCGCCAGGGACTGGCGCAAAGGACGAGTTTGGAGAACCGGGCGCCCGGCTGTAGCAGCGTCACGACTTCGGCTAATGGATCGATCATCGCCGGACTCCTGCAAATGAAATTCGGATGATTGATTGTAGCAAGTACGGTCTCAGGGATCTATCGTATGGACACACCCAACCCACACCACAGGATTTCCCATGAAAACCGTGCTGATCACCGGTTGCTCCTCCGGATTCGGCCTTGAGACCGCGCGCTACTTTTTGGCTCGCGACTGGCAGGTCATCGCCACGATGCGTACACCGCGCGCCGACGTGCTGCCGCCTTCAGAGCGCCTGCGCGTGCTGGCGCTTGATGTCACCAACCCGGAGAGCATTCGCCAGGCTGTCGAGGTCGCAGGCCCGATCGACGTCCTCGTCAACAACGCGGGCTTCGGCGCGGCTGCCCCTGCCGAACTCGTCCCGATCGCGACGGTGCGCGATGTCTTCGAGACCAACACCATTGGCACGATCGCAGTGACGCAAGCGGTGCTGCCCCAGTTTCGGCAGCGCAGGGCCGGCGTCGTCGTGAACGTCACGTCGAGCGTGACGCTGAAGGCACTGCCGCTGATCGCCGCGTACCGCGCGAGCAAGGCGGCGGTGAACGCATTCACCGAGTCGATGGCGCTGGAACTCGAGCAGTTCGGCGTGCGGGTGCGTCTGGTGCTGCCGGGCCGTGCGCCTGATACGCGTTTCGGAGAGAACGCGCGCGCCCATATTCACGGCTTCGACCACGAGGCGTATGCCGATCTCGTCAAGAGCGTTGTTGCGATGATGGGGGATACGTCTGCCCCGATCACGCGGGCACAGGATGTCGCCGAAGCCGTGTGGCGCGCGGCAACCGATCCGTCATCCCCGATGCGCATCCCGGCCGGCGCCGACGCCGAAGCATGGGCGGCCGAGGTTAGCTGACCCGGCGGCGCCACCACCCTGAACTTCTGCGCGCTACTTCGCAATACGACAAGGAGCTTGCCATGCAAGACAAACCCATTGCCCTGGTTACCGGGGCCAATCAAGGAATCGGTCTTCAGATCGCGAAGGATCTCGCGGCACACGGTTTCACTGTGCTGGTCGGGGCGCGCAATCTCGAACGCGGAGAGGCAGCGGCCAGGGAGGTAGGGCCGAACGCCCATGCGCTCCAGCTCGACGTGACGGATCAGGCTTCGATCAAAGCTGCGGCGGGGCGCGTTAGTAACGAGTTTGGCCGCCTCGACGTGCTCATGCAGAACGCAGCCATTTCGAATACGAAAAAGCGGCCCGGGCAGTCCGTCGAGGAGTACGCGAAGACGACCCGCGCGAGCAACGTGTCTCTCGAAGAAATGCGCGCGGTGTGGGACACCAACGTGTTCGGCGTTCTCGCCGTTTACCAGGCGATGCTGCCAATCCTGCGCGAGACGCCGGGTGCCCGCATCGTCATCGTGTCGAGCGGTGTTGGGTCCCTAACGATGAACTCGGACCCCGCCTTTGCCTACCGCGGGATCTTTGGCCCGGTCTACCCAGCGTCCAAGACGGCGCTCAACGCTTTGATGGTCGCCATGGCGATCGAACTGGAGCCGGAGGGGATCAAGGTCAACGCCGTCTCCCCGGGCTTCACCAGGACGAACCTCAATGGATATGCGGGCACGCAGACCGTCGAGGAGGGCGCTCGCGAAGCGGTGCGCGTTGCGCTGCTGGGCCCGGACGGCCCCACAGGAACGTTCACGCGCTGGGAAAACGAAACGATCCCGTGGTGATCGTGGTGATCGTGGTGATGCAGTCTCGAACGCGTGATCGAAGGGATCGAAGGATTGGGCCCGGACTCACGCTATGACAGTGGGCCGGGTTGCTTGCGGCATTTACTGCACCACGCAATCTACGTCATGGGACGTCGAGCTGGAATTCTGCGACGCCGGCGCATTCTTACTGATCGACAGCGGCATCGTTACCGGCACGCCCTGTGTCGGCGGTATCACTATTGGCGGTGCATTCAAGTTGGCTACATAGCCGAAATCACCGGACTGAAATACGTGTTGGCCGGCCGGATTGCTGAGCACGACGGCGCCCTGCGACACGTCGACATACAGACCATTCTGCGGCGTTCTCCCGCTCGTGGTCGGTACGCCGCCGCAATCGTTCTGGCAGAACAGCGCACCGAAGTTGGTGCCGCGTACGCCGATGGTGCCCGTTGGCGTCTCAAAGCTGACGGCATCATGGTTGCGCTTTCCGATCAGGCCGGTTACGGAGCGCAGGCCGCCGGCGACCAGCCGGATGGCGACATTGTCCTTCTCCGGGTGATCCACGTCGTACACGTAACTTTTAACAACGACCTGCGAAGACGGGCGCACTACCATCTCGCCGTTATCGACAAATTTCACCCGGGTGTACGTGTTCGCTTCGGTAACCAACGTGTCGCCCTGCAATATCGATGAGTTGATCGCCAGCACCGCAGCGCCGCCGTCGGCATGTTTCACTGTCAGCACGCCGGACAGGTGCGTCACCGTGCCCACAGCCTGCGCGTAGGCGCTGCTGCCGCAGCCCAACATGACCAGCAGAAAGAGGAGTTGCCGCGCGAGCCGGAACATCGTGCGGTCATGCCAATGGGGTGTGTTGGTGACTCGTTTCATGGTCGAGATATCAGCTGCAATACAGTTTGACGGCGGGTTTTTTGACGCTTGGGCTTGAACTTGTCGTCATGTCGGTGCCGCCGAACGTGCCCGGCTCACCTCCCACTGTCGTGGGTTCCGTGGACGATGAACTGTTGGTGACGGCTGGCAGTGTCGTCGTCGTGACAGTCGTGGTGACGGCCGATGTGGACGTCACAGCCTGAACGACGGCATTCGATACTGGCGTTACCGCTTTCGTAACCGCGGACGCTACCGCTTGCGAAGAATCAGAAGTCGTGGGAGTCGTGGAGCTCACCGGTGTGACAGGCGTCACAGGCAGCACCACAACCGCCACTGGCACGACCGTACCGTGAGCGTCCGTAATGCTGACGCCAGCCGCATACGTCACGGCACCATTGACGGCTGTGAGTGTGACCAATCCCGGTGCCGATGTCGCGACGTTCCCATTGACCGACAGGTTGTTGCCGGCGAACGAGTTGATGTTCCCCCCAGCGGACGTAAGCACACCGTTGAGGGTGAGATTGTCGGTCGAAGCACCGGTATTGGCGACCGACAGATCGATGCCGCCGGTCGCATTGACACCGGCCGCGCCGACGGTCATCGCGCCCGTGTTGCTTACGCTGACCTTGCCGCCCGCGTTGGCGATGCGGTTGACGTTCACCGCGTTGGTGTCGGAAGTGTCGAGCCGATTGACGATCGCGATGTCGCCGGTGGTGACATTGCTCGCGGAAATTCCGGCGATCTGATTGCCTGTAAGGGTGAGGGTCGTGCCATTGGCTGACGACGTGCTCAATTGCTGCGTGACGTGCAGTGGCGAATCCTCCTGGGATATCGCGCCGCTTGCCGCGGTCAGCGTCAGGTTGCGCGCGGTGATATCGCCCACCGTCAGGTCGCCGGTGCTTTGCGTCACCGACATATCGCCACTGGTCGAGATCGTGCCGCCGTTTTGCGAAAAGCTGTCGGTGATATTGAGCTGGGAACCGCTGCCAGTGCCGACGACGCTTCCCCCGTTGGTCAATGACAGCGAACTCAGGTTGGCGACGCCGGTATAACCCAGAACGCCGCCGCCGACAGCAACGCTTCCGCTGCCGTTGAGGTTGGTCACATTGAGCGTGCCGCCAGACATGTACAGATTGGAGCCCGCGCCGAACGTGATGCTATTGACCGTATCGACACCGTCGTAGAAGCCATGCGCGAGGCGTCCGCCCGCAGCCACGACGACATTGTCGATGGCCGTCGGGAAGTACCCGGTAGACCAGAAATAGGTATTGCCCCAGATACTTTCGGCGGTGCCCGTATAAGTGATGGTTTCCGATCCTGCCATGGCAAGCGACAAGCCCGGCCCCGAGGGGTTGTAAGCCGGCTTGATCATCTGCAGGGCGCCGTTGTTGTCGATCACGTTGCCGAGAACATGACGGAATACACCGGGTGCGGTGCTACTGACGGGGCCCGAAAGTACAGCGAAAGTTGTCCTCAACGTCGGGACATAACCACCCAGCAAATTTGTTTGCAGCGTCCCACCCAGCGAAAGAGACGGCGCGGAATAGTTCAGCGTGTCGTAGCTGCTCGCGCTGGCGACGTCGATCAGCAGCGTGCCGGTGGAACTCTGACTATAGCCACCGTTGATCGACAGCGAACCTATCGCGCCGTCGCCGCCAGGAGAGATCGTGCCGTTGTTGAGCAGCACACCATTGCCGGACGCCACCGAAATCGTGCCGTTGCCGGACAGATATCCCCCTGTGTCGTTGGTGAACGAACTGAAACTCAGGGTGGCGTTGTCCAGCGCGAGGTTGCCGGTATTCGTGAATACTTCGCCGGCAAGAGAAGTGCCCGATGTCATCGACAGGTTGCCCTGGTTGCTGACATTGCTGACCGTTCCCGTTACGTTGGCAAACGTGGCCGCTCCGGTATTGACGAACGAACCGGCGTTCATGCTGGAATGGCTCAGCGACAACGTCCCGCCGTTGGTCAATGTGCCGATGCTGAGGTTGGCGGAAGCATTGGCGTTCAGTGTGCCTCCGGCAAGAAGCGTCAGGTTGCCGGTGGACACGCTGCCGCCGTGGCTGAGATCGAACGAGCCGCCGCTCCCCAGGATCATATTGCCGTTGCCGGACGCGCTGGAGCCGTCGCTGACGGTCAGCGCTCCCCCGTTGAGGCCGAGGGTGGCGTTGCTGACAGTCACCGTGTGCGTGCCGCTTTCGATGCCGTTCGCGTTGGTGTTGAGGTTCAGCGCGAGCGTGTTCGAGGTGCTGGTGACGCCGGCGTTGATGTTGATGTTGCCGTCGGCGTTCAGGGTTAGCGATGCCGCCGAGCCGCTGGTTTTGTTGATGGCGGCGCTAACGGTGATGTCGCCGCCGGTGGTTGCGCCATCGGCGCCGGTCGCGAGGACGACACTGGCGCCGCTGTTGAGCACGCCCGAGACGGTGCCGGCACTGATGGTGGAGCCCGAACCCGTCGAGGTGATCACGTTGCCCGAATTGCTCGCGTTACTGGAGCCTCCCGCCACCACGTCGAGTGAATACGGGTCGATGAACCACTTGCCGCCCGTGCCGACCGTTGGCAGCTTCACCACGTCCAGCGACTGCTTGCCCGAAGTCTCGACATAGCCGCCTGGTCCCGCATAGCCGGTGGCCGAGATAGTGCCGTCGAGATACGCAAGCTTGTCCGAAACCAGCGTGACGTTGCCGCCCTGAGCCGCACCGTCGGCGGTAATGTTCGAGCCCGCCGTGGTGGTCAGGTTTTGCGAGGCGCGCAGGAAAACCCGCCCGCCTTGATTCACCACGCTGCTGGCGTTGATGGCGCCGCTGTTGTTGATCAGGCCCGCAGCAGCGCCGATGCTGCCCGCTTCCGCTGCGATGTTGCCGAGGTTGGTCACGCTGCCGTTGCTGCCGGTCACGTTGACCGTCACACCCGGTGTGCCGGTGTCGACGAGTTGCACGGTCTGTCCGGCTGCCAGCAGCACCTCGCCGTTCGGGCTGGTGATCACACCGCTGTTCTTCACGTCGGCACCGATCAGGTAGACGCTGCCACCGTTGGCCGTCCTGATGACACCTTGATTCTCGACACGGCCCGCAACCTCGCGGGTATTGAACGTCAGGCGCCCCGCCAGAAAGTCGCTGTCGCTGATGTTGAGCGTGCTGGCGATGAACCGCGACACGTCGATCACGCCGGACGGGCCGACCAGAATTCCGTTCTGATTGATCAGCGCGACCGTGCCGTTCGACTTGAGCAGGCCGTAGATCTGGGAAGGGTCCGAGCCGGTCACTCTCGCCAGGAACGACGATGCTGCCCCCGGCTGGTTGACGTTGACTACCGCGTTGGCGCCGATGCTGAACGTACCGAAGCTCGCAATCGCCGAACCGCTGCGTTGGTTGATGTTGAGCGTATTGCCGTTTTGCGTGATCGTGGCGGCGCCGACCGTTACCGTGCCGCCTGTCGGCAGTGTGTTGGCCGCGGGCGCTGCCGCCATGGACGGGATATGCCACGTCACGAGCATGGCCGCAACAGCCATCGCCGACATGCGCAACGGCGAGACGGTCTTTGGGCGCAAGGAACGCGGCCTGTTCGATTGATCTCGACTTGTCATATCAGAAGCCTATGCTCGCGGCGACATCGGCGTGAATGTCCCCACGCTTCTCGGTGAGTGAATTGCCGGCCGCTTCGACTCGCGCGACGTCCAGCCTGATGTTGACGTTGCGGGCCAGGACGTAGCGTGCGCCTAATCCCATGCTCGACACGTTCAGGTCCGCCGGAATGCCGCTGCTGCCGACATTGCTGTTGTGGCCATACCCGAAGTCGAAGAAAGCCAGCAGACGCAGGTTGCCCTTGCTGACGAGTTGAGGCGTGTAGATCTCGGCATTGAGGAACATCCCGCTATCGGCGACCACCGCGCGCTCGGTGAAGCCGCGCACGGCGTATATGCCGACCAGGCCGAACTGTTCCGACGAGACCAATGGGTTCCTCGTGGCCTGCGCCGTGCTGGCGATACGCCACTGCCAGTCGTTGGCGAAGCTTCGAATGATCGAGGCGTCGCCGTGCAGAATCATGAAGCCGTCGACGGTATCGCGGCTGCCGGGCGTCAGGTACGAATATCGATCTGTGCGGCCGTCGGTGTTGGTGTATTGCGTGCCGGTCGCCACGTTGCGCGAGATGCCGATGTCGTAGTCGATGCTTTGTCTGACGCCAACAGTCTGGCTGCTATACGTCAGGCTGAACGGCATCGTGGTGTAGGGCGCGCAGGACGCGATTGGCGGCGTCGGTCCCGCGGTGCTGACCCCCACGCCATTGACGTTGCAGGTTGAATCGATTTTCTTGTAATCGAAGCCGAAGATCAGCTTGCTGGTGGTCTCGCCACGGCGGGCGAAGAAGTGGTTCCAACGGAAACCGTAGATGTCGCCCTTGCCGGTGAAGCCGAGCAGGCCGCCGAGCGTCGGCGACGCGCTTGGCGTGTTGATGTCGGACTTGCCGTAGAAGAAATCAAGGCTGTCGCCGAGGCTGTACAGCGGAATCCGATAGCCGACGGAGTAGACGTTGACCCTCACGCCGCTCGGGCTGTCGGGGGACGTCGTGTACGCCAGCGTGCCGACCTGATCGAGGTTGAACAGATTGGCGTCCTGAATAGCGACGCCGGTGCGCCAGCGGCCGGTGGAGGACGCGCCGGTGTTATCGACTGTCGCGAAGATGTGTAGCGGATTGGCGTCCACCACTTTGACTTCGGCGTCGACCGTGCCGGGTTCGTTGCTGCTCGTCAGCGTTACACCGACCTGCTTGGCTGGGTTGTCGTTGCTCAGTTGTACCGCTTCGGAGATTTTGCGCAGGTTCGGCGACTGGCCGCGCTGGAGTTGCGGTAGTGCCGCGAGGACGTTCTTTTCGCTGAAGTGCTGGTTGCCGGTGACGGTGATGTTGCCAATCCGGTTTTCGGTCACCTGAATTTTGACGACGCCGCTGGTCAGTTCCTGCTCGGGTACGTAGACCTGCACAGCGGT